>NZ_CP037920.1:3919799-4274799 GCF_007748195.1 Gimesia aquarii
GATATGCAAGTCGGTGATCCCAATCAGGCCGACTCATTCACTTATACCCTCAGTGATGGTCAGGGGGGAACCGACACAGCGACCGTCAGCTTTACAATCGTTGCCACCAACGATGCGCCTGTGGCTTCAGACGCCAACATCGCCGCTACAGAAGATGGAGTGGCTGTCACCACCGGCATCCTGGCCTCTGATGTCGACACCGACAACGATGCCAGCACATTGACTTACAACATCGTAATGCCTCCTGCGGAAGGGACCGCCAACTCCAATGGCGATGGCACCTTTACCTTCGATCCCGGCGCCGCCTTCCAGGATCTCGCCGCCGGAGAAACACGCCAGGTCACCTTCACCTATACCGCCACCGATGCCCATGCGGCTGTCAGTAACACCGGAACCGTCACTATCACCGTCACCGGCGTCAACGATGCCCCGACCCTGGACGCCATCTCAGATCCAGCGGCCATCGATGAAACAGCAGGTTTACAAACAATCAATCTATCAGGCATTACAACCGGGGGAGGAGAATCACATCCGCTTAGCATTACCGCTACCAGTAATAATACTTCAGTAGTTTTGAATCCAACGGTCAGCTACAACCCCAATGACTCAACTGGATCAATTTCCTATTTTGCAGCCGGTGTGAATAGCGGTACTGCTACAATTACTGTGTCTGTGGTTGACGCTGGTGATGATGGTATCTTAGGAAACGTTGATGACATTACGGTTGATCAATCGTTCGTTGTTACCGTTGAAAAGAATGATACGACTTCCTCTGCCATCACCACAGCGTTAATTGATGGAGCCACTGTCGAATATACAGGCGAAATCAACGATCATCAAAATGGCTTAACTGATGTCGATCTTTACGAAATCAATCTCACTGCGGGTGATTTACTCACTGCCGATCTTGATGCTGCGTTCTTAGACGATGCTTCCGTACTCAGTGGTTTGAATGGCTACCTTCGCTTGTTTGACGCCAGTGGTAATCAACTTGCATTCAATAATGAAGCCATTGATCCCAACACAAGCGTTCAATCCAGTGACCCTGTACTCCGATTTACAGCTTCAAGTACTGGCATTTATTATCTCGGTGTTTCTGCAGGTACCAATGGCAGCTATGACGCCACACTAGAGGACAGCGGTGTTGCTGGAACAGGGGGAGCATATAAATTGCAACTGACGCTGGGAGATAATCAAGCACCAATTGCCGTAGACGATGCATACACTGTCAATGAAAACAGCAGTGCCACAACCCTCAACCTTCTGGCAAACGATTCCGATCCCGATGGAAACAACATCTCCTTTGTCACAGCAACTCAACCGTTAAACGGAACCGTCGACTGGTCTATCGATGAGCATACATCTGCTCTCACACTCACTTATACTCCAGACACTAACTTCTCTGGAACAGATCAGTTCATCTACACAATCCAGGATTCAAATGGCTTTACAGACACAGCAACTGTCACCATGACAGTTCAGTCTGATTTTGTAATAGGAACGACAAAAACATTCTCTGCAAACAAAAACAACAATCTCTATGTCAGTGCTTCGAGAGGCGTATTAGAAGGTGTGGATTTCCTCGCGGGAACGACTTTAAGTGCCACACTCGATACAGATGTCACGAACGGCACGTTAATACTCAATGCCAATGGCTCCTTCGTTTATGTTCCGAATGCAGGCTACACAGGAACAGACCAGTTCACGTATAAAATCTTTGATAATGGTATAGAAACGTCATCCGGAACCGTAACGATTAATGTTGTTTCGCTGGTCCCGGTAGACGATTCCGTCGACGTCTCCAAGAATACAACCACCTATGTGGGAGCTGCTTACCCCGTCGCAGAAGGGGAAACCGCGATTCCCGGCGTCATGGACAACGACCAGTTTGGCACAGATGCTTCAACACAAGTCGAACTGGTAACGGGACCACTACATGGAACACTGATTCTCGATTCGGACGGTTCCTTCCTTTATCAGCCAGACGATGATTATGTCGGAGCCGATTCCTTCACATACCAACTTGTCTCAGGATCTGAAACTTCAGCGACAACAGGTACCGTGACGATAGATGTGCAAAATGCAATTCCGCAGGCAGTCGATGATACTTACTCTATCGTTCATGATACCAGTTTATCTGCTTTGGATCTGATTGATTCCGAAACAGAATTACCGGTAACGCCACCAGGGGTCTTATCAAATGATACCGATGCAGATGGCGATTTCCTCGAATCGATCCTCGTCACTTCTACCACCAATGGAACACTCACATTTAACTCGGTAGGGCAATTCACATATACACCCACTGCGGGTTTTGTTGGCACTGACAGCTTTACTTATAAAGTCAGCGATGGCGTTAATGAAAGTAGTATCGGTACCGTCACCATCAATGTGACCAATACAGTTCCTGTGGCTGTTGATGATACTTATACAACCACCCACGACCAGAACTTTACGGCAGGACTTCCCGACATTTTGGGAACTGGTGAAATGGGTGAAGAAATCGTCCTGGTCGCCGGTATCGACAGCTTGATCGAAAACGATACAGATGGAGATGAAGACACACTCACAGTCAGTGTGCTGACTCTTCCAACTAACGGAACGCTTGCCTGGGAAATCGATGGTTCCTTTACCTACACTCCGAATGCAGGCTTCTCCGGAACCGATCAGTTTACCTATCAACTTTCAGATGGTGTTTCCACAAGCAATACCGCTACGGTTGTGATCAATGTGACAAATGATGTCCCTGTTGCCAACGATGACAACTTCACGTTCGAGCATGGATCGATTCTGTATGCCTTCCCACCTGCCACTGATCCCGAAGGGGGTGGAGCAGGGGGGACGGAAGAACTGCCGGATAACTGGATCGTAGCCAACACGGTCATGAGTAATGATATAAATCCGGATGATGATCCTCTGGAAGCCATTCTTGTAACCAATGTGACTTCCGGTACTTTGTCATTTAGCTCAGATGGCTCATATACCTACACAGCGAATGCAAACTTTGTCGGCACAGACAGCTTCACATATCAGCTTACTGATGGCACACAGCTCAGCAACATCGCAACGGTGACCTTTACGGTCACGAATAGTACGCCAGTCGCAAACAACGATAACTATCAAATCTTGCAAGGAAAAATGCTCATCGGTGGAGAACATAACCTCTTTGCGTCAGATGTAGGAGACCAAGGCTTAACGGTCATCCGTCAATCTCCGTTGTCAAACGATACTGATGCCAATGGAGACGATCTCACCGCCACGCTTCTGACAACAACAACGAATGGTACTCTTGTCTTTGGCGCTGATGGCTTATTCACTTACACACCCAATTCAGGATATATCGGCACCGATACTTTCACATATCAAGTCTCAGACGGATTCTCAAACAGTAATATCGCAACTGTGGTCATCGAGATGACGAATGCAGCCCCCGTTGCCACAGATGATAGCTATACTCTGCAGCATGATATCAAAGCAACATTTGGAAATAGTGTCTTAAATAATGATTCCGACTCTGATAATCAGGATCTCACGGCAGTTCTAGTCGCCGCTCCCTCAAATGGAACGATTTCCTTCTTCGGAAATGGCACATTTACTTATACTCCGAATGCCGGATTTGTCGGTAACGACTCTTTCACCTATAAAGTCACGGATGGCACTCTGGAAAGTAATATCGCAACGGTATCACTTCAGGTTACCAACGATATCCCCACCGGAAGTCCGGAATCGTTTGATGTTGCCAATAATGGCTCACTGAATGTCGGCGGAAGCGGAGGCAGAGATTCTGGTGTGCTCGCCAATGATGGAACCTCATTAGATGCTATCACAGCCACATTAACCAGTGCTCCCTCCAATGGAACCATCGATTACTTCAATCCAAATGGGACCTTCAGCTATACCCCTGAGGCAGGATTCACCGGAACTGTCACATTTACTTATCAGGTAACAGATGGAATTTCACAAAGTGATGATATTACAGTCAGCATCAATGTCGGCGCTGAAGACCCTGATGCTCCCAGTGATGCACTAAATGAAGCACTAGATAAAGTCAATGAAACTGCTGCGGAATATGATCAGGCAGTACAGGATATGGGAGAAACGCTCGCAAGTCTTGGTCAAGAATTAGCTGCTGCCCACAATGAATCCCAGGCCGTTTTGGAAGAGGAGAAAAAAGCAGCCGCTGCAGAATTTTTAGCAGCCATGAAGGTCGCGGAGGCAGCTTATCAAGCAGAAATCAATGCGATTGAAGATACCTACAAAACAGCAACCGATGCCAATAATGCCAATTACGAACAAGCGGTAGCACAAGCAGCTTCTGATTATAATGCAAGTCAGGCCACGATTAACAAAACATACAAAGATGCCATTGAGGCTGCCAATCAAACCTATAATGCCTCAATTGCAGCATCCGACCTCGCTTTCACCACTGCTGCAAAACAGGCATCTGACACATATCAGACACAATTAAGCAGCCTTGATTCCACCTATGATTCAGCGATTGCTGCATCAAATCAAGCACAAAAAACGGCCGTCGATGCTGCTAATAGTACCTACAAAACGGCAGAACAAGCGGCAGAGGCGACTTATCTCGCAGCAAAAGCAGGAGCCAAGGCACAATACGATGCCGATTTAGCCACGGCACAAGCAACCCTGGATGCCGTACTGGCGGCAAACCAGAACACCATTTATAACCCGGGATCGGCTGATTCGGATGCAACCTATCTCACTGCTTTGGGTAACGCACTGGCAGGCATACAGAGTGCTCTCAGTAGCGCCGCCGCCACTTATCAAGCGGCCGTCGATCAGGCTATCAATGTGTACAATAATGCGATTACCAGTGCCGCCAGTGACCATGCCGATGCACTGGTTGCCGCCGACACGAAACAAGCAGCTGCATATGCCGCCGCTGATGCCACATATGCGGCAACTGCCGCTGCCGAGCAGGCAACTTACGAGGCCACGGTTTCTGCCGCTGCGACAACACGAGATGCTTTGATTCAATCAGCACAAGACACATATAATTCTGAAGAATCCACGTTAGCAGACACTCGAGATCAGGAAATTCAGACGGCACAAGGTGCCTATGACGCAGCAGTTCAGGCTGCTAACGACGCCTATAACACCACTCGTGCTGCCATCGATCAACAGACAGCCACTTATATCCAAGGGGCGAAAGATGCCTACGACGCTGCAGTCACAGCAGCTGCAACAGCTTATCATAACACAATGGGGCCACTCACTGAGCAGTACGACAAAGATATCGCAGCTGCGAAAGCCATTTATGACAAAGCGGAAGCACAGGCCGCTTACGAGTTGCATCTAGCCAAGAATCGTTTTTCACCTCCCCATAATATGGCTGCACTATGGGCCGCACTACTAGCCGTTGAGAACACACCAGGCGTATCTCAGGAAACAATCTGGCAAACAAGAAAAGCTTATTACACAGCAGAAGCACATAACCTACTTGAATGGGCTAAATGGGTCGATGCGAAAAATAATACATATGTGGCAGCAGAACGAGCTGCATTCGTAACGTACACCACTACTGTAACCCCCATTACTTCGACCTTTCTCACTAAAAAGGCTGATGAAAACAAAAAGAATGCAGACGCCAAAATCAATGCAGATAATGTTTTTAATCATGATACTGCTGACTACCAAGCACTTGCAGCGGTCCAAAAACAACAAGCATTCACAACACAACAAATGGCCCTTGCCAGTGCCAAAAAGACTTTTGAAGATGCCAAGGCAGACGCGGTCTATACTTACGATTTAGGCGTTGCCGCCATCCAAAATACTTTAGATCATGATAAGATTACTGCGGAAACGGCTTATGCTCATTCTGAAGTGGACGCAGCCAAAGCACAACAACTGGCCTTGGCTGCAGCCTCCGAGCAATTACAACTTGATTATGCCAACGCTGATGTCGACTGGGTGCGTGATGTTGCAGCGGCCGACAAAGCATTTGCTGTTGCTTCCAACAACGCCTATGCCTCCGCCGCAAATGCGATACTGAGCGCACAACCCGCCTACATCAACGCTGTAATCGCCGCCAATGCCTCTGCCGTGGGTATTGTTGCTTCTGCACGTGCCGCTGCGATCATCAGTGCATCTGGCAATGATCCGGGAGTCACTGCTGTCGCCAATGCCTATGCTGCTTATCAAACCACGCAAGCGGCGCTCAAAGCAACTCAACTCTCTATAGAAGCATTGGCTCAGAATTTATATGCGAAAAATGAAGTCACCGCCTGGATGATGGCCGCGAATGCTGTCGCAGGTCAAGCAGAGCTCCAGGCGAATGCCGCAGCCGCTGCTGGCCTGGCTTGGGTCACTGACGAAGCGGCCGCCTATCGTACCCTGGCTGAAGCCAACATCAATGCGGCTGCAGCTGCTTCACACAATGAAGTGGATGCTGTAGAAACCTTTAATCGAAATGAAGCAGACAAACGGATGACTGCTGCGATGGATTCGGCAGAAAAAAATCGCGATTTTTCTAAAGCAGCAGCACAGGCAGATTTGGATCATAGTAATACGCATTGGCCTGCAGAATTGATGCGTTTTCAAAATGCAACCAATGCGGGACTTACAAAAACGCATACCGAAATCGATAAAAGTATTAAGAAATTAAAAGATGATCTGGCAGCTGAAATCAAAAAGATGAAAACTGATGTAGCTACAAATGCTGGTACCATTAATCAACCAACAACTAAGGATAAACAACTCGCCATCAAGGAAGCGGCAAAAAGAGGCGCACAAGCCCTCGTAACAGCACAATACAATTTTGACGTCGTATCAAAAAAGCCGCTCGCGGACTTTGAAAATTTTGATGGTGCGATTGCAATCGGTTTCGATTATATCTCTCCCGCTCTGGACAACACCGTCAATTTCATGACCGGCTGGGCAGATTCATTATTGTTTGGACATTTTTCAACCATCGTCGGCGAAGACTATCTCCGTTATGTTGATTATCAATCAAATGCGTATTCTGGTGGTCGCGTTGTGGGAGTCGTACATTCCTTCCTTATCGGAGGAGCAGCCGGTAATGTTGCCCACGCTGGCTGGGCATATACGGCCGCTCGTGTCTATTCTGCCGCTGGAACAGGTGTTGGAATTTATGATTCAGCCAGCAAATGGTACAATGGTGAAACATTGGACATTTGGGACTATCTCAACTTTGCGCCGGCGGTAGGAGCAATTTTGGGAAGGTTTACGAATGGTCTGGGAATCTTTGAATGTTTCGTTGGTGATACACAAGTGGTCCTCGCCGAGCATGCCCCGGGTGGATTCCAAGCACAAGTCGGCCTGGCAGCTGAAGAAGGAGAAGGCATTGAACTGCACAAAGCGGGTGCTGGCGTACTTGTGCTGATTGGCATCGTTGGAGCTGGGATACAGGTAGCCCGCAAACGGAAAAAACAATCAACCAGTTACTCAGATCTGGATCGCTTGTTCTCCACCGACGAATTCGATGAACTGATGGATGCAACTGCTCGTCAGAAAGAGGGAACGAATTCACGATTCCTGGATCAACACCAGACCAACCCACAATTCGCCTTAATGCGATCCGGCACAACAAAACCGAAAACAGACAAGAAGAGTTCAACGCTTACTATGAATCCTCAACAGTCTCTGCTGACTACTTCCTCATCGAAAATGAGTTCTGATCAGAAAGAAACTTCGATGCCCGATCCACGTCAGCCGGCTCCGACAAAGAAATCAAAAATCTCTCGACTCGCGGGGCCCATATCCTGGCTCAGCATGTTCTGCCTGCTGGGTGCTCTGGTCTTTGGCATTGGTAGCGATAAGACTGATGCGAACGCGGTGACGCACGTTAAACCGCAAATGCAGGTCACTGATACCCCCGTCAAATATAAAACCACGGCGATTGAAGATGTGAACATTGGGGAACGGCTGCTGGGCAAAAATCCGATCCAAGACGAAGTCGATGAGTTCGTACCCGACATCATCCCCAGCGAATGGCGGTTGCTGCATCTAACAATGCACAAAGCCAACGGCAAACGTCTCGACATACAGTTCCTGCGGCCGCTCGACTGGATCAAATCCAATAATGCCCAATTAGGAGCAACCATTGACCTGGATCTCCCCGAGTTCGGTGCCAAAGGTCCGGCGAAAGTCGTTTTGATCGATTCGTGCCCACTGATCAAAACGGGACCAGGGAATATTGTCACCGGGAAATTCATCCACGAATCAGACGGGAATTTAATTGATCTTAAAATCGAAGATCAACAGGAATTAACTACAGTTACATCCAACCACCGGTATTGGTCAGCCAATCGTCAATTATTCGTAGAAGCAGGTCATCTCAAACCGGGTGAACAAGTCCTGACTCTGGCGGGTTTAAAGCAAGTTATCTCAATCAATCCCCATGCAGATGACAAAACAGTATATAATCTGGAAGTCCAAGGAGAACATGTTTATTTAGTTGGATCTCTTGGGACGCTTGTGCATAATAACTACTTTAATAAAACAACTGGAACTGGAGGGTTTAATCCAGGGAAATTTTCTCCTGCCCAACGAGAAATTGTTAAAGCAAATCAACGAATAGAAAATGCTAGAGAAAATTTGCGGGTACTAGATGTACAACGAAAGAAGATTTCAGGTTCCAAACCACAAAATGCAATTGATGCACAAGGATTCTCAGAATTTACAAAAGAACGGCTAAATTCCATAGATGATGCAATTGAAGAATTAAATCGCCAAATCGGTATCGACAGTACTCTAATTGATTTACTTCTACCAGGTTAGTAGTTGGTATAATTATTTTAACGTCAATGTGTAGAATAAAATATTATAATGCCGGATAAACTGCCAGAAATGGATCCATCAAAACCATTTGGTTTTTTGTTGACTCACGCCAAATTAGATATTGAAGCTTCCTTAGATACTTATCCAAACCTCGATGTCTCAGATAAAAATACAATCGAAGAATATCGTTTTTCGGATGACAGTATTCTCAGAGTTATTTCAGAGGAAGAAATTGGGCAGATGGTAGCTCATTACTCTGTAGCGGAAACGAATTTAACTCACTCTAATCTACATATGCGTGTTGGGGCGTTATGTGTAATACAAGATAAATGGTCTGATCAAGGCTCAGTATTAGATTTCTATGAACATGCAGCTTTTGAAGATCCAATGCCTCAAGTTCGTGGTACTGCGTTTAGACTATTATCAAAAACAAAAGAGATTCATAAATCAAAATTCATAAATGTAATAGAGGACATGCTAAAAAGAAGGTTCTCTATTAGTGAAGTAATGATTCCAAAAATGTTAGCAAAGTTATGGATGGAGTCTCTTTTTGATATTTGTAATGATCTTAAATATAAACGTTATAAAGAAAATTTCAAAAATCGTAAGTTAGAATTTCTTGCTGATGAATATCTAGACGAAATGACACAAAGCCGACAAGCTTCACTTGACCAGCTTCATGGCAATGATCCAAATCTTAGGCGGGCAGCTATTATGTTGTTGTCAGAATATTGGAATCCAACCGAAGAGTTTTTCGAAGATTGCCATACAATTGCACTAACTGATATCGACAGTGAGGTGAGATGTATCGCAGTTGGTTGCTTAAACAATCACTTTAAGAAAACAAAGAATAAAAGAGTATTGCAAACACTGGCACAAATTGTTTCTGATGTCTCACAACCAAATAATCTTCGAGATATTTCTTACCAAAAAATGTTCCAAGTGAACGACATGCCCGTCTTAGAATGGCCTGTAACAAGGCACGCAATGGGAAACTACCATTTTCCCGACGATATTGATTGGTCATTCGTTAATAATTTTCTTTAACAAGCTCTTCTGATCAACCTAATAAGTCGGTGAGACAATATGCTGAAGACTATCTTTTCATTGCCCCTGAATCCCCCCCAAAAAGTAGTTTTTAATCGAACTGAAGCAGACAAAATAACGGCTGCTCAAAAAAATTCAACTAATGCACGGTACATGGACCAACGACAGGCGAATCCGCAGTTTGCACTGATCCAATCCGGCTCTCCTCCACGCGCGGCAATCAGTACGAAACCACCTTTGTTGACGAATCCGCAACAGCCGTCGATTACTGCTTCAAATCCGATTAACACTCCGACACAGAAAGGAACTTCGATGACCGATCGACGTCAACCCGCTCCGACGGAGAATTCGAAATCGTCCCGATTCACGGGGCCCTTATCCTGGCTCAGCATGTTCTGTCTATTAGGCGCGCTGGTCTTTGGCTTTGGCGCCGATAAGACCGATGCTAATGCCGTCTCACACATTGAACCCAAGACGCAAGTCACCGACACGTCGATCCCCTACAAAACGGCAGACATCAAAGATGTGAAGATCGGCGAACGGCTGCTGGGCAAAAATCCGATCCAAGACGAAGTCGATGAGTTCGTACCCGACATCATCCCCAGCGAATGGCGGTTGCTGCATCTCACAATGCACAAAGCCAACGGCAAACGCCTCGACATGCAGTTCCTGCGGCCGCTCGACTGGATCAAATCCAACGGGGCCAAATTAGGAGCAACCATTGACTTGGATCTCCCCGAGTTCGGTGCCAAAGGCCCTGCCAAAGTCGTTTTGATAGAACCGTGCCCACCAATTAAATCAGGCCCAGGAAATGTTGTTACCGGCAAATTCATCCACGAATCGGACGGGAACTTGATTGACTTGAGGATCGAAGGACAACAGGAAGCTACTACCGTTACTGCCAACCACCGCTACTGGTCAGCTGACCGACAACAATTTGTTGAAGCTGGGCATCTTAAACCGGGTGAACAAGTTAAAACATTAGCCGGGTTGAAACAAGTTGTTTCCATCACCCCTCGTTTTGGCAATGAGACCGTTTACAATCTGGAAGTTCAGGGAGAACACGTTTATCTGGTTGGTTCTCTCGGCGCTTTGGTGCATAATAATTACCCTGGAACAAGGATGGTAGATATCAGGAAACTAATCTACCCAACGAGCAGGCCATATGCTGAAGCAAAAAAACTTAATAAGTTCGGTAAATTTGATTGGGATTTGTACAAACCAATTGAAGTTATACAAAAAGGGAGAAAGATATATTTGCGCGAGGGAGTTACCCGTGTAGAAGCTGCTCTTAGACGAAAAGATGCTCTCGGTGATCCAGATCCGATACTACAGCTTCCTGCAATATTTCTTCCCAATTAACTTACTAAGGAAGGAGTACATATGATTGAACTTCTAGATGAACTTCAAAAACTTTATATTCGATTATTACATACTGGGCTCATCGAAATCAAGACAGCATCTGAATTGGATCAAAAGGAATGGCTTAAAGCTGAGATTAATTTCTTACATAACATTCCAAGCTTGCTAAACGAAACTAACATTCAAAGACATCGTTACTTTTGGGAAAAAGAGCGGCCGTATTACTTAGAAAGAATCGAAGAACTTAATCTGGATGAAGAGATCAGGATAATGTCTTTTTATGATAACATTTTGCAAGAGATGGAGCCACTTATGCTGAAAATGTTTAGACAGGAAAATCAGACTGGTGATAAATAAACTTATCATTGTCCTCAATAAATTTCTTACCGAGCTGAGCAGAATAAAGTCAAGACATTTAAAATTTCTGTTCTTAGAATAAACTAAAGGACATTGCCTTTAGTTTATTACATCATAATAGCCACTGACGACTTCATAATCTTATCCTATATAGAGGATCTTCGATGTTTGATCGACGCCAACAGACTACAATCAACGCCTCTAAGGTTTCTAGTTTGATCGGCCCCTTATCCTGGCTCAGTATTTTCTGCTTGCTGGGGACTCTGGTTTTCCTCTTTGGTGGTGATAAAACAAACGCCACACCAACCACAAGTACCACGCCAGAAATTCAATTCACGGATACTCCCGTCAAATATAAAACCGCCGCGATTGAAGATATCCAAATTGGCGAGCGGCTGTTGGGCAAAAATCCGATCCAAGATGAAGTCGATGATTTCGTACCCGAGATCATCCCCAGCGAATGGCGGTTGCTGCATCTCACCATGCACAAAGCCAACGGCAAACGCCTCGACATGCAGTTCCTGCGGCCGCTCGACTGGATCAAATCCAACGGGGCCAAATTAAGAGCAACTATTGACCTGGATCTCCCCGAATTCGGTGCCAAAGGACCAGCCAAAGTCGTTTCGATAGAATCGTGCCCGTCGATCAAATCGGGCCCCGGCAACGTCGTCACCGGAAAATTCATTCACGAATCAGACGGCAACCTGATCAACCTGAGAATTAAAGGCCAGAAAGAACCAACCACCGTCACCGCCAACCACCGCTAATGGTCTGCTGACAGAAACGAATTCGTCGAAGCCGGGCATCTCAAACCGGGTGAGCAAGTACAAACGTTGGCCGGCTTAAGGCAAGTAGTTTCCATCAACCCCCGCGCCGGTAATGAAACCGTTTATAATCTCGAAGTTCAAGGAGAACATGTTTATTTAGTTGGTTCTCTGGGAACGTTGGTGCATAATAATTATAGAGTATTCAGGGCTGTTGGTGTTGATGAATACGCTCATGCCTTAAACACAGGTAAGTTTAGTCAAGGAAAAAATGCTCTTATGGGTAAATGGTTTTCAGATTCGCTCGAAGGAGCTACTAGACATGGAGATGCTTTGCATGGTCCTGGGAAATTTAAAATTCTTGGTGCAGATATCACTGATGGTACTCCCACATTTATTCCTCCTGGCAATAATCTAGATGGTTTTGGTCCTTCACGGTACTTTGAACTAGATGCTCTTGAAGGTATTATTCCACTACCTATCAAATAAGTAATTACAGTGATGAATGAACAACTCAAAAAAAATGCAACCGTCTATTGGTTACGAGAAGATGAAGGAGGAAGAAAAAACATTCCATCTGTACCAAAATTAGTCGCGCCTGCTTCGGTAGATGGTCCTCAAGGATCTGTTGATGCTTCCTGGAGTCTTGTCATAGAAATGGAAGACCAGCCTGTAATGGATAGAACCCAAATAGTAACAATTCATTTTCTTGTGCCGGAAGCGCCTAGCCATTTATTGGTTAAAAATGCTGAGTTTATTATGTTTGACGGGCCTCGTGCATTTCTTAAGGGACAGATTTTAGATTAGCTGAATATTATTTCAAACTCTCCATAATAATATCGCGTTTTATCAGCATTTTGTCTGTTCGCTGTATAAAGAAAAATAACTTGCTCTGTAACAAAGCTGAAAAAAGATGTCAGGCACTTTTTATTTGCTTTGGCGTGCTTATGCTTCATTGGATTCGCTACGTTGATGACGGAATCACGTACATTTTTCGTCCTAATGGTGAATTTTGGACAATTCTCGGAAATTAAGTACTCTGATACATGAGTTTATAATGGTTCACTCAGACCCAAATACATGGACAGCTCCCAATTGGCATAAGGACTGGAAGGACATTACTTCTGAATTCGATGCTATGAAAGTATTTTCAATTGCAATCCTTAAATCCATTGATAAGACAACTGTCGAACTCGATCTTTTTGAAGAAGGCTATATGAAAGTAGATGTTTCCAGAGCAGGAGAAAAGTATGCTGAACTCTATGCCAACACGAGAGAAACTGAGCTAGAATATGTTTTGTATGTTCCGTTTGGCAAAGTCGAAGAAGGAGAGTATCACTTTCGTGATATTTCTAAGGGTATAGAAATTTTACACCGTTGTCTTTGAGATTATTTGTACATAGAGCATATCCAAAAATCGGTTCGTCTTGTTTTAAAAGAATGCGTATCGGCCAAGAGTTCCAGCGAACAGATCTCACTCGTAAATCAATTCCCACTGGAGTCAGTGCGACGACATCAACGCCGAACTGAAGGCGGACCTCATTATCCTGCTGGCAGAAAACGGATGTCCCCGTATGGTCAATTTATTTAGCCGCGCGATAAACTCAACGAAAAACTGGCAAAGGTTGGACTGATCAACAAAAGGGAATCCATTAAACTAGGACCTTTTTTGGATTCATATATCAAAGGACGCTCTGATTTAAAACCAAGAACTATTGAACGACTTGAAAACACGGCAAAAATTTAATTGAGTTCTTTGGCGAGAGTAAACTCCTCAAAGATATTACTTCAGGCGATGCTAAAGATTGGCATATTTCGCTAGTCAATTCAGGAAATTCTGAAAGTACTATTCGTCGACGTTGTGGACGTACCAAACAATTTATGAATGCGGCCATACGCGGAAAGTTGATATCCAGTAATCCATTTGCTGAGTTGAAATCTACAGTAAAGGGAAACCCGAATCGATTCTATTTTGTAACTGAAGAAGAAGCACAAAAAGTAATTAATGCTTGCCCCAATTCTGAATGGCGTCTGATCTTCGCTCTAACACGCTATGGAGGTTTGAGAATGCCTTCAGAGCTGACCGGACTACGTTGATCCGACATCAACTGGGAATCTGAAAGGATCACCATCCATAGTCCCAAAACTGAGCACCATACAGGCGGTGAATCACGAGTCATGCCACTATTTTGGGAGCTCAGACCGTACCTGGAAGATGCTTTTGAACTCGATAAAACAGGTGATGAATTTCTTATCTCAGATGGACATCGAGGTGAGAATTCAAATTTACGAACTCAGATGACAAAAATAATTCAAAAAGCAGGAATTAAGCCTTGGCCAAAGATATTTCAAAACTTACGCAGTACCAGGGCTACTGAATTATTAGACGAGTACCCGCCTAAGGCTGTTTGTGAATGGTTAGGCCGTAGCCAAAAAGTTGCCATGGAACACTACATGCAGGTCACTGACAAACATTTCGAAAACGCAGCAAAATCATCTGCAGAAAAAATGGCTCAAAATCAGGCTCAGCACTCGCTTGTAGAGCGGGGCATAGGTTCACTCCCGTCCTCGCACAGAACATGGGAAAACAAGACTTTGCTGCGTTACACGACGAGTTACGATCTAAAAAAATACCCCCGGCTGGGCTCGAACCAGCAACCTCTGGCTTCGGAAGCCAGCACTCTATCCAATTGAGCTACGGGGGCCTTGAGAAGTTGAGCAACTACTTGAAAAGGCCCTGTTTTCAGCCGCTGCTGTTCTGATTCTGTTATTTCAATCAGGCTCTATGAACTGATTTACCGTTCGTCAGGCGATCTCACAAGTATCAGCTCCCAAATTTTGATACTGAGTTGAAAGACTGCCCTGTCCGAGGCTTGTAATATTAAGAGATCTTCATAATAAATAGGCTGAATCTTAACACTTATCAATTCAAATGAACACCAAAGCGTACTCTCATTCCTCAACACAAAATGCTGGGGTTCTGAGTCAACACGACAGGGTCCCTGAATATTATGTTTGAAATGTCGACCACCCTCATTGGAGGTTTGGGAATTTTTCTCCTCGGGATGAAATACATGTCCCAGGGGCTGCAGTCTATTGCGGGAGCCAGTCTGAGAAGACTGATTGGCGCGGTGACCAATAACCGTCTTCTGGCCACCATTGTCGGATTTCTGGTCACGGTTCTGGTGCAGTCCAGTTCAGTTACCACGGTAATGACTGTTGGCTTTGTGAACAGCGGGCTCATGTCGTTGACGCAGGCGATCGGCGTGATCATGGGCGCTAATGTCGGAACGACAGTGACAGGCTGGATTCTGGTTCTGAAAATTGGCAAATACGGTCTCCCCATGCTGGGTGTCGCCGCATTTGTGTATCTCTTTACCAAACGCGAAAAAGTGCGCTATACGGCTCTGGCAGTGATGGGCGTTGGGATGGTCTTTTTTGGTCTACAGCTCATGAAAGAAGCCTGTAAATTCTTAAAAGACATGCCGGAATTTCAAGACTGGTTTCTTCACTTTACGGCGAATACCTATGTGGGGCTTTATCAGTGTATGCTGGTTGGCTGTATTTTGACGATTCTGGTGCAGTCCTCATCCGCCACGCTGGGCATTACGATTTCACTTGCGGCGACAGGCCTCATTCCTTTTGAGACGGCAGCTGCGCTGGTGCTGGGAGAAAACATTGGCACCACAGTCACCGCATTACTCGCCTCATTGGGTACGACCACAAATGCTCGCCGTGCCGCCTATTTTCATGTCCTGTTCAATATCAGCGGGGTGATATGGATTTCGACAATCTTTTTCTGGTATGTTAAATTTATTCCCTGGCTGATTGATGCAGATGTCACAAAGGCTGTCATGGTCAATGGTCAGGCGACTTACCCCGGCAGTGTCAAGGCGATTGCCGCCACTCATTCGGTGTTTAATATTTTGAATACACTCGTATTTCTCCCCTTTGCGGGAAAGATCGCAAAACTACTGACGCGTATCGTTAAAGATCAGCCTGAGGAAATTTCACACCTGACCAGCCTTGATATTCGCATTCTTGAAACCCCGGTTCTAGCCATTGAGCAGTCTCGTGGCGAAGTGATTAAAATGGGTGAAATCTGTGACGAAATGGCTCAGATACTTAACCGGATTCTGTCACGAGAAAAGCCAGATCCAGAAGAAGTTGAGAAGCTCTTTCAAGATGAAAAAGAGCTGGACCGCATGCAGGATGAAATCACGCATTATATTACCCATCTCTTATCGATGGATCTGCCACAGGAAATCATCTCAAATGGGCGCTGTCAGTTAAGAATGGCAGATGAGTATGAATCCATCAGCGATTACCTGGAGCGTATCGCGAAATTCAGGCTGAAACTGAATAAGCAGGGCAGGGTGTTTGACCAGGCGCATAACGATTCGCTGCTTGATTTACTCAACATGGTCGAGAAACAACTGACGCATGTCACGAAGGCATACATCGAAGACAATGCTGATGTCGTGGCAGCGACTGTTCAATCCGGCGAAGAAATTAAACGCAAAGTCAAAACGTTGCAGCGAGAACATCTGGATTATTTGTCTGCGGAAAAAGTCGACCCCTACATTAATGTCTCTTACACATCAACTCTGAATGCATTGCGACGTGTGCGAGACCATGTTGTGAATCTGGCTGAAGCGATGGCTGGAGAAAAATAGTAACCGTCAGTCAAGCACACAGGCAAATTCTTTCATGTTGGCATGCACGACGGGTTGTGGGCAGGACCAGACGAGAAAGAACATCGCTTCACGGATTGCTCTCTCTGCCGGATGGCCTTTGACAAAGCCCGCACCTTTCACAGCTGCCAGTAACGCCTGGGAGGCGCGAAGTACCAAGGAGTTGGATCGCTCTCGAGTCTTTTCAGAAATTGAACTGTTCAGCGTTCCTGAATTTAAGGCACCAAACATATCGGTAAAGATTTCCTCGCATTCAGCATTGAATGGCTGATAGATTTCTTCCAGATCGGGGCGTTTGTCGGCTTCTGCTTTCAATTTTTTGATCGTTCTCCTGGCGACACCCAAAGCTAACGCTGAAGTTGTTAAAGAACCGGCGCCGCCCTGACCATCGGGACGCTTCATGACATTTTCTACCGGGCCGGCAATCAGATCTTCTGCAGAAATCTCCACTTCATTGAGTTTAACGGGACCGGTTTGTGATCCTGTCATTGATAACATATTAATCGCGGGCTGAACTTCCACGCCTTGCAACCCCGTACTAACCAGTCCGAGGATTTGGGTCCCCTCCTCACAGACGCCACCGGTCACAATATAATCGGCATGGACGGCTCCCGTGACCCAGGGTACAAAACCATCCAACAACCACCCCGTTGACGTCTGTTTTGCAACCACTGTTGGTTTACTCAAGTGTTGTCTGGAAGTGGTGAGATGGGAAATCCCCACCGTGGCAAATTTCGCCCCGGTTGCTAATTCATTGAATACTCTGGCTTTGACATCGTGATCTTCAGACCAGTTGATCCGCTGGCATGCCGCATTGAACTGAGTTAAAACAAACGTTGTCGTTAAACAGGCCTCTGCCAAACTCGCATAGCCATATGTCATCTCGATCGCACTGAATTCGGCTCCACCAAATTGAAGAGGGATATTCCAACCCAGGACGCCCGCTTGCTTGAGTACTTCCCACGATCCGTCGGGCCAGAGATGCTCTGTCTCGGGACGGTGCGCGTAATCTGATACCGTCTTTAACAAAGCATCGAATTCTGATGTAAATCGTTCCGGCCTGATTTGATTCAAGTAATCGTCTGACATCTCTTTTCTCTTCTCGTGTAAACAAGGGAGTGCTTCACTCTAGTGCTTTGTCAAGCTCGAAATTGAGGGTTGGAAGTGTTGTTCAGGTGGTCCGTTGTCGCACTCCTATGATCTCTATCACCCCCAAATTCAAAAATGACACTCCACTCATCCTCAGTCTATAAAAAAAGCCTCATACTCGAAAGTATGAGGCTCGAATCTGTTGAGGAAGATACAAGATCTTACCCTATTTTCTTATCCATTCAGTTACAGGTCGCACAGTCTACATCGCAATCAGGTACCTGGACCAAGACCTTTTTAGCGACATGTCGACAAACCTGAACGGGAACTTCTTTTTCGACCGTTTTGGGAACACAAACAGTATAGGCCTGCTTGACCACTTTCGGTACACGCTTGCAAACCGTAACTTTCCGTGTGCAGGTCTTTTGCTGTGGCACACAAACCGTGTAGTTCACTTTACGTGTTTTTTCTTCTTTGACATAAGAGCAAACTTTCACGTCACAGGTACGTGTTTCCTGCTTACAAAGCTTTACCTGATAAGTATACTTTTCAGGAACACAAGTCACTTCGCAAACTTTCACAGTGCGAGTTCGTTTTTCCCGCTTACAAAGCTGAACGTGATAAGTGTATTTTTCAGGAACACAAACGGTTTCACATACTTTCACAGTACGAGTCCGCTTTTCCAACTTACAACGTTGGACTTCATAAGTATAAGGGACTTGTTCGCACTTACGTTGATACGAAGTATACTCGACTTTCTTTTTGACAATTTTAGGTACCCAGACGCGCTGTGTGCAAACCGGAGCACATGCAGTCTGACAACAGTTGTCACAAGTTCCACAATCGCCACAAGCAGGGGCAGGGCAGGCAGACTTGATCGGACGCTCTTCCCAATGCCCTTGATCTTCACAGACCATGCGGTAACTCTTCACAGGAACGCATTTCATAACAGTGCGTGTTCCCTGACACTTTTCTGTATAAGGAACTCTGACACAGTACTCTTGCTTGACATCCTTCATAACCATTTTTTGAACTTGGCGTGTGCCCGTTCTTGTTTCGGTATAAGGAACGTTCGCGTAGTAATCCTGTTTGACATCATTCCAAGTTGTCTTTTTAACCAGACGGGTTCCTGTCCGCTTTTCATAATAGGGAACGTTGACTGTGTAAGTCTTTTTTGAAGTTTTCCAAACTGGCTTACAGGCAATGTATTTTTCCATACGCGTTCGGACTTCGGGGATATGAACCGTATAAGTGTGAGTGACTTCTTTCGTTTCGGGAACCAGATCGTAAACAGTCACATCACGATGACGTGTTTCAGGATGGTATTCGGTGCACATTACTTTGCGCATCTCGGTTACCATTTGTGGTACCATCACAGTTCGTTCGACCGTTTTGCATTGTGGTTTGCAGACGACGGTCGCACATGGATTACATCCAGTCTGACACGGTGCAGCAGACACACAACATTGCTGCGCCCGGCATTTCCCAGCCTGAGCTGCTGACGTCATCATCGTAATGGCCGTCAGAGCACATAAAAACTTAAACATTGGTTTCACTTTCCTCCCCTTTCATTGTTACTTGTAGTTCGCGACCCAAAAAAATGACAATCTCAATTTTCTAATTCCCTTTAGTTTGGGAAAGAGTTATATAAAGCTATAGGATACCATGTTAATATGGGAATACTACGAATTATAACAACTATATCAAAATAAGTACCAATTTTCACAATCAAACGATTAGGTAGACCTGGACACCAGCGTAATGTTAAGAAAACGAGAACTCTGTGCGGCGATATTGATAGTTTTGACGGTCGTAATTCTTGATTTTGAGGTCGTTTATGGATTGGAAGGACCAAAAATCTTTTCCAAAATTAAAATTGTGACTTCAAAAGCGGCAAAAATCAAAACTGGTACCGGCACTATTCATCAGGTTAGTCCTGGTGAAGTGCTCGTTGTCACACAAAGCAATCAAGAATGGCTGTGGATTCCACTTCTCGGGGGATGGATCAAAGAGACTGATGTCAAAGCCCCTGAAGCGCTGATTCAACTTCTCGATCAATCTATTCAGGCGGCACCTACCGCTGATCGCTATCAACTAAGAGGAATCGCCTACCAGGCTCTTCAGCAATATGAAAAGGCTTTGGTAGACTTCAATGCTTCACTCTCTTTGGAATCTGAGAATGCACATCTCTATGTTAATCGGGGAAATATCTGGCGTTTACAAAACAAGCCTGTGGAAGCACTGCAAGACCTCAATCGTGCTATCAAACTCGAACCATCCAGCGCAAACGCGTTTCATATTCGTGGTCTGGTTTACTTTTACAACCAGGAAATCAAGAAATCGGTCCAGGACTTTAGTGCGGCAATTCGCATTAAACCTCAAACGATTTCTGCTTTGAATGCCAGGGGAATTGCCTACCGGGAGTTGAACCAATTGGATTCTGCACTACAGGATTTCAATCAGGCTATCAAAGCCAACAACTTCGTATCCGAAGTATTCAGCAATCGTGCATCAGTTTGGGAGCAAAAAAAACAGTTCGAATCTGCGATCAAAGACTACAAAAGGGCGATCGAGCTTAATCCCTCGTCGGCAATTGCTCACAATGACCTCGCCTGGCTTTACGTCACTTGTGATGACTCTCGATTTCGTGACTCGACAGCAGCTGTGCTCCATGCTCAAAAAGCATGTGAATTGACAGAATTTGAAGACGCCAACCTGCTCGATACTTTAGCGACAGCTTATCTTGAAAATCAACAAACTGACAAAGCAGTGAAATTCCTCAAAAAAGCGATTGAAAAGGCTCCTGACGATCAAAAAAAAATAATAAAAAAGAAGCTCGAAAAAATCAAAAAAGATTAAATTCTGATTCAAGAAATCTTTTTCAGGACGAATTTTAAGGCGATTTTTACCCCAGTGGCTCATTCCTCTTTGCTACGGCTTTTATATGCAAAATATTCATGAGGAGATTTCCAGACAGCCTCACATTTTTCCCAAAGACGAGGCCATATTATCGATACTGTTTATCCAAATTAACGCACTGTCAACTAGGTAAACTATTCCAGAGAATGTGTTCATGATTAAGACACTGTAGAAATCATTCCGATATCCAGTTCTACGGAGCATTGATGGATCGCTTCCGGTCGGTAGATGGAACTAGGACACACGCGAGTAATCGCCCGCCACCTCGATGAACTGAGCCACCGAATGATTAAGTGTTTTTATAAATTTACACTATGCACCGCTCTCCTTCTCACTGGATTAGGTGCGTTTTGTGAACATAGTGCCGCTTCCGATATCAGAAAAACTCCGCTGGTACGAGCTATTGAACGTGCAAAAACCTCTGTGGTGAATATCCACAGCGAAAAAACAGCTCGTACCGATGACTCACTCTTCGGTTCCGGAAAAAGCCGAAAAGTCAATGGAATGGGAACGGGAATTGTCGTCGACCCCAGAGGCTATATTGTCACGAACCATCACGTTGTGGACGGTGTCGATTCCCTGCGTGTGACAATGATAGATGGCGGCACGTTTAACGCCCGAGTTATTTCTTCAAACCAAAGCGAAGATCTTGCGATCATCAAGATCAATCCCACAAAAAAATTGACTGTAATGCCGCCAGGAACTTCCTCAGATTTGATGTTGGGAGAAACCGTCATTGCTGTCGGGAATGCTTTTGGCTACGAACATACCGTCACTTCCGGAATCATCAGTTCGCTCTCACGTGATGTTGAAGTGAATGAAAAACAATCATACAAAAATCTAATCCAGACCGATGCCAGTATTAACCCGGGAAACAGTGGTGGACCGCTCCTGAATCTTGATGGTGAGGTCGTCGGCATCAATGTCGCCATTCGCGCTGGTGCACAACGAATCGGTTTCGCGATTCCCATTGATGATGCTCGAAAAATTATTGCCAACCTGATTAGTACCGAATTGATCGACCACACTTATCACGGAATTCAAGCCAAAGATGTTAAGCAGGGTGACAAGCAGATGCTTGTACTCAAGCAACCGCTGAAAAACAGTCCTGCCGAAAAATCAGGTTTGCAAAAAGATGACATTGTCATGAAAGCAGGCTCTGTTAACGTGGTCGACCGTGCCGATCTGGAACGGGCTTTAATGGGCCACAAGGTGGGTGACACCATCGACCTGTTGATTCGACGTAAAGAGAAAACTCAAACCGTTCAAATCACTCTGGCAGACGTTGGAAATGTTGTTCGCACGACTCCTGTAAGTGCCCCCATTGTTCGCGCTCAAAATACAGAAGTTTCGACTGACCCAACCATCAACAAAACATGGGAACTGCTTGGAATTCGTATCGCAAAGATTCCTGAAACACAAAAACATCTTCTAAATCCTCGCTACGAAGGGGGAATGTTGATCGAAGAAGTTCGTCCAAAAAGCCCTGCCGCCATCAATGGCATGCGAAGAGGCGACATCCTGGTTGGACTGCACATCTGGGAGACCGTCAATCTGAGCAATGTTTCCTACGTACTAAGCAACTCAAAGCTGGCCAGCTTTAGTCCGCTTAAGTTTTACATTCTTCGGAAAAACGAAACATTGTACGGCCATTTACCACTGAATCTCACTAGTTCCCACTAATTGAGACTCTTGGCTTCATCTACCTTTATACGATTATCAAGCTCGGCGCAATGATCTAAACATGTGCCGGGCTTTTTTTGTATTAAGTCAGAGTGGTTATTGGAAAATTACTCAGATCATAAACCTCTGGCATTCAGACTCTCGCTGTAGATTATATAATCCTGGTATAATAACATTTTGTTAGTGATTCTTTTCAGATAAATAGTCTACTAGAAACAATTAAAAAGCTTAACATGCCCCCTCCATTTCACGAATTTGACCTGATTCAATGGATTCGTGAGCAGTGCCCCGATTCACAAACAGATCTTCTGGGCATTGGTGATGACACCGCTATCCTTCAACCACCCAAAGGTCGCGAGCTACTTCTGGCAACTGACATGCTGTTGGAAGGGACTCACTTCACACTTCCACCCGCTACTCCTGAATTGGCAGGTCGCAAAGCGTTAGCCGTGAATCTGAGTGATCTCGCAGCGATGGTGGGTAAACCACATTCGGCACTTGTCAGTCTGGCGTTACCACAATCAAAAGGACCAGAATTCGCTAAGGCCGTGATGCAAGGGATAATTGATCTGGCACAGGAATTTCAAGTACAGCTCATTGGCGGCGATACAAACAGCTGGCAGGGACCGCTCGTTATTAATGTCGCAATTATTGGAACCGCGCTACAGGCACAATCGGTAACACGTTCAGGGAGTACTCCCGGCGATTGGATTTTTGTCACCGGGGAGTTAGGTGGCAGCATCCATTCGCATCATCTCACATTTACCCCCAGAGTGGATGAGGCAAGCCGGCTGAGTCAATCCGTGACTATCAAATCGATGATTGATATTAGTGATGGTCTGGCCTCTGATCTGTTCCATATTCTTGACGAATCGAAAGTAGGTGCCCAAATTAATGCAGCAGAGATTCCCATTAGCAACAGAGTTTCTCTGGATCAGCAACAGACCTCTCGGTTGCAACATGCTTTATCGGATGGAGAAGATTTTGAGCTACTGTTTACCGTTTCGCCGGAAGACGGAAAACGACTTGTAAGTCAAAATCCGTTACAAATTAACTTGAAACATATCGGTCAAATTACGCAAGAGCAGGGCGCCGTTCTCCACCACACAGATGGTTCTCGAACTTCGCTCAAACGGACTGGCTGGAAACATTCGCTATCAGATCAAAAGAGAAATGATTAATATTCGCGTCTCTGGCGTGATGAAGGAATATTCATCGCTTTACGATATTTCGTCACGGTTCTGCGAGCGAGATTATAGCCTTCCTTAGACAGTGCCTCCACAAGGGCATCATCGCTGAGTGGCTTATTTTTGTCTTCCGCGTCGATGATCTCTTTCATCTTCAAGCGGATAATTCCCCAGGCAACGTCTTCTCCATCCGAAGTCTTTGTGCCTCCGCCAAAGAATCTCTTGAGTGGATAGAGTCCACGTGGAGTCTGAATCCATTTGTCGTCGACAGCTCTGGAAACGGTTGTTACATGGACACCGACCACATCTGCAATTTGCTGCATTTTTAAGGGAACAATGTGCTCAGGACCATTATCCAGAAACTCTGTCTGAAAGTCGACGATGGCCTGTGCCACACGTTTCAAAGTACTATGACGCTGTTCAATGGCTTCGATCAACCATTTGGCAGAATCAATTTTTTTCTTAATGTATTCTTTGGTCTGATCGTCTGCGTTGTTACGTAATAAATTTTGAAAATAGCGGCTAATTCTTAGCGGTGGCGTGTATTCATTCTCCACTTCGACAACATATTTCCCGTTTTCATCGCGCTTGACAAAAACATCAGGTGTGACCTTCAAAACAGGTTCCGATTCAAAGCCACGCCCGGGGAAGGGATCAAGATAACGCAAATATGACATCGCGTTCTTTATGGTATCGATTGAATAGCCTGTTTTGCGTTGAATCACGGGAAGACGATTCTGCCCCAGGTCATCCAGATGAGAAGAAATCAATGTGACCAGCACTTCTCGAAATGGCGCATCCGGTTTCAACTGGAGCAGCAAACATTCCTTCAGATCTCTGGCTCCCACGCCAGGAGGATCACATTTTTGAATCAAACGGAGCGCTGCTTCAGCATCTTCTTGTGAGATTTTTTTCTCATAAACCTGTACGATCTCAGGTAATGAACTTTGCAACCGACCATTATGGTCCAGGTTTTGAATGAGATATTCACCAAATTCCCGCACTTCCGGAGAGCAATTGAAGAAATGGAACTGTTCCACCAGATATTCATTAATCGTCTGTTGTCGTTCCGAAATATTCGCAACGGCGTCATTACTACGTTCCATATCATCACTGATACGGTTCGCTGAAGGCTTCGTGGCTGAAGTTACATTATCTTCCGGCCATTGCTCTGCCATCTCCAATAAACGCTCAAAGTCCGACTCGTTATTCTGCTCATTCCCCGCGATGATTTCTTTTTCGTCAATCTCATGGCCGTTCGATTCTGAGTTCGCTTGATCACGCAGAAGTTCCGACTCAGTGTCGGGGGTACTCTCGTTGGTACTCTCACGTTCCAGACAGACGTTCTCTTCCAGTTCCTGGTCGATGCGTTCTTCCAGCGCCTGCAATGGAAGCTGTAAGATTTCCATCGACTGAATCATTCTGGGTGCCAGCTTCATTTGCTGGCCCAGTTTCATTTGCTGGGAAATATTCAGATGCATGTATTATCCGAATCCAAACTCATATGTAATGTAGTGTAAATAAAATCAGCGTCTTTTTTAAAAACGTTGTCGCCCCTGTAACGCATCAGATAACATCTCTTTGTTAGCAAACTCTAGCACACTCCCAGAAGCAATCCCCCGCGCCAATCTGGTAATTTCGACATTTTCGTTTTCTAAAAGATTTGAAATATATAAAGCCGTCCCATCCCCTTCGAGTGTCGGGTTTGTCGCCATGATGATCTCGCTGACACCATCCTGCTTCACACGACGAACGAGCGCATCAATTGTCAGTTTTTCAGGTCCCACTCCCTCCAGAGGGGAAATCCGTCCTTGTAGAACGTGATAAACTCCCTGAAAGGAACTAGTTGCTTCCAGAGAAACCACATCGCGTGGTTGCTCTACAACACAAACCAGCTTTTTGTCCCGTCGAGTATCCGCACAGATGTTACAGACTTCATTTTCGGTAAGGTTGTAACAAACGGTGCAGGGCCGTACGGACTGTTTAACAGCCATGATTGCATCAGCCAACTGCCGCGCATTTCCTTCGGGTATCGATAAAATATAATGAGCGAGTCGCTCTGCAGATTTGCGACCAATCCCAGGCAGAGTGGCAAATTGATCGATCAATTGTCCCACACTGGAACCATAAGGATGAGACTGACTCTCTCTTCCACGTATCGACATAAAACTGAATCTTTTACAACTGAAGAATCGCGAACTCTTATCTGGAGATCGATGAAAACGATCGCCAGTTAGAAACGTACTAAGCATTCGGATTGAATTTTGCCAATGCCTCATCCAATCCGGGAATATTCATCCCTCCTGTCAGTTGAGCCATTTCTTCGGCGGCCCCTTCACGAGCCTTTTCCAATGCCTGATTGGTTGCCGCGGTCAAAAGGTCTTCGAGCATCTCCTTATCATCACTGTCGAGTAGAGTCTGATCTATCTTGTAAGCCAGAATTTTCTGCTGACCATTGGCTTCGACGTTAACCATTCCACCCCCGGCGGAACCCTCAAATCGAAGCTTTCCCAATTTCTCCTGCATTTCCTGCATGCGCCCCTGCATCTCTGAAAATTGTTTCATCATGCCGGCGATATTTCCCAGTCCTTTGAACATGGTCACGAATCCTCTTTTTCATCTTCTGTTTGCTTATTTAAAACACTGACCCGCACACTTTTCGCATTGAAAACCGCAAGTGCTTCCTGCAAAAACTCGTCTGAGTCAGGCGATAAATCGCGCTGCTCAACCCGTCTTTTTGTCAGCGTTGAATTGCTTTCTTTCTCTGCTGTCTTTTCTGACGAGGACTCCTGTAATCGAATTTTGATTCGTTCCCCAGTCAGTTTTTCCAGCGATCCTTCGAGTTTGACCATGATTTCCGGTCGCTCGCAGTATTGCTTTGAAAAATTATAGCTCTTAGAGAATTGTAAATCCAGTTGTTTCGGCCCAGAAATTGCTATTGACTCCACTCCTTTCAAAGAGTCTTTTAGCAGATCTTCATTGATTTCAATGAGTTGCGTTAACAATAAACTTTCCACTCCTGCGCGAAATGGGATCAATTCAGCTGTCGAAGTAGCACTTTCAATTGAATTTTGTGTTACAACCGAATTTATTTCACTTTTTTTTTCAATTTTTTTTTGAGTAGGAGGCTCATTCTGAGTAGATGGATTCACCTCAGGGGTAGAAACAGCGTTTTGCGTGCTGGCTTTAGGCTGCGAGGCAGGTCGCTGGGTGGGAGGTAGGGCAGGGATCTGTACCCCATTTGTCAACAGGGAACACAACTGATCCAGATCTTCCAGCAGCGAAATTCGAATTAATGCCAATTCAACCAGTGCTCGTCCATGACTGGCACGAAACATTTTATTGCGTGCTTCATTCAGAATTTCAAAGGCAGCCAGACAGGTCTGAATTCCCCAAATTTGAGCTTGTTTCTGTAAACTACTACGGTTAATTTCAGAGATTGCCAATAAGGTTACCTGATCGGCACCTGTCGCAACCACTGATAAATCTCTTAGATAGTTCAGTAATTGATCGACGAATTCATTGAGCTGCACACCAGAATTCAAAGCCGCCTCAAACAGGGCAAGGGCCACATCTCGCTTGCGGTCAATCAAAGCGTCAATCAACTCAATCAACCGCTCATCACTGGCTGTTCCCAAGATGCGGTGCACACTTTCTGCTGTCAGATGGGAATCGCCAAACGAGAGTAATTGATCAAAAATGGATTGGCTGTCACGCATCGAACCGCCGGCACGACGTGCCACAAGCTGGATCGCACTCTCATCCACTTCGACCTGTTCCAATTCTGCAATCTGCTTCAAGCGGTTGCAGATGCTGGTCTCTTCAATGTATCCAAAATCGAACCGCTGGCAACGAGACAAAATGGTATCTGGCAGCTTATTCGGTTCTGTCGTGCAGAAAATAAACTTCACATTAGGAGGGGGCTCTTCAAGAGTCTTCAATAAGGCATTAAATGCCTCTTTGGTTAACATGTGAACTTCGTCGATGATATAAATCTTATACTGAGATCGCATCGACTTTACGTTTACATTGGCCCTCAACGACCGGATATCATCAATCCCGCGGTTCGAGGCACCATCGATTTCTAAAACATCAATGTCACTGCCCACGGAAATATTCTGGCAAACCTCACACTCTCCACACGGAATGCCCTCTTGTGAATTCGGGCAATTCAAAGCTTTGGCCAGAATGCGCGCCATGGATGTCTTACCGACTCCACGTGCGCCGGTAAACAGGTACGCATGCGCCACTCGATCAGCACAAATTGCATTTTGAAGGGCTTTGGCTACCATTTCCTGTCCGACGACTTCCGAGAAATTCTGAGGACGGAACCGACGGGCCAACACCGTATACTGTATCGATTTATTAGACATGCTTGTTTTCAGAGATCTGAATCAGTAAGAGGCAAACTTCCAATGACGATAATCATCAGATTCCAGAGTGATTCACAATACGTGACCCTGGTCTGACAATCCAGTGAGAGATTATACTGAATTTGCATCGGGGACTCGAACGAGTCGAACTAAAAATAAAAAAGGGGCGAAAAGCTGCCTCCTCGTACACCTGGAATAAACCATTGTGGGCTGCTTCGGTTAAGATCTGACCCGGTCAACGACTACCCCACCATACTCGGAGACAGCTTCTCGCCCCCTCATAGATAGCGAATTAACGCTTGGACCATGCATTATGAAGCTAATTTCTCAAGCGTCAAGCCACTGACATTTGAATTCCGGAAGTGAATCGTCGAAAATCACAAAAATCCGTTCACAACCCTCACTTATGCATCAGAAACCGAACATGAATCTATTTCAGACACCTCCCCAGACAATCACCGACATTCAGGTCGCTATGAAAGCAGGGCAACTTTCTTGCCGTGAACTACTAGAAACCTGTTTCGAACAAATCAAACAAAAAGAACCACTCCTGCACGCCTGGGCCTATGTCGACGAGGAATCTGCGTTCCAGCAAGCTGAAATTCTTGACCAAGAATTGAAACAAGGCAAATGGAGAGGTCCATTGCATGGCATCCCCGTTGGTATCAAAGACATCATTGATATTAAAGGTATGCCTACCAAAGCCGGTTTTCCAGAACGCGAAGATTCCCCCGCTATTCGGGATGCGACAGTCGTCGAAAACCTGCGAATCGAAGGCGCTATCTTTCCCGGTAAAACTGTGACGACACAACTAGCCTGTTTTGACCCGCCTCCCACACGAAACCCCTGGAATCAGGAGCATACTCCCGGTGGTTCTTCCAGCGGGTCAGCCGCTGCTGTCGCCGCAGGTATGTGTCTGGCAGCCGTCGGAACACAGACAGGCGGATCGATCATCAGACCTGCTTCGTTCTGTGGAGTTGCCGGCTTGAAGTCAACTTATGGTATGGTCGATCGCCAAGGTCTGATTCTACTTTCCGAGCATCTGGATCACATCGGCCCTATCGCCCATACCGTAACAGACCTGGTGATGATGCTGGATGCGATGACGGATCAAGCGACATACCTTCCACTGTTAATTGAACCGGTCAAAGAGGCTCCACGGATCGGCTGGCTCTCCGATTTCTTCGAAAGCAGAGCCGATGAAACAATGTGTCAGGCGATGACAACAACGAGACAGAAACTGGAAGCCGCTGGAGCGAGAGTCAAAAATGGTGAATTGCCCGCAGAGTTTGCATCGATTCTCGAAAACCATCTCAGTTTGATGCAATATGAAATGGCTCAGAATCTGGGAAAAGACTATGAGCAAGAGCCAGATGCTTACGGCACCGCCATCAGCCAGGTTCTGGACGCGGGTAGGGCAGTCACCGATGAAATGTATCAGACAAGCTTGAACTATCAAAATCAGATTGCCCCTCAAATGAGAAAACTCTTTTCCAGATTCGAAATTTTAATCTCACCTGCTACTGTTGGGGCTGCGCCTGATATCTCAACGACGGGTGATCCGAGCCTGAACGCCCCCTGGAGTATGACCGGTTTTCCGACGATTTCCATTCCCGTCACTGTCACAGAACAAGGAATGCCGCTGGCGATTCAAATCACAGGACACCCCGATAAATTTGACGATCTCCTACTCGCTGCTCAATGGTGCGAAGACATTTTGCGTCCTGGTTATTTGGAAAAAATCTCTCCATAAAAAAAGAGCATTACCAATTCTCGCTGGTAATGCTCTTTGAATTAACATTTTCTAGACGTTATGTCACTTACGACTTAACTACAATCCCGTTTTTTCCCGGTTCGGGATCGACTTCCGGTGTTGCATTTCGCTCAGGGATGCGATCGTTTACATCGTATGCCAGCCCCACAGCCCGCAAGAGCTTGATCGACCACCAGGTAATATCAAATTCCCATTTACGGTGACCGGCGGGTGCAACAGAAGGATGAGCATGGTGATTGTTATGCCAGCCTTCGCCGTAAGCAACGATGGCAACCCACCAGAGATTTTTCGACTGATCTGTCGTTTCGTAATTGCGATAGCCCCACAGGTGTGTTGCAGAATTCACGAACCAGGTTGAGTTGTAGACAAATGCCATACGGGCACATAAGCCCCAGAGCAACATTGACCAGCCCATATAATTGCCCCCCATAGCATAGCCGATTCCGTACATCGCAAAACCAGAGGCAACCAACCAGAGAGGATACGTCTTTTCGAAGAACTGAATCATCGGGCGATCTTTAAAATCGGGAATATAGTGTTCCGCGAATTTGTCGTTGATTTCTTTACTACGATAGACGAACAACCACAGAATGTGAGACCACCAGGTTCCTTCAAAAGGGGAATGGGGATCACCGTCCTTGTCTGACTTTTGATGATGTAACCGGTGTGTGGCAGCCCATGTTAATGGGGAACCTTCACCCGACAACACTCCACACAGTAAAACAAAGAATTCTGCAGGTGCTTTCAACTTAAAGGATTTGTGTGACATATAGCGATGAAAGCCCAGACAAATACCGATACTGGCTGTCGCCCAATGCAGTACCAGACAAGTGACGATTGCCTGCCACGAAATGAAAAAGAAGGCGGCGACGGCACCCACATGGATTCCAATCATCCACAACAGGACAACCCAATCCACATTACTCCATTTCAAATTTTCCTTGTGAAACTTGGCAAGAATCTGCTCACGTTCTTCACGTTTTTTTGATTTCGTGATTTGCGGTGAAACAGCCGAGTCTTTTTCAACAGGTTCCTCCAGGGTGACACTCGACATCGTGGCCTCGCTATTTGATTAGGTGCTTCAATGATTCATATTCAGGGAATGAGCATTTTGCTCCTTCCCACATTTCAGCAGAATTCTATCAATGAGGTCGGAATCCGTTGTCTGGTAAGCGTCATAGAACTGTCAAAATTGTGTCAAAGTGAAAAATAGATTGAAAATTCAGAGGAACAACGCCCAGAAAACAACGTTTGTTCACAGTTTTACTCTGAAGATTCCTCTGGCATAAAGCGATAGCCAGCACCACGCACGGAAACAATATACACGGGTTCCGCGGGATTCGTCTCAACCAGCTTGCGTAATCGCAGAACAAAATTGTCAATCGTACGTGTTGTGACATAAGCGGATTGCTCCCCCCAGACGTCTTCCAGGATTTGAGAGCGGGTGAGTACCATACCTTCATGTTCAATGAAATACTTAAGTAATCTCAATTCAAGATTTGTCAAGCTCTTGCGTTCCTCTCCGACTTCAATCTCAAACGACTCAAAATCGACGGTCACATTGCCAAAATGATACAGGGCCGGCAACGTTTTTGACGTGTTTGTCACTGGCTGAATCAGGCTTTTTCGCTTTAACAAATTTTTGACCCGGCTGAGTAATTCGGGCAAAGCAAATGGCTTCGTCATATACTGATCGGTACCGCAGTCAAATGCATAGGCTTTGTCTTCGCTCAGTTCGCGTGCGCTGAGGACTAAAATGGGAACGACTTCATCAATTCTGCGAATCTCCTTGGCAATTTCGTAACCACTCATGCCAGGTAACATGAGATCCAGAATCACAAGATCAATGTTGTCTTGATCTGTTTCATAACACTCTCTGAAGTAATTGAGGGCAGTCGGGCCATCTTCTGCAGTGAGAACAGTATAACCTTCCTGTTCGAAGTTGAATTTCAATCCCTGCGAGAGTGCTTTTTCATCTTCAACAACCAATAGTTTCATGATTCCGCGCTCCCGGGTAAATCGATGGCAAACACACTCCCAGACTCATCCAGGCGATCATGCACTGTTACCTTTCCTCCCAATAAATGTACTAAAGTTTTCACAATATACAGTCCCAGACCCGTACCTGTTTTCCGCCTCTCAAGTTCACTTTCGCCGCGGTAAAAGATTTTAAAGATATCTTTGCGAATTTCAGGATCAACACCTTCCCCATTATCCATAATGCGGGTGATTACACGACCGCCTTTACTTAATCGAACTTGAACCAAAATCCGAGGCTGTGCACTACCATATTTAATGGCGTTGTCGATCACATTGCGAAAGATCATTTCCAATAAAATACGTCGCGAGTGAATGACGGTGGGCTCAAAATCAAACTCAAAAATTTGATCCACTTCCAAATGACGTCGGTTGCATTCCACGCGTGCACAATGCCTGATTAATGGTTCAAGTGCAATATCTTCCGGATCGGACTCCATGCCTAACGCATCCAGGCGTTTGACTTCCAGCAACTGGGAGATTAAATGATCTAGTCGCTCCAGCTCGACTTTCATCGTCTCATAAAATTCGCCGCGTTTCTCCTCTGACAACGAATGCAGTTGCAGCGTTTCCAGATAGAGTTTGAGAGAAGCAATGGGAGTTTTCAATTCATGGGTCACACTATCGATAAAATCAGACTGCCGCTGGTTCAGACGTACTTCTTTAATTGTCAGGATCAAATAGAAAGTTAATCCAACCAAAATCAATGCAAACACGACGGTACCGATCGTCAAAGCAGTCCACCAATAGATTTGGGCGGCCAGCACGATCCAGAACACCATCAATGCGATGTTCAAAGACATCAATACCACACTCAGGGTAATCGGCAGTCGCAAACGACCACTGCGCACCTTGCGCATCAGCTTCAAGGCCTTACCATTTCCAGAACGCACCTGCGTCTCAACAACAGAAGTTTCATCCTGCTGTCGATCATCAATTTGTTGATGTCCAGTGGATGACACCATACTTTCCTTACTCTGAGTTTTCGATTTTGCCACGATCAATCATGCGCCTTAGAGTATTGATTCGTTACTATGCAATGCATGCCCACTTACAAACACACTTATCACACCAGCTTCGTTTGATACTTACCAGTATATCTAAAAATAATGATGGGGAGTATGAACAAAACAACAATTCCCTGGAACTTCAATACCTGTCTTTTATGAGAATCATGGCTGAAAACAAAATAATTGCAGCTCAACATTCAGATGCTTGCCAGCCAAAGAATTTTGTAATTTTTTGATGAATCTCTTTTTCTCCAGGAATATTTCCACTTTTCGAAGCCTCTAAAAGAGTGCGGTTCAGCAACTGAATACAGTGGTTTATGAGTGCCTTCTCTCTGCAGTTCAGCGCATCAGGACTATCAAATGGAATTCCTCGCAACAGAGTTACTGTACCGTATTGGTGCCGATCTAACTGTCGTAATTCATTTCTCTTTTGTAATGTTTGTTCTATTAGGACAAATACTGATTCTCATCGGTGCGCTGGCAGGATGGAAGTGGGTTCGTAATTTCAAATTCCGCATGATCCACCTTGTTTCCATCCTATTCGTGGTGCTCGAGTCACTGGTGGGAGTGACTTGTCCTTTAACAACATTCGAAAAATGGCTGCGCGAACAGGCGGGTGAAGTCAGCTATCAAGGCGATTTTATTGCAGCCTGTGTTCATGAAGCCTTGTTCATGGAAGCACCTCCCTGGGTGTTTACACTCTGCTATAGCCTATTTGGTCTCTTTGTGTTGATCACGTTTTTTCTTGCTCCTCCTCAAAGAGCGAAAAAGCAAGAGGTCGCAAAAGAAACTTAAAAATCTCATCTCATTCAGTGATTCACGCTATTTTTAGCTAATTACCACTATTTCAATTTTTCGCTCGATGTCGTAAACTCTGGAATATCACGAATATTGACTCACGACATCATCAAGAGTAACCACCTTAGTGAAAACAGAGCGAGAAATAGAAAACATGTCAGGACTAGAAAACAAAAATATCGTTGTTTCCGGTGGAGGCACTGGAATCGGGGCCGCCTGTGCTTTGAGTTTAGTCAAAGCAGGTGCCAATGTCATGATTGGTGGCAGACGTCTTGAGCCACTTGAAAAAACAGCTGCAGAAGCAGAAGGAAAAATCAAATGTCATGTGCTGGACGTTGCTGACCGTGAGAGTGTCTCAATGTTCTTCGCGGCTGCAAATCAGCAGTTAGGCCAGATTGATATTCTCGTACATTGTGCAGGTATCAACTGTCGTGACCGTTCCATGGAAGTCGTCTCACCTGAAGACTGGGACCGTTTAATGAACGTGAATGCGACTGGTGCCTTCAATTGTATGCAGGCTGTACTGCCCCAAATGCGAGAGCGCCAGGACGGCCTGATTATTAACATCTGTTCTGTGTCTGGAATTCGGGCTGGTCTGTTAGGGGGAGTTGCCTATAATGCCTCTAAATTCGCGATGACAGCGCTCGGTACGACGGTCGCTCAGGAAGAAAAAGACCGTGGAGTACGCATCTCCACAATCTATCCAGGTGAAGTGGAAACCCCGATTCTGGATGATCGACCTGTTCCCGTCAGTAAAGAACATCGCGCCAAAATATTACAACCGGAAGATGTTGCTGCTGCAGTGATGATGATTTGTCATCTTCCTCCACGTGCTCATATTCCTGATTTAACCATTAAACCCACAACAGCCGCTTTTGTTTGATCAGTCCCAGGTCGAGAGCGTTCTGCAGGACAGAACAGAATGAAGAGTGATTTGGAATTTCCGCCATTTATTCCACACCGGTTTTATCGAAATCCGCATCTGCAAACGATTGTAGGGCAATTTCACTCGCGCATTAAAACCAGTTATCAGGCCGAGCAGCACAGTTGCCGCTTGCCTGATAATGACCTGCTGATCCTGCACGACGATTGTCCCGGTAATTGGATGGTGGGAGATCGTGTTGTCATTTTACTACACGGTCTCTCGGGGTGTCACGGCAGCTCCTACATGATTCGCATGGCGCACAAACTCAATCAAAAGGGAGTGCGCGTTTTTCGGATGGATTTACGAGGTTGCGGGGCAGGGACCGGATTAGCAAAATCTCCCTATCATGCCGGCAGCTTCCTGGACTTGCAAGTTGCTCTTGAACGCATCGAGTCGTTGTGTCCTCGTTCCCCCATCGGTATCGCGGGCTTTTCACTTGGTGGTACAATCACCCTGAATTTTTTGGGTAGATACGCTACTTCTTCTGATTTAGTAGACCGCGCAGTGGTCCTCAATCCGCCAGTTCAACTATCCGAAAGCGTCAAGGTCTTCGGCAGACCCTTATTTGGACGCTACCAACGGCACTTCGTCAGTAATCTGATTAAACATGTCCGGAAATCACATCTCTTTAAAGAACATACACATAAGATTTCCGGAGAGAATTACCCCAGGAGCATGCTCGCTTTTGACGATCAATTCACGGCACCGCTTGCCGGGTTTGAATCAGCAGAAGATTATTATTCACAATGCAGTCCTGCAGAAGTCCTGAAAGAGATCAGTGTCCCCACATTAATCATCTCAGCACAGGATGATCCTCTGGTTCCTGTCACAACTTATCAGGATGCATTGGAAAATTTGTCAGATCACGACAAAGTGACTCTGCACTTGACCAGACATGGTGGCCACCTGGGTTACATCTCCGGTCCTACATCGGACCCCGACCCGCGCTGGTCAGACTGGCGCATCATGGATTGGCTGCTCTGTGAATCACCTGAAAGCCTGGCAGGCCAAATTCGGGAGCGCTCTCGCCAACCGCTTGCACAGTCGGCCTGATTACAAGATGCGAAACAGGGCCGTATGCTAATGTGCGGCCGGTGCTTCATTCTGGAATGCACGTGCACGGTAGAGGAACTCGACGATATTTCCTTCATGCGGCTGTAACCAGTTCAGTGCATTTGTCTTGATTGGCCCGATGTTGAGCCGATCAATATGAGTCGCATCGAGCAACTGCTGGGACCATTGCTGGTCTTCGGTAATCGCCGTGCATACTAACGTTGGCCCGATTTTCTTCAACATCTCTTTTTGATCGCATTGAACAACCGATGCCATCGGAAACATGTACTCCGTATTTGCCAGGGTGGCATCCGTATTCGCACAATGCACAATCGTCGGTCTGAGGTAATCGCAACGTTCCAGCTCAATGAGCCGCTCGCCGTCCCGGTATTTCGCAGTCACCTCAGTCACACCCGGTTCACTTAAGCCGGTTTCAATTTGACCGTTCATTGCTTTGGCAGCACCAGTCATTGTGAAGGCAGCCAATGGTGCTTCAGGATCGGTCATCGATGTTGGTCCGGCTGGTCCGATGCGTTTTGCAATCGCATCGGCAATCGCTTCGCTATGTCGTGATGCCCAAACGCTGGAGGCATTAATACAACTACGACCGCCGTTCTGGAAAATACTATCCACCATCAAGTCCAGATAGTCTTCCCAACGGTCGACCACATCGTCACCCAACAGAATCTTACTGAAACCGGGACCATGTGCCTGGACGTTCGGATTTCCTTTATACTTATCAATGGTCTGCTGACCACCGAATAACATCACCCGCTGGCATAGCTCAGTGACTGTCGATCCGACATCATGCGGTCCCGGATAAACGGAAATGCATTCACGGGGAATACCAGCCTGATAGAAGGCTTCGGTCATCCGATAGGGAGTCCAAGGCTCAGACGATCCCGGCTTAAGCACAAGTCCAACCTGCATCGGCAGAATTGGCATCCACAATGTATGCACCCCAGGGGAGTTTGAAGGCAATACGAGACCCAGAACTGGTGAATTCGCCTGATAACTCATCATCACGCCGCGTTCTTCTTTGCCGTATCCGCGAGTTAAAATATCCAGCGGCAAACCGCGTGTTAGGGAATCGAGAATCGATTCCATATTCTCCAGCACGAAGGCGATCTTTTTCATGTTCCCAGCACACATCCATTCTGGCATTCCAGTACTGGCAGATTGAATGCGGCAAAATTCTTCAGGTGTCTGCTTTCCATTCCCTAGAGGAAGCTCCGCTGTCATATAAAGATTGGCAGCGTTCTTGCAAATTTCGAGCAGTTTTGAGCAGGGAATTTCACGCAGCAAATCGCGGGCACGCTGTGCTTTTCGCATGTCCATTTTGACCAGACCCGCGTTGGCCTGATGGACTTTGGCCAAAGGTTCGCCCGTTTCAAAATGGACGACTTCCTGTTGATCAAAACTTTCGTAAGGTTTTCCCCAGCGAAGTACAGGTATTTCCAACACGACGGCTTTCCTTTGTGAATAGAATGCGAGTCAAATGCGATCTCGCATTAAGGCAAATGATTCAAAACTTAATAGGGTCACTCGCAGACGAACCGCAATTTGACTGACAAGACAGACATCAGCAAATCAGATCGCCAATACATATGAGTTGATTAGTAAACGCCTACAGTCGTTGACTGGGCAATCTTATGGTAAGGACGCACGCCACTCACACCATCCCACGGATATTTCGCATGAGGTACTTCACGTTCGCCTTCATCTCGTTCCAGAAAGCCGGGGATAAACAATTCTTTGGTCATCGTGAACAGTTTCACGCGGCCTGTTTCACCGTAACCAACGACTTTTGTATGATCGTCAAAATCTACAACACGAATCACAGCTCGCGGCTGCGGTGCGTAGTAAGTAATTTTATAGTCATCAGCGGGATCAAAGGGACGACCGCAAGCCAGCCCCATTAATGTGTTTCCATAGGTCGGGGTAATGTAAACGTTTTCTCCCAGCAATTCTTCACGGGCGAAACGATACCATTGCTGCGTGAATTCGGTTCCACCGCAGAAGATACCTTTGATACCGGCTTCTTCAATGCTCGAACCTTCGTCCATCAGCCGCATCGCCAGCGCTTCGAGTAGCTTCGGAGTGGTAAACATGCATTTTATGTCATGACCGGCTCCTAAAATCGCCATTGCCTGATCGATGACATGAGCGCTGTACTCTTTGACTTCATCAATCTTACCCTTCTTGATCAGCTTGACCACCCACCGCGGATCCAGATCGACACAAAATGAAATCCCATCGCGGTATTGTGCGAGATGTTCGACAGCCAGTCGCAGACGGCGCGGACCAGAGGGACCGAGCATTAACCAGTTGGAGCCTTTAGGGAACGACTCATCGGGCAGGGTGTCGCTGAAATTTTCATAGTCAATGCGGAAATCGTCAATCACGACGCGCGACTTAGGAATTCCCGTGGTGCCACCGGTTTCAAAGACGTAGGTCGGTTTCCCGAGTAGTGCTTTCGGGATCCAACGGTCGACGGGTCCGCCCCGTAATTCATCGTCTTCAAACAAAGGAAACTTGTTTAAATCTTCGAAACAGTTTACATCGGTCAAAGGATCGAAATCAAACCCCTTGGCTTTTTCCAGCCAATAAGGGGAACCGGTTTCCGGACTGAAGTGCCACTGAACAGACTCACGAGTATGAGCATCTAATGCTTCCTGATTCTGTTTTACCAATTCGTCGAGGTTGTTGTTGTCTGTCACTGCGGGAATTACTCCAAACAGGGAAGGAAAAGCGGCGGGGAACACGACACGTTCACCAGGAAACGTGTACTCAGATTTCATTTTAGAGCATTCAGCCTGATTTTCAACTAAGGAACCCAACGACTATTTGGGAACAGTATAAACCGCTGGGAAACTTCAGTGAAAGTAGGTAGAAAAGAAAGCAAATCCGCAATTTTTTGCGACGAATGAAGTTAACCCGCATTTTGATTACATTGGGTGTACGACACGAATTAGATACAGCAGACACGATGCATCCGCCTCATGGAGAAAATAGGGCGATTCCACCGCAAATCAGGTCTGCCAATTGACAGTAGTATAGAGTATGGTAGAATTTCTTATGCTGTTGTTGGACCGGTTCTCAGTGCGGCTCCTCATTTCCTGTGAGACTCTCATGGATTTTACCGATACGTATTTTCGTAGATTTCGAATGGAGATCGATTTATACAAAGCGCGCCTGGAAGATACCGAACTCCCCAGCGGGTATCGCTGGTGTCCCTGGGAACTCACCACCGTCGATCGGCATGCGATCGTCAAATACCACAGCTTCAAATCAGAATTGGATGCCAAGGTGTTTCCCTGTCTCGGCGAGTACGAGGGTTGCCACAAATTGATGACCGATATTTCTCGTCAGCGCAACTTTCTGGCGATGGGCACCTGGCTGATTACCTGGGACGGCATGGGGAATGAAGATCCCGTCGACTGTGGAACGATTCAAGCCATCGTACCCAGTAAGATCATGGGCGCGGTTCAGAATGTGGGCATCACCCCCAAACATCGGGGCATGGGGTTGGGCCGAGCCCTGGTCAATAAATGTTTGATCGGATTCCGCGAAGCGGGTATGAAACGTGTGTACCTGGAAGTCACCGCCGACAACGAACCTGCGATCAACCTCTATCGCTCAATCGGTTTTCGCCTCACACGGACTCTCTACAAACCAAGTCAGCACGTGGAAGCCCCCTCCTATTAAAGAGGAACTCATCGGTAAGGCAGCTTCTTTCCTCCTGACCTTACCCTTTGATTAAGAATGGTTGTTGGCTGGCTTTGCTATATAACTCTTTCCATTCTTTAGAGCCGTCGTTTGGAACCAGACGTGTATCGACACCACGTTCGAAGAAGGGAACCTTTCCTTCCTGCCCTGCGGTGAGTACAAAATTCACTTCGCCCGTGTTACCGAAATACATCTTCCGGCCATCTTTCCATGTCGTTTCAATTAAACGAGGCGGGTCCGGACGGGCGGACGGTTTTTTGACGCGAAGTTTTTCAATCAAATCTCGATCCAGTTCATAGCCCAGTCCTGGCTTATCGGGAACTTTGGCAAATCCATCTTTGACGACAATCGGTTCGGTTAACAGATTGTGCTTGTAAAGCTGGTGACAATTCACTGCTGGCCATGTCGCATGGCTCAGAACTCCACCAAAGTGCAATGAGAAAGCAGCGGTAATTCCCGTGCCGACTAATTGTAACCAGAACGGTTTGTTTGCCATCGCAGCGACCGCTCCGGCGGCCATCAGCTCACTCGCTCCGTGACCAATCACGAAACCATCGCAGATGTTTTCGCGAATCGCAATCAGCGGACTGGGGATCCCATAATGCATGGCGATATTCACATCGGTGGCCGCCATCAACTTTTTGTTTCCAGCGATGTCGGTTTGAAATATCGGAGACTCAAAAATATCGACCTGCGGGAACTCGGCCAGATCTTTCAGAATCGGAATCGCCCGCTTGGCATCGAGCAAGGTATCGTTGAAGTCCATGTCGATTTTGAAGTTCGCGGGAACGACTTTGCTCGCCTCTTCGACTTGCGCCCAGACATCAAACCATGGACGGCCTTTGGTTTTGTAGGACATATAGCCCTGTTTATAAGCTTCGGCACATTCCAGAGCCATGTCTTTGACTGAAGTGTCGATGTTCCACCAGGAGAGAGGAGTCTGTTCATTAATCTTCTTGCCCAGCAATGCATGCACGGGCACCTCGGCTGCTTTCGCGACCGCATCGAAGAGAGCCATTTGCAGACCGGCTCCCAATTCGTCATCCCACATTAACTCGGCGGCATTCTTGCCTTGCGCCTGCTGCACGGCTTCGTCGGACGTCGCATTCCAGGTATAGTAGAGCAGGGTCTCTCCGAAACCGACATGGCCCGATTTTAAATGCACTTCGATAATTTCGGTATAAGCCCAATGCGGCAATTCACGCGCCATGTTCCGGGCAGGCACTTCCCGAAAAGGAACTTTCACCGTGGTGCGCTCGATGCGTTCGATTTGCAAATGCTTCTTAGCGACTCGCTTTTCTGCCGCCTGCACAGAATGGAAAATCGTGGTCAGAATTCCGGAACCTGCAACGCCGGCCAGACTGGTTGCCAGAAATTTTCTTCGGGAGATTCGGTTCGTTGTAAACATTGTCATCGATTGATTCTGTGCGTGCACCAAATGATTCCTTGATTCGGGATTCCCCATTTGGGTTGAACTGAGTCGAGCCTGGACCCGCTCCAGACCTGTTTCACTTCCCATCCTAACATCGCGTCCCCCCCTTGCGTCCAGCGCCTGGCGATTTTTTCTGGTATTTTTTGCCACTGCGGAAGTTCGAAGCTCATACGGACTCTGTACAAATCGAGTCGGTAGATTCCGTCTTCTTCTTTGTGAATCAAACTACCAATTCGCTCTGGCAATCGCTAAGATCGCAAAGTTAATATTGATATTGAAATGGGTTCGCAGGAGGCAACGGGCCACCACAGGCCGTTCAATATGAGCGAGGATTGTGCCTGCTTCCCAAGATCCTTGAAATCATAAAACAAGAAGGAAGGTTGCCCCCCGCATGGGTAAACAACTGATTCAAACGCATCAATTTTCGAACGGCTTAACGCTGGTCATGGAATCGATGCAAAATGTTCAATCTGCCGCATTTTCACTCATGGTTCCGGGCGGCAGTATTTACGATCAAGCGAATCGACATGGAACCGCCAGTATCCTCTCCGATCTCATCACCCGTGGTGCCGGTCCCTATGATAGCCAGCAGCTTTCCAGTGCCCTCGATAATCTGGGTGTCCAGCGGCACGAAGGTACTTCGAGTGCCCATATTACATTTAGTGGTGCTACGCTCGCGGATAATCTGACAGAAACGTTCAAAATCTATAGCGAGATTCTCAAAGCACCGCACTTGCCTGAGAATCAATTTGATGCTTCCAGAGCGGGGGCCGAACAGGCGCTGCTCTCTGTGGAGGATGATCCGCGACAAAAGGCAATGGTCGAATTAAAACGTCGTTCCTTTCCCGCGCCCTGGGGCCTGCCCAGTGATGGCGAGTTGGCATCGCTGCCCAGTATCACGATTCAAGATGTCAAGCGGCATTATGAAACCTGTTTTCATCCGAACGAAATGATTATCGGAGTCGCGGGAAAAATCGACTTTGACGAGGTTCAGCAATTGGTGGAAGAGACCTTTGGTTCCTGGAAGTCCAGAGACATCAGCGAAGAGCCGGCGATGGTCTTCGACGACGAAAAAGTATTCTTCACAAAACAGGAGACAACACAAACCCATCTTGGCATCGCCTACGATGCGGTGCCTTATGGTCATCCCGACTATTACACTTCCTGGGCGGCCGTCGGTATCTTAAGTGGCGGCATGAGTTCCCGGCTCTTTACTGAAGTCCGCGAGAAACGGGGATTATGCTATACCGTGTCCGCTTCACTAACCGGCATGCCGGGACTGGGGCGTGTGCTCTGTTATGCAGGCACCACATCGGAACGTGCTCAGGAAACATTGGACGTCACAATACAGGAATTACTTCGTCTGGGCGAGGGAATTGAAGAATCGGAACTTGAGCGCTGTAAAGCACGCGCGAAAAGTTCGCTGATCATGTCGCAGGAGTCCACATCGTCCCGTGCGTCTTCGATTGCCCGCGACTGGTTCTATCTCAAACGCGTGACTACACTCGACCAGATCAATGACGAAATTCAACAACTGACAACCGCGCGCGTGCTCGATTATGTGCATGAGTACCCCGCCAGGAATTTCACCATCTTAACGATCGGCCCCCAACCCTTAGAGGTTCCCAGTGATATTTCATAACACACAACTCGATAACGGACTGCAGATCATTGCAGAACTCAACCCGCATGCACACAGCGTGGCCATCGGCTATTTCGTGCGCACCGGCGCACGTGATGAAGTTATGCCCGTTTCCGGTGTCAGCCATTTTCTGGAACACATGGCCTTTAAAGGCAATGAAAAATATACCGCCGATGATGTGAACCGCATCTTCGATGAGATCGGCGCTAACTACAACGCCTCGACCAGCGAAGAAATTACGCTCTACTATGGTTCCTTCCTGCCGGAATACATCGGCACGGCGATGGAACTGCTCTCCACATTGATCTATCCGAGCTTAAGACAGGACGATTTTGACATGGAGAAAAAAGTGATCCTGGAAGAGATCGGCATGTACGACGATCTGCACAGTTTCACTGCCTATGAAAAAGTGATGCAGGCACATTTCCAGGGGCATCCGCTGGGACAAAGCATCCTGGGTTCCGTGCAATCGATCACCGATCTCACTTCGGAACAAATGCGTGCGTATCACGCCAAACAATACATGGCCGGCAATATCACACTCGCCATCGCGGGCAACGCCGATTGGGACCAGGTTCTCGAATTGGCACACCAATTCTGTGACGCCTGGCCCGCCGGTTCCACAGACCGCCCGACCGACGAAGCACAACCGGCTCCCAGCACACAAACCATCATAGAGAAACCGATTCAGCAACAGCACATCATGCAACTGGGACCCGCACCGGCGGCAAAAGACCCGCTACGACTGGCGGCCGAATTACTATCGGTCATCATCGGCGACGATTCCAACAGCCGCATGTTCTGGACGCTGGTCGATCCCGGCTTAGCCGAGTCCGCCGAACTCGGCTTCAACGAATACGACGGCAGCGGCACCTGGCTGACCTATCTCTGTTCCGATCCGGAACTGATCCAAAGCAACCTCGAATTGATCCAACAAATCTACAACGAAGTCAACTCCAACGGCATCACCCAGGAAGAACTAGACCGCGCCAAAAACAAAATCGCCTCGCGCTTAGTCCTAAGAAGCGAACGCCCAATGGGGCGCTTATCCTCCTTAGGCGGCAATTGGGTCTACCGTCAGGAATACGTTTCGGTTGAAGATGATCTGAAACTTCTCAACAGCGTGACTCTGGAATCGATTCAGGAACTGTTGGAAAAATATCCGTTGGGGCATAGCACGACGGCCGCAGTGGGGCCGATGGCGGCTGTTGCTGATTAGAGCATAACCTTAACACAGCGCCACTATTTCTGTCTGGGGAAATCTACCTTAGAAACATCTGAATAAATCGTCTATTAACATACGAATCTCAAAACATTTGAACATATTTCACGATTATCACTAGTATTCTTGGGTTCAACATGTTATTCAATTAGAATAAGACGTTTTATGGGAATTGGCAATATGTATATGTAATTGTGCCTACATGTTTATACCCTTGCGATTTACCGCCCATGTTAATGATTCGAATGTTGCACTACATTATGAATTCTTTCCAAACGTTATCATTCGTTGTAGCCAATAAAGACTTAGTTCTTAAAAAAGTCAGGTTGCTTCTGTTCGTACTCTTTTTGCAAGTGCTAGTCGCTTGCGAGTCACATTCAGTAGACGATAAGCCTAACAATAAAGCCACCCAGATCAATAATTTGATCGAATCAACAGAGGCCCACATTTTGTCTGTTGATGAGCCAATATGGAATATGGGTGAAGTCGTTGTAAAAGGAGGGAAGATCGACTTCGATCATGAGTTTGTCCTGCAAAACAACTCTTCAACGGACGTCGAAATTCTGAAAGTCAAGAGTACCTGTGGCTGTCTCGCAGCCAAAGACTATCGACGTCAAATTCCCCCAGGAGAAACATCAAAGATCAAAGTGACAATGTCAGTATTCGGTCCACCAGGACCTTTCGAACGACAAGTTACCGTAGTTACCGAGGGTGAATCTGGAATTGTAGAGATGCCATTGATTGTCAAAGGCCAACGTGCCGTGTCGGACATGCTCTATATAACACCGAACAAGTTCACTTTCGGTAATATACCTCAAGGAAAGGTTCGCACTCGAATCATTTCACTAGCTCGGTTTGACGGAACACCGGTCTTGTTTGACCGCTTTGAATCTTCATCGCCTGCCCTGAAAATGCTGGGAGATGGTGAGATTGACCTTCGCTCAGATCCATTCGATAAACAGATTGAATGTATTGAAGTGACCGTCGAATTGGATACCACCAAGTTACCAGTCGGTAACTTTTTGATTCCGGTCACTCTAACAACTTCACATCAAGTAACAGATGGTTCAGATCAAATAACAGAAGGAGTTACCAGTATCCAAACTAACGCCGTTGGGCGAGTTGTTCCTCCACAAGGACCGTGGGTGAGCCGACTCATTCTACGGAATCTTCTTCCGTCCGAAAAAATCGAAATTTCACTCGTGCGGGCGGATTACTCAGGATTGGTTCCCTGTATCGACCAGATATCTTTTCACGGTGCAGAGCAACTCATGTTTGTTCTTTCGGAGAAGAACAGCAAAAATACTGAGCAAGGCAAATGCGCTAAATTAGTTTACGCTGTGATTAACGATCCTGAAAACATTCCACCAGTTATGCGAGGCAAACTGGAAATTATCACAAAACCAAAGTCTAAAGAGCCAATTGTTATACCAGTTTTTGCCTTTCCGCCAAGCAAAGTCACCAGGGCTGAGGGCACTTGAATTCACTTTACTACTAGCAGAGCAGGTAAAAAATTCGATTGAAATACAACGGGTAACTCACGCGGCGATTAATATAGTATGCCGTATCAGCCTTAATTAAAGGAGCGAGAAATGTCGAAAACAGTTTTTTTGGGAATCTCTCTGATTATGTTGGGTACCACCATTGCAGCATTCGGTGCAGACTTGCAAAACTCCGAGTGCAAACCCGTCGGTAGTTTTCAGTGCCATCATCAAGGGGAACGTAAGTGTAAACGGTTGGAAAACGAAAATGGTAACTGTGGTGGTTCATGCTACGAATGCCTGGGTTCAACGACCTATCCGCCCAAGATGTGCTTTTACAAGGAGGGCGAAACTTGCCCGCCATTAGCTCCAGTAAACTGCGGCGACAAACATCCGGGGACATGTAAAAAACTCGGTATGGATTGTCTTTGTGAATTCAATATCACAGTGAAAGACGGCACTTGTAATTTTAGTTCATGCTAGACTTGTCACAAAGCATTATCAATTGCACAGAGGGCACTCCTTCGAGCATTATGGTTTGTGATTTTTTTAAAATGGTCCACTTTTACTTTCCGATCTGGTGAAGTGGTCAAGAGTTGAATCGTATGAACAGATTTCAAACTAACACTGATGCAGGTCAGTACTTTTATTCAACCCATCTAGAAGAAAGTTTGGCCTGCCACATCACCACCTCTTAATTAAAAGGAACTACCAAATGTCTAAAACAGTATTTTTGGGAATCGCTTTAATTATTCTGGGTACCACTATCGGGGTATCCGCTGCAGATATGGAAAACGCAGAGTGTAAACCGGTAGGTGGGTGGCAGTGTCATCACCATGGTCCCAATAAGTGTGCTCGCTTGGAACGAGAAGGAAGTTGTGCTGGTGGTACATGCGACATGTGCCTCGGAACCACAACCTATCCCCCCAAGATGTGCTTTTATAAGGAGGGCGAAACATGTCCCAGGCTAGCTCCTGTAAACTGTGGCACCAAACATCCAGGTACATGTGACCCCGATGATTGTGGTTGTAGCATCAACATTACCGTGACCGATGGCACGTGTACGTTCAGCTCGTGCTAGGTCTCTTATGCCCCCTAAGGCTTAAGTAGTCACTGCGACTTGCTCGATAAGGACAAGATCATTGCGAAAAGGTGTTTAGAAGGTATCTGAACAGGGAGTCGCTCAGATACCTTCTTTGGTTTTTTTAACGCTGTCATTGAAGAAGTAGGCAAATGCGCTGCGCATAAATAACAACTGACCACTCTAGGAAAGCGTTACTTTCATGAATCGATTCCATTTTTTTGTTCCGAAACTCACATTGTTGCTTGGTCTCATCTTTGTCCCACATGCATCTGCTACTGAGATCTCAAATAAAGCTTTTTTATCACTCCCCTCAGAAGATCAAGTTGCACTCTTTTCTGCGCTATTAGAAGAACGGGATCAAGTCTTAAAAAACCTCATCGTTCAGTCTGTCACGAAAAGCTACAACGTTACTTACAAAGATGGCAAAGCAGGAGAGCCAATTCCGGGGAAGGACCATGGTCGTTACGAAACGGAAATTCGTTTTCTCGATGGCGACTATTGGGCGAGCATCGATTGGTACCTTCCAGACGATAGTGAAAACGTACCCACAATGCATGTTGAGACAACACTTGACGTTTCAGAAGGTCGATCACGTTCAAAAGCAAAACATGGTAAACTGTCGGGAGTCTATGGTGCAATTGACACAAAGGAAGACATGTTAATTAAGGCAAATCGTTTCCACTATTGGTTTGATGGGGACTATGATGAACCAGACGCGTTCATTTTTAAGTTTTTGAAGCGGCATCTCAGCCAGATTCAATTTTCGGATCATACAACGATTACCGGGGATCCTGATTTACTCTCCCGATGCGTTTTTGGTATGATCGAAACGTTCGACAAAAAGAAAAAAATTAACAGCACTTATGAATTTGTGTTCGACCCCCAACGAGGCTTTCTTCCGGTAATGATTCACGGAAAGTTAGTCTATGGTGCCAGTTCTCCGAATCCAGGAGTAATACGTTATGAATATAACGAAGTAATTCATGAGGCAAAGGAGATCGACGGCGTATGGTTCCCTTGGAAAACAGAAATCATAGCTGCAAATCAAAGATCTATTCAAGATGGCTACGCAACCGTCAACGCATCGGAAGCGAAGATAATTTCAATTGATAAACTCAATTCAGATGATCTGACTGTTGAATTTGAACCAGGAACTGAGGTCAATGACCGGATCAAAGGAGAGTGGATTCATGTTGACGATAAGGCTGGTTTCACAAATACATCAGCAGAAAATAGTGATGGTTTCAGTAAAAGATCGTGGATCTTGGTGGCAAATTTGATCGCAGCTGGAGTTTTTCTGATAGTATTTGGATTAGTAAAGCGACGCAAAAAAACTACTAATGCAGGAAAATAAAACGGGCAGCGAGCATGTCAATATAGTCAAGAATTGAGAGGTTATCTTAATATTGATGTTCGATCAAATTCGAATGGTTTGTACTCCCTCGCGTCTTATGGTTATATTGCTGCTAACTTGCCACATCGGCCTACTTTCCTACGGCGCTGCGAGGATTAGCCCGACATCGCTGGAGACTTCAGCGATGGTAGCAGGTGTCTATCATTGGAAGACAGGGAAGGTCGACCTTTACGAAGTAAACCCACCACTGCTTCGATTGATTGCGACGATTCCTGTCGTGCTTGCTCAAGCTCATTTTTTAGTGGAGCCTTCCGACATTGAGGATTCGTTGCGACCCGAGTATTCGCTTGGCCGATCATTCATCTCGTGGAATAGCCAACACTTCCAGAGTTTATTCGTGTGGAGCCGATGGGCCTGTATTCCATTCAGTGTGCTTGGTGGAATTGTGGTTTACTTATGGGGACGGGAACTCAGTGGAACTGCTGGTGGCCTTGTATCTCTGACACTCTGGTGCTTCTCTCCTTCTATCCTCGCTTACGGACAGCTAATGGCCTGTGACCTCGGAGCATCAGTGCTTGGACTGCTTGCAAGCTATAGTCTGTCCAAATGGCTAGACATTCCTTCCTGGCACCGTACCTTTGTTGCTGGTGGCCTGCTTGGATTAGCTCTACTTGGTAAGTTGACATGGATAGTATTACTTCCTTTGTGGCCAATCCTTTGGTTAATCATTCGATGGATTGCCGGAAAACAAAACTTTCGGGCCGAACTACCAAAGATGGTGACTATAATTATTGTGGCAGTCATCACCTTGAATGTGGGATACGGTTTCAAGGGGACAGGAACCCCTCTAGGTAAAATCAAATTCGTAAGCCATTTTTTTGGGGGAAAGGAAACTGCTCTTACCGCAATACCGTCTGTTGACCAAAATACTTTTAGCAACTCGTTCATCGCTGGTGTGCCTATTCCGTTCCCTATTTCGTTTGTCATCGGATTAGACAAACAGAAATTTGATTTTGAACAGCGGAACTTTTCGTACCTCCGTGGGGAATGGCGATCACCCGGATGGTGGTGGTACTATCTATACGCATTACTCGTGAAAGAAACTTCTGGCTTGTGGCTGATGTTTATCGTCGCCACGATATTCGCTTTGTTCGCCGGCGGCCCTCCGACGACAAAACTGCTTTTGGTGATTTCGCCTGCGTTGGCTGTACTTGTGATTGTTAGCTCGCAGATTGGGATGAACGCTCACTATCGTTATGTCATTCCAATTCTTCCGTTCGTGTTTATTTTCGCCAGTACGTGGGTTCGATTACTATTCGTGGATAAGCTCTCCAAAAAATACCCGCAGAATTTAGACCGTGGATCACAAAGCATCTTCCGATTAGCGGGCATCTTTATACTGTGTGCTGCCATCTTAAATCATATTTGTTCGTCGCTATATCTGAGCCCACACACTTTGGCCTATTTCAATGAAGTTGCCGGTGGTCCCAGACACGGGCATGAACACCTCTTGGGAACAAATATTAGCGTTGGTCAAGATCTGGCCGCTTTAGAAGAGTGGTGCAGTAATCATCCCAAAGCGGGACCTTTTATTGCTGCTATTGATTCACCGGTTCCAAAGCGTCATTGGAAAGTGCCTCTTGTAGATAACGAGAATTTGCTGGCCTCAGCACATCAACAAAACGTTCGTCCTATCTGGTATGCGATAAGCGTGAATCAACTTTGGAGCCGAGACCGGCGATTCGTATTCTTAAGGCACCAAACGCCATTTGCCCGAGTGGGAGACGCCACGCTCGTGTTTCGGCCACCACAGAGCTAATGGTTTAGAACTAGGAACAACTATTTTATCGATAAATCAAAGGTTCCAGGAACCGATTTCAGTTCGATGCAGCTTCAATGTCACTTGCTTGTAAAACACTAATTAAGGAAATGCCGGCTTTCCGCAAATTTTCTGCTCCGCCGGTTTGCCTGTCGATGACACAGATTGCAGTGTCCACGTCGATTCCGCTTGCCCTCAGCATGTTTGCTGCATCAATAATCGCACCTCCGCTCGATACAACGTCCTCGACCAGGACAATCCGCTTCGCGGCCAGGTCCGCTCCCTCGGCGAACTTGCACGTGCCATACTCCTTTGGTGCTTTGCGAATAAACGCCGCTGGAAGTTGAGAGAAGTGACTGAGCATTGTGACGACGGGGATGCCTCCCATTTCCAATCCACACAGCACCTGCGTCTTTGCTGGTACCAATGGTGACATTGCTTTGGCAACGTCAGCCAACAGAAGTGGATCGGACTCAAAACGGTACTTATCAAAGTACAGATTGCTTTTCTTGCCACTGCGCAGAGTGAAATCTCCATGAATTTCAGCGGCTTCTTTGATCCTTAAGGCGAGGTTCAAAACTTTTCTCCCATATTTGTAGTCTTTAAAAATGTTAGAGTTCCGTAGGATTACCAGCATCGTTGAAGTAGTAAATGTTTTCATGCTTGAATCCCCATCGACTGCCGATTTTCCGAACATGTGGTTCAAACGTAAAACCTGGCACAGCACCAAGAGCGCGACAATTACCTTCCTCAACGAACTCACGATCGTCCAATGTCTTTGCGATGCTATGTCCAACGTTGCTAAGGAAGTCTAGATTTTCAAATCCCTCCGAAGTAATCTGCTGATTCGCAAAACTATATAGATCGCCAAACGTTGTTTGTGGCGTCACAAAACTTCGAACCCGAATGTGTAGCTCCTTAACAAATGCAATCCCGCGCTGAAACTCAACGTCAACTGGAGTACAGACAACGCGGCCATTTTCGACGACAAAAGACCTCGCACAATCTCCCCAAAATGATTCTTTGCACGGGCTCAGGTCAACGGTGACAAGGTTTGTTTCGCCTACAGGCTCCGTATCAGGTTTGTAGTCACGACCGGAGATGGATAAACAACTTCGAGCGCCCAACAGAACAAGTGCGGGACAAGCATAATACCACGTCTGTGAAAACCCGAGCCGTGCAAGTCGTTTGGTTGCAAATGTCGCGATACTCCGTTCTGTGGATGTCGGAGAAATGAAGTCCGAAATCTCGGTAAGAACCTGTTTGGCGGCTCGCTGGACAGCAAGATATTGAGAAGACGGAATCATGAGTTATGGTCTCCTACCAACACTGACTGATTATGTAGTTAAACTGCTTCCCACCACTACAATGGCACCAGTTTACAAGTATACTCTCTCGTTCTAAAAAACAAGTCTGGTAGTCATTATGTGAGCGAAAAGCGGATTTTGTACTACCACGAAAGACACGAAAGGCACGAAATTTTTGTAAAATAAAACCAGTCTGAAGACTCTGTTTTTTTCTGTTTAAGTAACAGTCATTTCAGCTGAGAACCAAAACCTAGCAATCTTTATCTACTATGCTCGAATGACACGTGAAGGATCTTCATCTGTGGTGTATTGGGGAATATCGGGTAAACTCTTTCCGACGTGTTTTATTAGCGGGTGGCACTGTCGGCTCGTCCGACAGTGAAAAACAGGGGCAATCAGTCTTAATGCCAAATGAGTTTGGCTGAGATGCTTAGAGTTTAACAGAGATCAAATGTTTTGTTTCAGCAATGATTGTTTCCTTGATTGAACTGACCCTTGGTTCCAATGTCATTTTTAACACAAACGAAGTAGAACTATGTGGATGATCTTCTGGTTTGTCTGTTCTATACCAAGCACTGTCGGGCCAGCCGACAGTGGCACGCGGAGGATAAATTATTACGAGCAGAGGCCTGTTGTTTCAATGGTGTCAATTATGGTGAAGGGCATGGGGTGGTCAATGTGGATTTGCGCAGTTTTGTCTGAGAGATGGTTCAACGCGGAACCACATTTGCGCAGATTTGTCTCGAATGTTGTCAAAAATGGATCGAAATTCAGGTGCTCAAACGGCATTCGTTTTGGGGACGCTTTTCACAGACTCTACTATCGTAGGGTTTTTGATGGTGATCAACATGACCTACGTTGCTTTCTTCACTCACAGAATTTTCTCACTCGCGCGCGCGAGCCACTTAAGCAAGCAGTTTCGTCAGAGTCACGACGGTGTCAAGTCGAAAATCAACACTGAAAATCAGGAACCAGATTCCCCTCTTTTCAGGTTGTGTTTCGACATTCTGTTCTAGGATTTTTGATGTCTCTCTGGTACTGTGAAAGATGAGGGAGAGGCTGACTATTGTAAGCGTCATGACAGCAGAAGGAGCGTGCCGAATTGTTTCTATTTTGAGTTACTTGAAGAAGGGGAGTACCATGTTTCGTTGCTGCACCATTCTTGCCGGTTTTGTGTTCGCGTTTGCTGCTCTAAATGAGAACGAGACTGCTCAGGCACAATCGATTCAAGTTCGTTTCTCACCAATTTCAAAGAATTCCAGCGTCAAGCCACTTGAACTCGTGTACTTCATTCGTACCGACAAAATCACCAGCACTGCCAGGAGTGACACGCTTACCAAAGAAGCCAAAAGATATGGCGATATTCTGGATACGAACCAATGCATTCGCAAACAGGGGCCGGCAACGGAGCAGGACTGCGTCGGTTTTATTACTGAACGTCTATTTTGGGGCGGCAACCTCTCCTCGCGAAATCGTGTTGCGGAACTACGCGGTCCGGGAGCCAACGATTTTTATCTTAAATTTATGCCACGATTTTGTGAAAAAATTAACGGTGAGTCCGCACGAAAGAAAGGCGATATTGTCGCCTGCATACAGCACTACCCAAACGGCACACAGAAATGTATGCACGTGGCGATTGTCACCGACAACGGTAAGATCCTGACGAAGGATGGTGATGAGAGTGTGTTTCTTGTAACGGGGGGAAATAAATCTCTCAACGTGCCCTTTAAAGATCACAGTTTTGAGTACTGGCGATTGAAAGAAAAATTGCGTGCAGAAATGCTGTACGATTTCTCTTTCGGAAAGAAGAAAGAAGAAAATACGATATCGTTTTTGATTGGTTGGGAACCCGTCGACAGCAAAACTATTCAGGGACGGTTTTATCTTCCAAAAGAGTTCGTTCAGGCACTAGGTAAGAATGCTAATTTGGACGTTCTCTCATTCATCGCAAAACAAAAAAACGATACTTTTGTGGTCAACGACAATCATTTTACTGAGCAGATTCAACAAGTTGCCGATGCTCTCAACAAGGCAACCAACAAGAATAAGAAATCAAAAGACAAAGTAGTCATTGATCATGTTTCATTTACACTCCGTGGATCGAGAATCAAATGGAATATTGAAGGTGTCTCCAAAACGACGACCACGACTTTCAAGGATGGTCAAAAAGAGGTGCGTTCCAGCAAGAATCCTTTTAGTGCTGTAGCCACCCCTCACGAGAAATGAATCAAACGAAGGGCCGATTGGCTCTGATTGGAAACTACGTATGTCTCATTCAACTCATTATTCTCAACGAACCGTTACTATATGGCTCGTGTCGTTCCTGTCAATGTGTAGCATGGCGTGTGATGATCAAAAGCAGGAGCCAAACGTGATGTCGGAACCCAAAAAAGAGGTGAGCCAGGAAGTCATTCAATTTCATCAAATTGTCAAGAACGGCTCACTAGAAGAACTGCAGGAGCAGTTGAAAACTGGCATCGATGTCAATACACCGGGTCGCAATGGGGAAAACGCATTGATGGTGGCGATTGTCGCTAAAGATTCTGAAAAGATAAAACTGCTCATTGAGCAGGGGGCTGACCCGGAATTGACGGACGATTTTAATGCGACCGCGCTCAGACACGCCGTTCATGCCAATTTTGTGGAGGGGGTACGGTATCTCCTCAAGCGCGGTGTTGATCGAGGTCTGCATCCGAAATATGCACTTAAGAAAATTGACTATGGCGAGATTACTTTCGACCTGAGTCAGTCTGAGCTTCCAGAAGAACTCAAGGGGGTGATGACTAAAGAGGAATGGCAAGAGTCCATGGAAGAAACCAGTCAGATGATGGCTGAAATGGGTCAAAATCCGACAGTGGAACCTATTATCGGCGATGTTTACAACGTCGAAATTCTGAACCTGTTTCTGGAAGCCGGAGACGACTTGAATCTGGCAATGCCTGAAATGAAACGTTTGCTCCTGGGACTGAGCGATAAAGCAACATTTCAGTCATCACCCCAAGATTATCAGACTTATAAATCACCCAAATATGGAACCCAGAATCCGGAACGCATGGAAAATCCGTTCTGGAACGACATGATCCGCATTGGCTGTAATGCCTACCGAGCGCGCGGGCATTTCAATGATAGCGATTCCTTTGATGGAACTGTCTGGTGCTATGATCGCTTTGGTTCTTCTTTAACGCCGCTGAAAGATGGTCGTTTCGTGCAAATTGGGGGCGAACATGAAGATTATTATGACCCTGATTTCTATATCTACAACGATGTTGTAGTTCATGATGGGAAGGGCATTTTTGAGATCTATGGTTACCCCAAAGATGTCTTTCCCCCGACCGATTTTCATACGGCCACACTTGTGGGCGACTGGATCTACATAATCGGATGCTTGGGTTATCCCGAGCAGCGGGTCGATGGGATAACTCCCGTGTATCGATTGAAGGTGGGATCCTGGAAAATTGAAACAGTTAACACAACAGGAGAAATGCCGGGTTGGCTCTATGAACATCGTGCGAGTTATGATCCTACGAAGAATGTGATTCGTGTAGAGGCTGGAAAGATTCAAGTCATCAAGAAAAATGATGAAGCTGAACTCATTCCTAACGCACAGCAATTCGAGTTAGATCTTTCATCATTCAAATGGCGGAAGCGAACATGAACTGCTAAATACAATTGAATCACAAGTAAAGTATTGAAAGGTGATCGAATGGCGGCAGAGAACTTAATCGGATTGATTGACACAACGTACGAATATTTCGGAGCACTCGGAAACTGGCATCAAGACCCTGCTGGTATTGATGCAGTCCGTGAAATTCGCGACCGGATGGTGCGTGATTTAGAAATGTTCGAAGGCGAGCCGTCAAAGTCTGAGGTAGCTGAGCTCTGTCGCGAATGGCGGGCATTGCGGATCGAGTTAACAGGGGAAGCAACTTACCCGCCGGATATGTTTATCGAAAGTGTCTGTCAGGTGATCGAGATTTCGTAGTTGGTGTTGAGAAGGGAACCGATTTTCGGAAGTTTGGTGTTATTGCTTGCCCAGTTGGAATAGTGTCTGAATTTCGGCATCCGACAATGCTGTTCCATAGATGGAGAATTCATCAATCCGACCGTTCAAATTTCTGACTTGATCCGATTTGTAATTCCGATTTGGTGGAGGGCTCCAGTTCCCAAGTTCGGCTTTTCCGATCCGCAGCTTAAACGGTTCGATGACTGGTTCTCTGGTGCTGTCGTTTCCCGTTGACAGTTTCTCATGATAGACGGGAATTCCATCAAGATAATGAGTCACCTGATTGCGTGGACGGTCAATCACAGTGGCGAGATGGAACCAGCGTCCCAAGTCGTTGTAATGTAACATGACTTGTTTTGTAAGGAATAGTAGCCGGTTTGTATCTTTTGGCTGAACCCCGAGGTCAATTGTGCCATCCGATCGGATTTGCCAGTGCACGTCTCCTTCTTCAAACTCATCCGTTAACATGACGGAATTGAATGAACGATCGAAGCCATCCAGGCGCATCCAAGTTGTCATTGTCAAAGAATCATATTTACCAGGAATGTCGAGCCGTACTCTGTCATTAGGCCGCTTGAATTCCAAAGCCTTTTTGCCAGCCCAACGCCCTTCAGTCCATCGACATCCAATAATGGCACCATGGGTTTTCTCGTCTTGCAGATTGACTAACGTCTGTGGTCTGTCGGCATCTAACTCGAATTCGAAGTGCACGATCAGAGCAGGGTGAGATCGAACGAATTCACGGCTCAGCTTCCACCTGTCATATGTATCGGCCGCAGACTGTGCCACCATTTGAGATACCAGTTTGCTGTTCGTGAAACGATTCGGATCTGACTTAATGGGTTCCCAGAGGCTTTCTGTATTGATGGAAAGTCCTGCCCCCGACTTGATCAATCGCGCCGACGAATTCTCTGTGTTAGGCCGCACTTCGACCTCGCCATCAAAGACATGTAGTTCCTGGTCACCATTGCCTTTGACTTCCACGGCAAATTCTGTCCCCAGATCAACATATTGTGCTTTGGAGGTTTCAATCACAAAACCTCTGGCCTGAGGAGGCACATGCACGCGAACTTTTCCGCTGTGTAACACACCTTTAAAGGGCGTCTTCAGATCCAGAGTTGCCGGGCCTTCGATGATGACAGAAGCGCCACTGAGCAAAACAATTTCCACCACGCCGGCATCGATTTTAATTGGCCCGGACTCAATCGAATCTCCGGAACGATATGCTTTGGAAGAGGCCCCCCAAACTACATTTGCCAAGCTTTGTAGCACAGCTACAGATTTACCAGAGGGGTTCGGATTTGATGGTAAAGCATACGAAGGTTGCTCAGGTGAATCTAAAACTTGCTCTTCCGGCTTTGTGGCCACGAGTGGTTTCTCAGCACTGCTGGAGGGAACTGTAATTACCGGTTTCTGTTTTTCAGCAAGACTTCCTTTCTCTCTTTGCTGCCTTGACCAGAACATACTCAGCCCCACTATGATGGTGAGTACTGTTATTATAGAGATGGCAGCCCAGTGTTTTCCTGAACGATTGATGGCTGATTGAGAACGTCTTCTAACAGGAGGTGGCAAGGGACCAAATTCTTCATTACTACCGGCAACCAGATCAGCAACCTCATAAAGTGAAGAGTGTACTCGCATCTGACGCCGGAACTCAACGCGTGCGTCAGCATCCGATTCCAGGATCGCTTCCAGAGTGGCAAACTCTTCAGCAGAGATAATGCCGCAACAATAACGATCGATTAATTCGTTGGTCGCTACAGAGTCTTTTGAATGTCCAGAATTTGAATTCATCGTACTGAAGCCTCAGTTTGCAGCCGGACACACTTTTCCAAGCGCCGTCTCAGCCGACTAATATTCTTGTAAACACTGTTGACGGTTCGGTCCAGTTGCTCGGCCAACTGATTTACTTTCATCCCTCCACCATAGGCCACCATCAGCAACCGACGATCCTCTTCGGTAAGCTTATTCAGGCAACCATCCAGGGCTTTCCGTATTTCTCCGCGTTCGTGTTCCTCTTCATTTGCGTATTCTTCTGATAGTGTGGTCAATAAACCTTCACCAAAAACCAGACGATCTCGTGAAAGCCTGCGACGGTACATCAGTATCTCGTACCGTGCAATCACATAGGCCCATGGCAGGAAACCGGAGTCGTCTTCAAGTTCTCCAAACTTCTTCCAGAGAACGGTACTGATTTCCTGCATGACTTCGTCCACTTCATTGTTGCCCGGCAGGAAGTTATATAAATAGGAACGAATCCGCCGTTCATTCTCTGTAAACAGGCGCACGAACCGTTCCGCTTCCTCATCTCGAGAAGATGAAGCATGATTGGAATATCGCAGGATGTTTTTTGAATGTTCCATTACAAGTAAACTGCCGCAGACACTGTAAATGGCCATGAATAGTGAATGAATTCATTCATTTTTCATAAAAAACAGAAAAAGGGTGTCAAGATTTGAACTCTTCGGCAGTAAATGCCTGGAGAATGCTCATATTCCAGACTACTTATGCAAGATCATTCCCCAACATTACCACGATAGCTCTCTACATGTTTCCGGAACAAGTCCAATTTTTAATAACGCCTATTACTAACGAAAACCATATTTCAGCATTTTTCGGCATCGGGCCTCGCTGAACATTTTCATTTTTCCTTTATTCATTAGGACGCGCCGCTAATGCCCAGAACCACACTTAGACACAACTCAAAAGGATTTACTCTTATTGAACTGTTGGTCGTGATCGCTATCATTGCGATTCTGATCGCACTCTTATTGCCATCCGTGCAACAGGCCCGTGAAGCGGCTCGACGAAGTTCCTGCAAGAATAATTTGAAACAACTGGGGCTGGCCTTCCATAATTATCACGATGTGTTTTCACAATTCCCAATTCAGCAAACGTGTTGTCTCGCACAACCATCGCGTATTCGACACAGTTGGACGGTTCGTATTTTGCCGTATGTTGATCAGGCAACCATTTACAATCAGATCAATTTCAGCACAAATGGCATGAGTGGAACTAATCTTACCTTGAAGCAAAACAATCTTGCTGTAGTCATGTGTCCTTCTGATCCATTGGCTCAAGATCGAGGTATTGGTGCTGACGATGGTGGTTCTGCTGAACGAGCACAAACAAACTACGCGATTTCAGCTGGAGGGCATCCCAACTCTACTGCTACCACGCCTGGAACCTCAGGCGCTGCTTTTGCCCAATTTGGTGGCGTTCCTAAATCTAGTGATGTACGGGGCATGTTCAGCCGAAGTGGATACTCTGCAAAAATCAGCCATGTGACCGATGGAACAACAAATACAATCATGATTGGAGAAGTCGTGGGGGCTTTCTGTCGCTGGCAAGACTGGGGTTACCAAAGCTGGGGGACAATGGCACATCCTATCAATTTCCGGAATGAGGAATTGATCGACGGTACACTCGGTGTCGGAGATGCCAATGTCTGCATCGGTTTTCGCAGCCGACACGAAGGAGGGGCCTTCTTTACGATGGCTGACGGTAGTGTGCATTTTATAAGCGAAAATATCGATGGTAATCTTTATCGCAACCTGGGAGACAAAGCAGACGGCAATACCGTAAGTGGATTTGGTGGTTAAGCTTTTCACTTCTAATTCAACCAAGAATTCGATCATCTACCTTACTTTGTGTAGTTGTCATGAAGTAAGGCATGATCGAATTAACCTCTTGCTCTACAAAATCAAATCATCTCAACTTGAAAGGCGATTTATGTCAGGCTCTCAGTCAGGAATCGTTTGTCTTTTATTTCTCTTGATTTGTCTAACAGTTCACGGATGTGGCGGAGGGGCTAATGATGCCCCAACCGTTGCTGCGGTGACAGGAACAATTCAATTCAATGGAAAACCACTCGAAGAAGGAACCATCGTTTTTCATCCGACTTCAGGCCGGTCCGCTTCAGGAACAATCAAGCAAGGCAAAATTGTCGAAGTCACAACGACAACCAAAGGAGATGGTGCCCCGGTTGGCGATGCTAAAGTCACTATTTTCTCAACGAAGCCCGACCCTAAAGATCCCTCTGGCATGGGAACCATTTCGCTCATTCCCCAAAAATACAACGATGTCAAAAAATCTGGTCTAAACGCTCTGATCAAGGGCGATGAAGAGAATACCGTTAGCTTTGATTTGAAAAAATAATCAGTGAAAACATTGAACTAGCACTCTAGCAGCCGCTAACAATAATTCATGAACATCAAATAAATAGATGTCTCGACTAATAATGGAAGTGAAAAGTCAGTCTGCCAATTAGATCGAACTAGATCGGGCCTGTTTGGCAGGCTGACAAGCTTCTATACTCACCGCTCGAGATTATTTCATCGATTGATCAGTTCGTTTATGAATCGAACCATAATCGCATGAGAGCAGTGATTGCCTGGGGACGTTCCATGGGAGACATGTGACCGCACTCTTCAATGATTGTGAATTTCGCAGCTTGAATATGATCGGTAATAAACTGAAGTTCTTCGGTGGGAAAGGTCTTATCTTCTCGTGCATGCACAACCAAAGTGGGGCAGGCAATGTTAGGCAACAGGGTCTCAGTCGCGTAATCATTGACCATGGCTTGAACCTGATGTTCATAACCAGCAGGCGAAAACCCTTTTAACATCTCCTGAAGCGGCTTGACAAGTTCCTGATCCTGGATGCGATCAGGGTGAATAATATTGATCAGGTTTGCATCCAATGTTTCAATCAATAAATTACTTCTAATATTACTCAAAAACTGGTCGAGAAGCTGAAGGTGTTCTGCATTGTATCTGGAATATGTATTAAGCAACATTAATTTTGAAACTCTCTCGGGTGCAGTCGCTGCAACTGCTTGTGCAAGCCATCCACCAAAAGAATGTCCAGCCAGACAAAAATGGTCGGGTGCCTGGCTGAGAAACGAATCCACGAGTTCTGCCCTACGAAGAGCTTGGTCAAATACCTTTACTTGTACATCAAACAGCTCTCCCAAATGTTGTTTTTGGTGCTGCCATATAACCTCTGTACTACCCAAACCAGGAATCAATATCAGTGTTTCTTTCATCTATGATCTTACTCTCTAGAACGATAAACCATCGTAAACATGCAAATAGAATGCAGGTTTGTTGTATGATGTTTCACTCCAAGTGTAAATTTCCACTGCGAATTTTTTTGCAGTTCTCAAGACTAAACGATGTTGCACCTGGAATACCATCGGAGGTAACCTTAAATTCCAAAGGAGCCGAAGAGACAGGCACAGTGCATTCATAGATTGTGTACCCACCTTCGATCTCAGGTGTGTACTGAAACGTGAGCTTATTATCTTTAACATGCAAGGTTTCAAGTGTGATGGAACCCTGTCCAATGTCGAATCGCTGAGACTGGGGGGGCGCAATTTGGGTATTGAGATATATAACAAGATTCTGTTCGTCAAACCGAAAGGCGCTCGGTTTCGGTGATGAGTCGACAACTGCTTTGGTTACGTTTGGTTTTTGAGTCGATGCATTATCAGACGGCCCACAACCGCAGATGAATACCAGACCGAATACTAATATGAGCTGCCTCATATTCTGAAGCTCTGATGTCGATGAACTTGAACGAGATGGAAGCACTATCCGTTTCCATCAAAATGGTGATAACATTCAGCGAGCATATTTTGTTGATGAACTCTCTGAGGTATTGAGGGGCACAATATAGTAATCGAGTCCATTAAACTGTTTACGTTTCCAATCTTTGTGTGGTAGGGGATTAACCGATTGAGGAATCATTTTAGGAACGTGAGGTGTCAGCGTCACAGGAACTGTGTTTTTGACACTTCGCTTTTCCAGGTCCGCAACTCGTTTTTCGAGCTTTGCAATCCGCTCGAGTAATTTGGTTACTTTGGCATCCGACTTTGTTTGAGCGTTCTCTGTTTCAGGAGCACTCTTTAATCCTTCAACAGTTATACAAAACAGTAACGTCACTACCATCAGTGAAAGAGACCATTTTTTCATCGTCGGAACTCCTTACATTGGATTTTGAATTGTTTACGATTCGGCTTCATTTAGAACCAACGAAACCGCTTATGCGACAGTCTGCTAACCTACAATATCCAACTCTCGACCATATTATGATCGTATCAAAAAACAAAATCGCCAGTCAACAGGTATCTTTATTGCATTACTATTTAAGGATATAAGAGTAATGTCCCCAATATTTCTACTCAACAGTGTTACCCAGTTCCCTCAAAAGTTCAAAGGTAAAAAGTCCTGTATTGTGTCCATCACTGAAGGTGATCCGGTAAGCGTAATTACCAGCGGGAACCATTTGTGTAATTTTGATAGGTTCAATCTCACTGGGTGAAAGCAGGGGAAGCTTCATAGGATCTGCAGGTTCCTCAGACTTACTATGCCGGCAAGCGGCACAAGGGCATGCAGTACGTAACTGCGAAAATTCATAACGCCGTCGTAGACCATCATTCCATTCAATGAGTAAGGCACTGTCGTCAACAATCTTTAATTCTGTAAGGAAAAGCTCCATTTTATATTCTTCTTTTTTATAAACATCAACTTGATTTTTCAGGCATTAACTTAATAGCGGCTTCACCACATCACCATGCACATCGGTCAGGCGGTAGTAGCGTCCTTGAAATTTATAAGTCAATTTTTTGTGATCAATTCCGAGGCAATGCAAAATTGTCGCATTAAGATCATGGACGGGTAGGGCGTTTTCAGTGATGTTATAGCTGAAGTCGTCGGTCTGCCCGTAAGTCATCCCTGGTTTCATTCCACCACCGGCAGTCCAGACGGAAAAACAACGTGGGTGATGATCGCGCCCGTAGTTGGTGGCAGTCAGCGTGCCTTGACAATAAACTGTTCGCCCAAATTCTCCGGCCCAAACGACAAGCGTATCATCCAACATACCTCGTTGTTTTAAATCGAGAATTAAAGCAGCTGTTGCCTGATCCGTTTCTTTAGCAAGTTGCTTGATTTTTGTTGGTAAGTTCAGATGATGATCCCAGCCACGATGATACAACTGGATAAACCGTACTCCTCTTTCCGCCAGACGTCGCGCCAACAAACAGTTGGCAGCGTATGTGCCCGGCTGCTTTGCTTGCTCGCCGTATAATTCAAATGTTGTTGCAGTTTCTTTTGAGAGATCAGCCAATTCTGGAACGGAAGCCTGCATACGAAAGGCAAGTTCATACTGTGCAATCCGCGTTGCGATTTCTGGGTCTCCCTTTTGCTCTAGGGACAAGCGATTCAGGGCGTCTAAATCATCGAGCATTTCACGACGAACCTGTTGATCAATGCCTGGTGGATTCGCAAGAAAGAGCACGGGATCGCTGGAACGACGAAATTTCACTCCCTGATGTTTTGTGGGTAGAAAGCCACTTCCCCAGAGTCGGTCATACAATGGTTGGCCACCCGCACCGGATGTCAAGGCAACAAAGGTAGGCAGATCTCGATTCTCACTACCTAAACCATACGAAATCCAAGAACCCATACTGGGACGTCCCGCTTGAATACTACCTGTCTGCAAAAATGTGATTGCCGGATCATGATTGATTGCTTCGGTAAACATCGATTTCACGACGCAAATCTCATCAGCGATTTTTGCTGTATGCGGCAGGAGCTCACTCATCCAAGTTCCACTTTTACCATGTTGAGCAAATCGAAACATGGATGCGGCAATAGGAAAACTTTTTTGACCGGAAGTCATACCCGTTAATCTCTGCCCGCGGCGTATTGAATCAGGCAGTTCGGTTTTATGATATTTTTTTAATTCCGGCTTATAATCAAACAAGTCCATCTGAGATGGTGCCCCAGACTGACTCAAATAAATCACCCGCTTGGCACGCGCGGGGAAGTGTAAACCGCTGATGCTGGCCTTTTGCTGATCTGTCGCTTCCGCTTCTTGCAACAGAGTCGCCAAAGCAGCCATTCCTACACCGGCAGCATTTTTGCGAAGAAATGCACGCCGATTTACCGCACTCTGAAATCCATGAAATGTATTTTGCATGTGTTATTCTCTGTTGATTGTTTCATCCAGATTAAGAATCAGGCTAGCGATGACGGTATATGCTGCATGTTCTGCAATATTATATTGTTTCTGGGAACGAGATTCTCCTAAAGACAAGAACTTCTTTGCTGCTTCCGGATCAGCCTGAAAGCGTTTTAAATAACGATTATAGCCTTTGAGCAAAATTTTCGATTCGCGTCCATCCAGCTCACGTGCCAGAACCAACCGCATCGCATATTGAATGCGTTTTTCTGGCTGTTGAGTCTGCTGTTGCAGCATTCGCTCCGCTAACTTTCTTGCCGCTTCTACATAGGTAACATCATTCAACAATGCTAATGCCTGTAAGGGCGTGTTTGTGCGCGAACGTTTCACAATACATGTTTCACGCGAAGGAGCATCGAATGTCGCCATCGCAGGAGGTGGTACCGTCCGCTTCCAATAGGTATACATACTGCGTCGAAACAGATCGTCTCCAGTTCCCTGTTGATATTCCTGACTGGCAATCTCTTTCCAAACCCCTGAGGGTTGATACGGTTTTACAGATGGACCGCCAATTTTTTTACGCAGCAAGCCCGCAGAGAATAATGCCTGATCACGAATTGTTTCTGCAGGTAAACGTAATCGACTGGCACGGGCTAATAATCGGTTCTCAGGATCAGATTGTTTTAATATAGAAGAAATATGAGAAGACTGCCGGTAGGTGGCAGAAGTCACAATGAGCCGCTGTAGCTGTTTGACATCCCACCCGGAACGAATAAATTCAGTAGCCAGCCAATCCAGTAAACCAGGATGCGTCGGCCAGTCCCCCTGCGAGCCAAAGTCTTCGGCCGTCTTCACGAGTCCGTTACCAAAGTACATTTGCCAGTACCGATTCACGATGACACGTGCTGTTAATGGGTTGGAGGGATCAACCAACCAGCGGGCTAACCCCAAACGGTTGCGAGGCAATCCCTCTGGCATTACCCCTAAACTATCAGGGATATCAGCAGCCACTTTTTCGCCCGGCTTATCATACTCACCACGCATTAGCACAAACGTTGATTTTGGTTCCTTGCGTTCCTGCATTACCATGCTAGTCGGTAAACTTCGATAAAACAAAAGTCGTTTATCTTTGAGCGTATTCAACTTGGAGATGGCCACACGATGCTTCTCTGGAGCAAAAAAAGTCAAAAAGTAGTTTTTCACTTTCAAGCGTTGGGAATTTGTTCGATTCGCATTGGGAATCTTAAGGATCTGGTTGAGCGATTCAGTCACCGATAACACCGCGACTTGATCGCTCGACAAATTAGTACGGAATATTTTCAGATCATCAATCAAACCACGAAAATAATCCTGTTTGTGATATGCTCCATATTGGAGTGGTGAAGGAAAAGTAAACCCCCCAGTGAGCATATTCAATTTAATTTTTAAATCCTGCTCCACTCCATTGAGATAAAGTTTAATGTCGCGCGCTTGTGAATTACCGGAATATGTCACGGCGAGATGCGACCAGTGATTGACTTTCAAAGCCTGCGTTGAGTGCAGACGAATCGCATCATCCAACCACCGCGCCCCCATGAATATTTTAACTTTGCCATCATCGAGGAAAAGACGAAAACCGCTTTCATCCTGTGCGGGAGTTAACGAAGCCAGAATCGTACCATCCTTCTGTTGCGGTTTAACCCAGAAAGCAATCGTAAATGGATTCTTGTCGCTCAATGTTGGTTTTTTATCTGTGCTAAATTTCTGCTCACCATGTAATTTCAATGCCTGATTTTCAATCCCCTCAGCAAATTTGGGTTTTGAAGAAACCTTTTCTTGCTTTACGACCGTGGTATCAGAGGCAGCGTTCGCTTTCTTCGCGTAAAAATCCTTGTTCTGCTCTCCAATCACCTGCATTCGCAAGTCACCTTCAAATTTAACGTGGTATGCTAATTGTTTTTCCGGAACTTTCTTAATCGTATCTTCTCCTGACGCATCTTGCTCCCAGGCGACTTGCAATTGCCGTAGTTCGGGTTCCACGTCTCGTAAATACTCTTCAAGCTGCTTAATTTCGTTATCATAATGAGCCAGTTTTTGTTGCTGTTTTTGGGTCGGCGCTTTCACAAATGGCGCTGCATTCCCGTATTTAATCACCCGACCACGCTCAGGAATATTATTGAAAAAAGCGATCAATTGATAAAAGTCTTTTTGTGAAATGGGATCGTATTTATGCTCATGGCAGCGAGCGCAACCAATCGTCAAACCGAGCCAGACAGTGCCCGTTGTCTCCACCCGGTCAACTGCATACTCCAGCAGATATTCATCGAAAATAATCCCCCCTTCAGAATTGGCTCGATGATTTCGATTAAAACCGGTTGCAATCCGCTGGTTGAGTGTCGGGTTGGGAAGCAGGTCACCGGCCAATTGTTCCACTGTAAATTGATCGAAGGGCAAATTACTGTTGAACGCCTCGATCACCCATTCGCGCCAGCGCCACATATGCCGTTCACCATCAGTCTGATAACCGCTCGTATCTGCATATCGGGCAGCATCCAGCCATTCCATTGCCATTCGCTCACCATAATGCGGTGATTTTAACAATCGATTGACCAAAGATTCATAAGCAGTTGATGATTGATCATTCAGAAATTTTTGCTGTTGAGCCAGGGTCGGTGGTAGCCCCGTGAGATCCAGGCTAAGCCGACGAATGAGCGTCGTTTTTTCTGCTTCAGCGGACGGAGTCAGTCCCTCCTTTTCGAGTCGGTCGAGAATAAACGCATCAATTGGATTCCGCACCAAATTTGACTGTTTTACCTGAGGAACCTCTGGACGCCGCGGTGGAATAAAAGCCCAATGGTTCTGCCATGGCGCGCCGGAAGTAATCCATTGTTTGATTGTTGCGATTTGTGCAGCCGTAATTTGTTTCTCAGACTGGGGAGGGGGCATTTGTAAGTCGGGATCTGAAGTAATCAGCCGGGAAAACAGTTCACTCTCTTCTGGCTTGCCAGAGATAATCACGCCTGATTCAGCGTCAGTACCAAATAAACCTGATTTTAAATCAAGTCTTAATTCCGCTTTGCGTTGCGACTTATCCGGTCCATGACACTGAAAACAGAGATCAGATAAGATCGGTCGTACATCACGGTTGAAATCAATTTCTGCTCCTGTTGTTGGACTCATTCCTATAAAGAAAGTCATCAACAGACTCATCAAAAAAATAATACTCCGCGATCTCAGTCTCATCAAATTTGTCCTCGAATCGACATACCCCACCGGGGTTGAACTGAAAAACGATGCAGGCTCATCGGAACAATGATTGTATCACGACTCTAACTCGGGTGCATCATACTTTTGCTGGCAAGATTATAAATCGTATCACATTTCAAGTCTCCATTTTCGATTCCAGAGAATGATGCATTTCTTATCTGCTCATGAAGTCATCAGACTTATTGACAACGTCTCAGAGAAGGAATAGACTCAATCTCTGTCTTAAAATCTGTTCAACTTATCTGCATCTCGTCTCTTGAGCTTTAAGCATGACACGCTTGTTTCGAATGATCCTCTTGTTACTGCTGATCGTTTCGATTCCGGGTCTTTTTTTCTTATGGCTGATGCCAACAGAATTTTTTCAGTCCTGGATGATCAAACGTGCCGCTCCTGACCAGTTTTCACAGTTTGCAGCCCATGAACAAGCGACTGCAATTCTAGTTTTCTTGCGAATTTTGATCTCGATTCTCTCTCTACTTACACTCTTCTGTTTTTATTATTACTCAAGTCTGATTCAATTTACTTCGCGTTGCTGGGGGATTGTTGCCGAACAAACTACGATCAGAAAACAAGGGCATTCTCAATCAAAACGTACGATTCTGTTTCGTTTTTTACTGCTTGCCTGGTTCAGTCTCGGAATAGTACATTTTGCAGGTGGTGCCTGGAGAAGAATTGAAGACTGGCCCTGGTATCATTTTAATTCCGGTGCCACGATTTTGCCGAATATGAGCGATTCCAATCGAGACGTGATCCGTTTTCTGAAAGAAACAACAGATGAGGATGCACGAATCCTGGTATTGAGCGATCAAAAACTGTTCTTTCTTTCGTACTATCTTCTCCCACGAAAATTATTTCACCCAATCCATCCCGAGAGTGAATTTGTCATTCCCAAAGAGCATCAACAAAGACAACTGAAAGCATATCGACTATCAGATCTTGATGCTGAATACATTTCCAAACTCAATCCCGATTATATTCTTGAATACTATGAGGGAGCAGATTATCTCGAGAATGATCGATTTCGCGAAGATCCTCGCTGGTTACAATTTCTGCAGAAGAAATACGGATATGGCCATCAACCAACTTACAATGTAAGACTTCATCAAATCACTCCTTCGACAACATTTTCATTCCCCCCAAAACCAGAACAGGTGGTAGTGCCTTGATGGACATGGCCTTGACACTGTTGGGTGTAATTGGAGTATGGGGAATTGGTATTGCCTTTTCAGTCAACCTGCTTCCAAAACCAGTAAAGTCTTCAGAACCCTTTACTCACCTCGTAGAAGTTCTTGGCCTGGGAGTCATACTTGGATTTGGTGGAACCGCACTGTTCTATCTGCTGTGGGGAATGTCTGGTCTATCATTTACATCTCTGCTCGCCTACATTTGGATGAGCATGGGAATATTTGTCGGCATAGGCACTCTATTTGTGCAAAATCGATCTCTAAAACAAAAGAGTCATTGTACTGAGTCCACCGCAGAAATAGATTTCCAACGTCTTTGTCTGGGAATCCTTTTATTTCTATCAGTAAGTACAATAGTACAATGCCTGATGACCCCTCAACGTTTTTGGGATGAACGTGCTATTTTCGGGCTCAAAGCGATTGTCATTTTTCAGGAAGGCACAATTCAAAGCGAATCCTTGTTACATCCCGATTTTGTGCAGTATCACCCTAAATACCCATTGTTGATCCCACTAAATGAAGCTCACTTCTACTTGCTGTTCGGAGAAGTCAATGACCGTTGGTCAAAAATCATGTTTCCCTTGCTTTATGTCGGAATGACTCTTACATTTCTCGGAGTATTTTTACAATTCACGCGACAAAAAGTTCGCCCTTGGCTGTTCACATTAATGCTTGCAACCGTTCCTGTAATGGTGCCATTTGAATACGGCTTTCTTTCAGGTCAGGCTGATGGTCCTATTGCCTGCTTTCATACAGTGACTTTGCTCTATCTCTGGCGTTACCTCAGTGGTCTCAAAAATTCGGAGGAGAAGCGATCTACTTCTACGCGCTATTTGATCATTGCAGGACTGACGGCAGGAATGACTATTTTTACAAAGGATGAAGGAATCGCTTTTTTCCTCATCGACCTCATCGCCTTATCCATCATTACGCTGATTTATTTTCGAAACCAGTTCGTATTGGCCGTAACATCAATATTCAAATTTGGAATCACTACAGTGATTGTTGTTGCACCATGGTTTTATCATAGAGGCCAACTTCCATCGACTACCGAAATGGGGTATTTCAGCAGGATGCAAATTTCAACTTTTGCTGAAGGTATGGCCGCGCTTACCTGGGCAATCCAACATTTGCTCTGGCGTATGTTTCTTCAAGCTGGTAAATGGGGATTGCAATGGTGGATGCTGATTCTCTCTTTCGTCGCGTTCCCACTCAAAGCAATCAAACCTAATCAACTGTTTCTATTATTGAATATACTGGGAGCATTGGCGGCGCTACTAATCGCTGGAATGATCGCTCCCACAGCGGTGGAAGAACATATTGGAGAATCAAGCCAACGATTTTTAATGCAGATTTCGGGTGCCGCCGTCCTGTTTATAGCGGGACAATGGATCTGCGACCAAGAATAACGCGTAATCAAAAAATGTTTCTTGTATAATCTGTTAAAACATAAGGTACGATTTTGAACTATTTTTTCTTCAGAGCGTGAGCTGTCATCGGGTATCAGAAATGATCACGAACGAAAATTCTCTCGATACCAAAGATAGAGCTGACGAAATGGGGGAGTGAACTGATCAGGAGATTCCTGCAACATTGCATCAATCGTTTGTAATTCAAAAAAATCTCCCCGCTCAATTTCATTGGGATCGAAAGTGAAGGGGCCATCTGAAAAGGTACGAAACAATATCGTATGTTCGTATGCGTTCTGCGGTGTACCAGGAAATTTCTTCAACGGTTCGAGAGGCGTTTCGATACCAATCTCTTCGCACATTTCCCGTTGAGCCGCTTCCGTGTAATCTTCGCCAGCACTCAGATGTCCTGAAGCCGAAGAGGTATAACAACGGGGGTATTCATCTTTAGTGGCAGAGCGAAACTGTAATAGCAACTCATTCTGTGAATTGAAGACAAATACATTCGCAGCACGATGCAATAGTTTGCGCGCATGAACAATAGAGCGGGGCAGTTGTTCTAATACTCGATCTTGCTCGTCAACCACATCAAACAGTTCTTCTGATTCCATTGAGAGAACTTCACTTATGGTTGGATATGTAGAACATCAGAGAGCAGAATAGAATAAATCGATATCGAGTCAGTGAAAAAGAAAAATTTAAAAAGACAGGAAACTAAATAGAGTTCTCAGAGAAATAACTTTCTTCGAAATTTTCCTGGCCTTCGCCATCGTAATAACTGACAACATAATTCGCCATACCGATGGTTATGATATCACCTGGATAAAGCAATGTCTCGTTCACGATTTCTGAGTTAACTATCGTGCCATTTGTAGATTCCAAGTCACGCACGCGAACTGCATTATTAACAAACATCAATTCACATTGCTGCCGACTCAACATGGGATCAAGAATTCGTAAATCGCAACTATTACTTCTTCCCAATACTACGGGTAATTCATCAATACTCACATCAATATCCGGTAAATCAGGATGGTCACTGATAAGATGAATTTTCATGGAAAGAACCTTTTCACTCTCTGGCAGAATGAGAATCAGGTTGTTGATTCTTTAATCACCTGCGATTGGGGTGGGTCAAATAAGGGGTAGGCAATAGCGAGGATAATAACGGAATTTAAGTACATCACATATGCAAACTCTTATGCGTAATTCTACTAATAAATTACTGGACCTGCAATGGGAAACCACAAAAAGATCGTAAAATCTGAATTTCCCTCAAAATGAGGTGAATCAGAGATTTCCGAATTAGTGTGGAATACCGGAATACATTGGCTTTTCTTTAGTGATGTCGGTGATTTCCTTAAAAATTCAGCCTTTTGTAACTCCTTTAAGAGTAAAATTTTAATGGGCTCACAAGTTAAAAATTCTGCAAATTCGATATTCAAAAAAGGCACACTTTTAAGATGAGCAACTTTGTTGGTTCGTTTATTCTATTCCAAAATGCCTTCGATCAGAAACTCCACTGGTTAGCTCACTGGAACTATGAACGCCAGGAATTCATGCTGCCGGGGGGCAGCAAAAGACCATTTGAAACGTTCCAGCATTGCCTGATTTCTGAACTTGAAAAATCATTTGAACTCGTCCCGTTTGATGATTTTATCCTTTTTCAGGAACCGTTGGCTCACCTGGCTTTCAGTGAAAAGATGCGCTCTTCGCAAGAGTCCGAACATTTTATTATTGAGTTGTTCGAATTTCAGTCTCTAAATGAACATGCACAAAAAGTCCTTGAATGTGACTTGCGAAATCGTTGGGTCAACGAACAGGAAATTGAAGAAGGCTCAACTGCTGATGGCTTTCCCATTTCCAGTTTATTTCGTTCTCTGTTCCATAAAGCTAACCTCGCCAATCGTCTCTCCTGACCCATACCATAAATTTTGCCAAAGTCTTCAAGCATCTTGGGTATCTGGTTACTGTTTCATCAATGATTCACTAGAATTAATCGTAATAAGACTTGATTCCAGCATGATTGATCTAGTTTAATTTACAATACCCAATGAGGGACCGCTTCGTTCTCGCAAGATGCGATCTAAGAAACCATTCGTTTTATTCGTTCTGGATTATATACATCATCTGGACACAAACTTTGGAGAGATCTATGAGAAGTCTCAAAACAACAACAATTCTTGCGGGAATACTGGCAATCGCCTTTTCAAGTTCGTTCGCCGGTGAAACCAGTAAAAAACCAGTTCCACCTATCCTGAAACACAAACTGAAATCACTTGACGGCAAGGATGTCGACCTGAGTAAGTACCAGGATAAAGTTTTATTAATTGTCAATACTGCCAGCAAATGCGGCGCAACACCACAATACAAAGACCTGCAAGCACTCCATGAAAAGTACAAAGACCAGGGGCTAGTCGTTCTTGGATTTCCCTGCAATCAGTTTGGTGCTCAGGAGCCTGGAACCGCATTACAGATTTCTGAGTTCTGTACCAAAAACTATGGGGTCACTTTTGACATGTTCAGCAAAATTGATGTCAATGGTGAAAACGCCGATGATCTCTATAAGTACCTGACATCCAAAAAAGCAAATCCCAAAACCGCTGGTCCAGTAAAATGGAACTTCGAAAAGTTCCTGATCAATCGTGATGGAGAAATTGCAGCACGGTTCCGAACACGCGTCAATCCGCAGTCTAAAGAAGTCACCAAAGCTGTTGAAGCGGAATTAAAGAAGAAATAATCATTTGCTTCTCACACATCAAAGGGATACATCTGGATTAGGTGTGTCCCTTTTTTTATGAAATATGTTCCATGAATTACGATTTTTTCTCTCCTCAGCAAATTCATTTTGGCTGGGAACGATTCAGCGAAGCAGGACAGCTAGCCGCTTCGCTCGGTACACGTGCTTTGATCATCTCTGGTTCACGTTCTCTGGAAGCAAACGGCGTGATTCATGATTTGCAAAGATTGCTATCCCGTGCAAATGTCACCAGCGAATTGATCCGAACGATTTCAAATGAGCCACTGGTCTCCGACGTTGATCTGACCACAAATATCCTACACCATAATGGGATTAGAGCAGGGGATTTTGTCATTGGAATTGGTGGAGGCTCTGGAATTGATCTGGCTAAAGCTTGTGCCGCAATGGTGACAAACCGAGAAAGCGACTCAGTTCTGGATTATCTGGAGGGCGTTGGTCGGGGCTTAAGTCTGACTCAAGCGCCACTCCCCCTGCTGACAATTCCCACCACTGCGGGTACAGGTAGTGAAGCCACGAAGAACGCCGTCATTTCCAATCATTCACCGGCATTTAAAAAAAGCTTGAGAGCCAATCAAATGATTCCTGATCTGGTTCTCTGTGATCCAAAACTCTCGTGCTCCGTTCCTCCCCACATTACTGCACAAACCGGTATGGATACCATTACCCAACTGTTGGAAAGTTACATCTCTTGTCGGGCAAAACCCATTCCACAGGCACTCTGCCTGCAAGGACTCAAACTCGCATTGCCTGCACTTGCCGAGGCAGTTGAAGATGGAGACTCTAGAAGTAGTCGAGAAAATATGTCGCATGCGGCGTTACTTTCCGGAATCGCATTGGCCAATTCCGGCTTAGGAATGGCACATGGCGTTGCACCAGCCCTCGGAATTCATTGTAACATCCCACACGGATTGGCGTGTGCTGTCATGTTACCCTCAACACTTAAAACCAATTTATCAGTTCGTCAAAAAGAGTATGCTGAAATCACTCGTTTTCTCTCTCCCGAACTTTCATTTGATGAAGCGGAAGCGGCTCAGTATCTCATTGATCAGATACAAGCATTAAACGACCGTATTAAGATTCCTTGTACTCTTTCAGAACTTGGTGTAACTCACTCACAGATTCCGGACCTCGTCGCCAGTTCTCGAGGTAACAGTATGAGTGGAAATCCCCGAGAAATCTCAGATGAAGAGCTGACACATATCCTGGAAAATCTACTGTAATGATGAAAATTCTACGATCGAACCTTGTCGACGTTATGTAGACCACTGGCTGTCCGTAAAGTGTGCAAAGAATGTCGTTCTCATTTTAATTCGTTCTCGCTTTCGTTAGAATGCTGTCGTAACGATTTGGCACATTCTACTAAATAAAGTAGAACCACACTTTTTCGAACAATATATTTTTCCCAATCCATTCTTTCAGACAGGGCATTGACAGCATGATTATCGCAGCCGGCCTGAGCCCGGCCTGGCAGCAAATTCTGGAAGTTGATCAGTTACGAACAGGGGAGGTCAATCGCTGCCGAACTGCTCATTGGTGTGCCTCGGGAAAAGTAATCAACGTGGGAATCGCTTTACAACATCTAGAGGTTCCTAATAAGACGATTTTTCCTGCTGGAGGCCCGATTCGAACTTTCATTGAGCAAGACCTCGATCTTTTAAAAGTTCCCTATCGTGTATTAGACCAACAGAACTTGACTCGTATTTGCACTACTGTTCTGGATCAATCTTCAGGTCAGACAACGGAGCTTGTTGAGAACGCGTCTCCACTCTCTGAAAAAGAACTCAACGCATTTTCAAACGAATTTAACCGTTGGATTTCAATGGCAAATGTCGTTGTTCTCTCTGGATCACTTCCGGCGGGAACACCAGCCACATTTTATCGCGACCTGATTGCTGTGGCAGATTGCCCTGTGATCCTGGATGCGCGTGGTCCTGAACTGGAAACAGCATTAAGTCAAAAACCCTTTCTAGTGAAACCGAACCTCGAAGAACTGGAACGCACACTTTCCCGTTCTCTTTCCAATACCAAAGAACTGATCGAAGGCATGCAGGAAATCAATCGGAGAGGCGCAGAATGGGTTGTGATCTCTCAAGGAAAAGCATCATTATGGGCAACATCAGGAAACCAGGTTTTTCGATTCACACCTCCTCCAGTCAACGGCGTGAATCCCATTGGTTGTGGTGATAGCCTTGCTGCCGGAATTGCCGCCGGTCTGTATCGAGAGTGGACTGTTCCCGCTGCAATCCGCTGGGGTATGGCTGCCGCTGCTGATAATTTGACAAAACTCCTGCCCGCGAGACTCTCGCTACCCAAAGTACAAGCGTTTTACGAAGAAGTCGAACTGGAACAGATAGCTTGATCAACGAACCAAAAAAACAAAAACCCGCTCTGCTGGCAGCTCAGCAATTGGGACGGCAAACAGCAACCGGACAATGGCTCATCAGGAATTTGTCGCTCACAATCCACTCAGGTGACCGCATCGCCATCGTAGGGCCAACAGGTTCCGGAAAATCGCTCTTTTTACGTTCGCTGGCTATCCTCGATGAAATTCAGGAAGGCGAGATTCAATTTCATGGCAAGCTTATAAAGGATAAACAGATACCACATTTTCGCAGTCAGGTGGTTTATCTACAACAACGACCTGTCTTAATTGAAGGAACCGTGCAAGCCAACTTGGAATTCGCACTGAAATTTCAAACGAATCAACATAAACCTCAAGACACCTCAGCTGTTTTAAATTTATTGAACTCGTTTGAGAGACCTGAAGAATTCCTGCATCGTCATTCCAGTCTACTTTCAGGCGGAGAGGGTCAAATTGTTGCTTTACTACGTGCCCTGGTGCTATCACCACAAGTACTGCTCCTTGATGAACCAACGTCGGCACTCGATCAGCAGACTGCGAAACTGTTCGAATCGATCATTTTAACCTGGATGGAAACTTCAGAATTGAACCCCGCATTTGTCTGGATTACACACGATCAGAGTCAAGCACAGCGAATCGCCAGCCAGATCATGACGTTTCCGACAGGAAATATTTCTGAAAGCCAGAAAACGTCTTGAGCGTTTCCAGGATGATCTCTTTTGTGAATAATGAATTGAATCCGATTGGAACGAAACGGATTTTTCAGTATGATTACGATGTTGAGCTTTCTCTCACCTCTACTAAGGAGACAACAGATGCCCGTTAATATTCAACAACACGATGATCAAAATTACCTCGAAATTCAGATGTCAGGAAAACTGACCAAAGAAGACTATCATGAATTCATCCCAATCATTGAAACCATGATCGAGCAAAAAGGGCCGTTACACATTCTTTTAGAGCTGCATGATTTCCATGGCTGGACAGCCGGTGCTTTGTGGGAAGATATAAAATTTGATGTAAAGCACTTTAACGACATCGCACGCCTGGCTATGGTTGGCGAAAGTAAATGGCAAGAAGGCATGGCTACCTTCTGCAAGCCCTTTACTAAAGCAAAGATCAAATACTTTGAAGCCACTGAGTTGGAAGCAGCAAAAACGTGGATCACCGAATCTACATAGGAAATGGCGAAACCTAAAATCGTATTCACGGCCATGGATTCAATTACGCGTTTTTGACAAGTTGAACCAACATCTCAGTACTCCATTCCTGATCTGCAGGAATGGAGACTGCCGTTTTATTTTCTGCTTCTGAAAGTGGCTCAATCACTTCTAACTGCTGCGCCAACACTTCTATTGTTGCATCTGATGGATCGTCATTGAAGACTTGCCGGTCAATAATCCGTGATTCGAGAATTTTTCGGTTTGCAGAGAAGTTTAGAAGTACAAAGGACGTCTGTAAATATTCTGCTAATTCTCGAAACAAGGAACGTTGCCAGGCTTTTAAAGTGGTTGCATCGACAATGACAGTCCAACCTGCTTTCAAAATCATTTGAGCAAGTTGAGACAATTGCTGGTATGTTTTCTCTGTGACTTCTTTTGAATACAGTTCTGTTTTTCCAAGCTGGTTTTCCCTTTGTATGCGTTTGCGTTCCACGTCAGAGCGGATGCGAATCGCTTTCATTCCTTCCAGCAATAAAGCACTTCCGTACGATTTCCCGCTTCCAGAAACACCATGTGTCAAAATCAACAATGGTTTTGTTCCGAGTACGTAATTTTTTGCGAGTTCTAAATACGAGTGAAACTCTTCATAAATCTGAGTCGTTCCTTGATGAGCAGACTGCTGTTGATTAATACGCAATGCTGCAACTTTTGCACGCACCATTGCCCGATACGACATATAAAACCATAACAAGGGGACACCTGCATAATCACCAGTTATTTCCAGATATCGATTCAGAAACCGCATCGCGTAATCAGGACGTCCACGATCTTCGAGATCCATGACGAGAAATGCGACTTCACTCATGACGTCAATCCAACGCAATTCCTCATTGAATTCGAGACAATCAAAAATCGTCACTCCATTTTCGCTAAGAATCATATTTCCCAGATGCATATCGCCATGACACTCACGAATAAATCCTTGAGATTTGCGTTGTGCAAGCAATGTTTGATGTTCTTGATGCCACTTTTCGTTTTCCCTTTGAATCAACTCGACCGATTCCATAATCGTTTTATCAGATGCAAACTGTTTCCTCAATTGTCGAAAGTTTTCTTCCACCGGAGCCATAACCATTTTCGGCGTTCCCGCTTCCGTATCCGCGCCTGCAATTGTTATCGATGTATGAAATTCAGCTACTTCCTGAGCCAGCAAATCAATGTGCTTCTCTCTTAAATGATCTTGCGTAATGGCTTGACTGAGGAGTTTTTCCTGAGGAAACTGCACCATTCGAACCGCGTAATCAAAAATTTCCCCCTCGCCGTTAAGTTGAGGCGCTGCTTCAGTTCCCGTAATTGGAACCACATCCAGATAGAGTTCTGGTGCCAACCTGTGATTCAGGCGTAGTTCTTCTTGACAATATTTTTCTCGAAGTGCCAATGTTGAAAAGTTAACAAACCCCAGATTGACATGCTTTTTGAGTTTGTAGGCATAGCGTCCCGTCAATAACACCCAGGAAATGTGTGTTTCTAACACCTGAAATTCTTCAACAGGGTGATCATAGAGCGATTTATTTTGTAATGATTCGATCAACATGGTGCATCTTCCCTGCGCATTCTGTTATGTATATTTTTTGAATGAATTCATATCATAACAGAGAATCAGCAAAGATTTGAGTCATACCTCAGAAGCACAAAGCACCATTGCCTAAAAAAATCAAATGTATTTTAGATTCTCTACTGCGTCTTAAAATCAGGATTCTTTTGTGCAATCAGAATGTAATAGGGAACTTTCAGAAGTGGAATGAAAGGAAGGTTCCCCTGATTTTCAATCAGCGAGATGACTTCAAAACGATCATGCAGGTAGGGAAGGTGATCAGGATTTAAAAACACATTGTCACTGGAAAACCAAACCGGCCAGAAGTTTCGCTGAAACCAGGAATGAGAAGCATGATTTGACTGTGGATATTTTCGCGAGACGTAAAAATCGACAATCCCGAGTATTCCACCAGGCCGTAGCAAATCCCAAGCGTGATTCACGGCCTGAAACCAATCTGGAATCATTGTTAACGAGTAGGAAAACGTGATGAGATCGATCTGCGTTTCAGGGGGCCTAAAGGTAGTAGCATCCTCGCAAATGGCTTTGACGTTAGACCAGTTCTGAGTCATGATGCGTTTCGAGCAGACATCAAGCAGTGGCTGACACAAATCAACGAGATAAGCCTGCTGAAACTGACAGAGCCTTTGCCCCCACAATTCCGCATTCTCACCTGTTCCAGCCCCCATATCTATCCATATTCCATTATCAGGAACAGGCAGACTTTCAAATAATTCACAGCGACCATGCAAAAAACGTTTACGAAATTGATCGTAACCTGAGGCTTGTCCCTGATAAAAAGAATTCAGACGTTCGGAATGAGTTTTCCCGTCAATTCTGGAAATCAGCAAATGCCATAGCGTTTTTAAATCATTGAATCGGGCACTCAGATCACTCATTGATTTCTGCTTTTAGTCTAAATCATCGGACAAACGTTATTATAGAACTGTGTTAAACCATTAAGTCAGCAATATAGAAGCTTCCATATGTATTCACGCGATCTCGTTCATGCAATTCAGAGGCGAGTTGCGTTTGATACTTGAGTGATTCGCCGACTTCCTGCTCTTGTCCTCCACGTCTTACTTTTAAAGGATCAATAAAATCAACAGTCATGCCGGCGCTACGCCAGATAATTCGAGCTTTTTGTGCGGCGCGATCAAAGATCGCCTGCCATTCACTCTGTAACATTTTTGGCTGTGCACCGGCCATCCAGTCCATATGATCGAGCAATACATAACGAGAAATAGTTCCTTGATACTGTCTCAAAAATCCTTCTACTGTATTCGTATTCACAGTTATGCGGTCAATCAAACCTGACTTGAGTCTTTGAAAATTTTCCGGTTTGAGATACTCTGGGCAGCAGTCATGCTCATAGCTTCCTGTCAAATAAACACGCCAAAAGTAATTGTCCTGTAATGAACGATTTGTAAACACTGTTTCAATCCGATCAATAACAAACTGCGCGATCCCGCCAGCGTAAGATTGATCAATCTGATTCCGTTGCGGGCGGGGTACTCCCAGCATCGATAGTGTTAAATCCCGGCGCATCCACCATTTGATCATACGCGTCCACAGTATTTCGTTTAAGTTCCGAGACTGATAAATGGAACTTTGCTCGGTTACATCCTGGGCTGCCAGTAAGCTATTAATATCATCACGAATTTTCGCAACCCGATCGATGTAACAGTTCACGAGCCAGGCAAATAATCCCGAGGAACCGCGGAAGTAAAAACTGGGACGTCTCCCTCCACAGGAAAAAAAACTGCCATGACGGTCCCAGTATTTCTGAGCCGTCAATGACAAATCAGAACGTAAATTTTGAGAATACAAGCTCTCCCAATGTTGAGATTTCCCTCGACCAAACAAGTCAAAAAATGATTCGTAGTCCAGGTTACGAATAGCTGATCGTTTCAACTCAAGCAGTGCGTTTTGTTTTGGGTTTACATCGACTGCGTGAACAAACCTGGGTTCATCCAACAAGTAATCCAGCGCGTTACACCCCGCGGATGTGATCACCATAACTTCATCCTCGGTACTAAGATTCAAAGCCTTCCGATCAAGACGTGGATCTTCCCAACAGGTGTTGTAAACCAGATTACTTTGATGAACCAGCTGAAAACTCTTACGGCTAATCCCTTCAGAAATCATTTATTCTGTTCCTGCTAAAGTATTGAAAACAGGGTTGATTAACGACGAATCAACCTCAAAGGGTGTAATCTTTTCAGAAAACGGCTCAGCACACCTGGAACTTGCAGTTCATCAAACTCTCGCTGCAACCCCAGCTTCTTGACCGGTTGCTCCTGATTCATGGGCTGATGCGAAGAAGCCTTCTCCTGATCAAAAAATACAATTTCCATTTTGCCATCGCCATATTCAATCAACGCACTACAATGCTCGACCCAATCACCCGTATTACAGTAATTGACTCCCTCAATATCTAAAATGTTAGGTGCATGGATATGACCACAGATGATTCCTTCGCAACGATTCTCGCGAGCGTGCCCGGCCAGCTTTTGTTCATAATGACTAATAAACCGCATCAACTGTTTAACGCGTGACTTTACAGCCGAAGACAATGCATATTTCTTTTGGCCTTTTCGTTTCAATAGTCGATTGAATAACGTATTCGATGTCAGCAAAACATCGTAAGCAAAAGATGCCAGAATAGATAACCATTGCGCTCCGGTTTCGAACTTGTCAAATTGGTCACCATGAATAATCAAAAACCGACGGCCATCCGCTGTAATATGCACGAACTCATCGGAAAGAGTGACAAATCCAAAGCGTTTCCCAAAATCACGGAGAAAATTATCGTGATTTCCAGGGGTATAAAAGATTTCAGTTCCTTTTGAACTCAATTCTTCGACCCGGTCGAAGATCGCGTTATAGGTTTGTGGCCAACGCCACTTCTTTCGCAATTTCCAACCATCAATCAGGTCTCCTACCAGATACAAAGATTCGGGCTCATGTAAATTCAGGAATTCCAAAAACTCACTGGCTCTGGAGTGCATGCATCCTAAATGCACATCGCTGACAAAAATTGTACGAACTTCCCTACTGACTGAGTCAGCGCCTTGTTTCTCGGACGAGATCATATCATTCTCCTTAATGACATAGCTCCGCGAAAACATTTACCCGCTGTTTTACATTCTCCACACAGATCAATCTTTGGCTGTTTCGTTATTTGTTCTGTTTTCATTCTGGCGAGGATGATAACACTCCATTATTCGCTGTTGATGAATGCAAAGTTAAGGTCTCAAGAATTCATAGAATCAAAAATCCGTCTTAAATAAAGATTTTGTTAAGGGCACATTGCCTTGAAATGAAGCAAATCCCATTAATGAGTTGATCTAGATAAAGACTTCACATAGTCCAATGAAGACTTTATGATCCAAATCACAGAGTTACTTCGCTGTATTACTTCTCGAAATTCAGGAATCCACAAACAGGTGATCTCCATGTATGACTTAACTCCAATCAATATTGGTCTAGCTGTCATATTGGTTTTGATCAATGGAATCATTTCCATCTGGATGAAACTAAAGTTGGAGAAACAACTGTTGCTTGCCTCAATTCGTGCAATTGTGCAATTGTTACTGATTGGCTTAATCCTGGAATGGATTTTCGAACTTTCGTGGTGGCCTATCATCGGCCTGTTAATGTTCACGATGACGTTGATTGCGAGTCTCACCGCAGTCCAACGTTCTCAACGTCGTTTTCCGGGAATCTGGTTAAACAGTACCGTAGCGGTTTTTGCCAGTTCCTGGCTGGTCACCGGATTCGCATTAGCGGCTATTATCCCACCACATAGCTGGTCAGAGAATCCGGCTCAGTACCTCATTCCCCTGTTGGGAATGATCCTGGGTAATACGCTTAATGGTATCTCGCTGGGTCTTGATCGATTGAGTGAAGAATTGGTGATGCGCAAAGCAGAAGTGGAATTGAAACTCACTTTGGGTGCCACTCGAAACGAAGCGGCTCGACAGGCGCTTCAAAATGCGGTCCGTTCCGGGATGACACCCATTATCAATTCGATGATGGTAGTAGGCCTGGTTTCACTTCCGGGTTTGATGACGGGGCAAATTCTAGCCGGTGCGAGCCCACTGGATTCCGTGAAATATCAGATTGTCATCATGTTTCTGATCGCATCGGGAACCGCATTGGGAACCGTTATTTCTGTGCTGCTGGGCTTTCGATGTTTGTTTAATTCCAAACATCAATTCCTGTTTGATCATATCAGACGAGTAGGGTAGGGTACAAAATCAACTGAAAATCATTCGTATTTGAGATTATCAAAGAGTTGCTTGAGGACCTGTTCCGGATAGAGTGCAAATGAAATCTCACGACTTTGAATGACTTCATTTGCTTTGATTTGCTGTCGTACAGAAACCAAATCCTCGTTAATCTGATCCCGCAAATTCGAAGTCAACAGAGCGAGTTCAGCATCGATTTGTCTGAATTCTCGAAAGCGTTGTCTGTTGTGGCGTCTACGTTCTGCCTGATTCATAGCTTTAGCCCGGTCTTCTCTTACCTTTTGTTGCTCGTGTATCAGAACCTGTTTTCTTTTGACTAAAGAGGCAGCTTTCTGCAATTGATTCGCATTCAAGTGTCGATCTGAATTATAGTTCAGATCGCGCAACACCTGCAAAAGGCAAGTTTCATCACATTGCTGAATATCAAACGGCTGGCAAAAAGGTAAATATTTTGTGGCAGACAGGGTCATGTAACGAGGGGGAGTCAGATGAAAAAAACGTGTAAAAATCCGATCGGTCATTTCATCGTATTTTGCACCACCAATTCCGTGAACAAACAGGTCACCTAGAAACAATCGAGCAAATAATGTTGTCGTCAAAGCCCGTGTTCGCAATCGAATTCCCTGTTCGGATAATTGTTTCAAAACCTTGATGCCGGCAGATAAATCGCAATTTTCATGCATCGGCAGTCTGGTGATCACATTTTTCCCGTCCGAAAGAAGAATGCGATTCTGATCCCGCTTAATGAATAATTGATGCCGGTGGGTTTCTCCGACGCGCCAGATCCAAAAGGGAGACTCGATCCAGCCATCTTGTTCTGATAGTTCCGGGACAGGGTGTGTTTTACTTCGCACTCGATTTACTCGACGATACTCACCCAGTACTTCATTATGCGTATTTCGAAATTGTTCAGCAAATTTAAACAAATAACAAGCAAACCACAAAAATGGACTGGTTTGACAAAGACGACTGATTGGGATTTCAAGATTTTCGATCCCCCAGCGTTGCTCTTGTGCATGGCGTGCTGCCACCAGACAATCAGCCAATCGGTCTGACACTTTCATATGAGCGATTGCAGCAGGCCAGATTTCACTCAATAAGGGTGAGGAAAGCTCTGGCCATTGTTCGAGCGCCTGTTCTGTTCGGTCTGCAAACGAACAGAATAAGTCCTTATTTTGAATTGTTGTTTCTTCCCAGGGCTTTTTCTCGATAGATTCATCAAAAGAAATGTCTGAGAAAAACGGTGCTGAACGAGTGCCTTGAGGTACACGGATGGATGTGGAACTGACGAGATCGTTATCAACAATCAGATTTAGGCTCAGAGCTTGTGTTTTTTTTGCGACTTTACCTATCAAGAGGTTCTTTACCCACACACCAGGATGATATAAAGCAGGCTGATGTCCAGTAATCAAAAGCAAGCGCTCGTTGAAATCTTCTGGAAGCTCGATATCCTTCCCTGTCAATTCCGATGTATAGCGTGCTGCTTCCTCTAAAACAGCACGACGAGCCCATTCTCTAAGACCGGATATGATTTTGCCGCTTCGGTCCCGTGAGCAAGCTTTAAACATACTACGATTTTCTTCGGCATCACTGAGCATCTGACTCAGCTCAGGACGGGAAAAAATCGCGTCGTCATATCGCGGAACTAATAAATCCTGTTTCTCCCATACTAGTTCTGGGACCGTATCAGTACCAGAATCAAATCGGGAATCGGGATTCTTACAAGGAAAAGTAGTCACTGAAGACATTTCAATGCTTTAAGGTGTGCTGAAATCGATTATATGAATAGTGAAAACAGTCATTCATGAGACATGAAAACTATATTCTGAGCACTCTAGTTTGACCAATTTATTACTGAATGTCGAGCCCGTTTGAATTCAATTCAAATAGAAATGATCCTATGCGTACCATGATAAACAACTATTTTGAGTCGCTGGCAATTTATTCATTGTAAGAATCGGCATGATCGTTACAACTCTCAGTCGTACAGCAGGTTAATCCAGAAGCCTGCATTTCACGATCTAGTACTTCATCGTAATACGCTTTGCGTTTGATCGCATCATCCAATGAGCCTCCAAAACTACGTTCCTCTTCGAGATAAACGAGTGGGACAGGAAATTCAAGTATCTTCATTTCATGTGCGGCTGCCTGGACCCAAAGCTGCAATGGCATCGCGTATCCCATGTCGGTTATCTTGAATTTTGAGAGGGACTCAATCCGATATGCTTTCAAACCACAAAAAGCATCAGTGATTTGAAATCCCAGCTGGTCATTGATTCGCTGAGTTACTGCCACATTGATTTGCCGGCGCTCTTCAGGAGGAATACTATCGCTGGAAAAGCTTTTTAAATAACGACTCCCGGAAAGAATATCCAGTGGTTCACTTTCAAAACTTTTGCGCATTTGCATGACTAAATCAGGTAATAACGCTGGTTCGTGCTGACCATCGCAGTCGATCGTTACCAGTACATCATATTTATCCAGATGATCTATTGCATAATCAAATGCGCTTTTCAGGGCAGCACCGTAACCTCGATTCTGTGGATGAGAAATTACTTTGATTCCTGTAATTGCTTCGAGCCGTTCTGGAGTTTGGTCTGAGGAGCCATCGTCAACTACCAGGATATCCTCTGCATACTTGCTCACTTCGGTCAAAACTTCGACCACATGGCTCTCTTCATTGAATACGGGTAAAGCAATCAGTGCTTTCCTGCTCATAAACAGCTCCTTCAAGATTCTGGAGTTTTCTATCAGATTTGTCAGGCACAGTTTCATTGTAGGACAGATCATCACAGGGTCAACTATTCTAGATCCGCAATGCGAACTAACGCCTGAACAATGCAAAAACTTAGAACTCGGTTGGTTGTGAGAATGGTTTAATCTTCTACAATAGAACCAGAAGATGTATTTGCAGAAGCATGGGTTTCGTTTTCACACAAACGAGTTCGACACATCAGGCAATATACGTAAAACCACCAACATCTAAGACAATTTACATGGAACTACGAAGGAGTTAATCGAATGTCTTATTCGCTTCCCGATCTGCCCTATGCCTACGATGCACTTGAGCCGCATATTGACGCGAAAACAATGGAAATTCACCATACTAAGCATCATCAGGCTTATATTTCCAAAGCAAATGCCGCTCTGGAAGGACACAGCGACCTCGCAGCCAAGTCCATTGAAGATCTCGTATCTGACTTGAGCTCTGTACCCGAAGCGATTCGTGGTGCGATTCGAAATAATGGTGGTGGTCATGCTAATCACAGCTTATTCTGGACCGTGATGTCTCCGGATGGAGGGGGAGCCCCCAGTGGTGATCTTGCAGAGGCTATTGACTCCACTTTTGGTAGCTTGGATACGTTCAAAGAACAGTTCTCCAACGCCGCTGCAACGCGGTTTGGAAGCGGTTGGGCCTGGCTGTCTGTTGATGGCGGAAAATTAGTTGTTGAAAGTACCCCAAACCAAGACACTCCGCTCTCTGAAGGCCGGACCCCCATCTTGGGGCTGGATGTCTGGGAACACGCATACTACTTAAACTACCAAAACAGACGTCCTGACTACATTTCAGCATTTTTCAATGTAGTTAATTGGGATGAAGTAGCGAAGCGGTATGCTGCAGCCAGTTGACCAGTCATTTAGTCGTGTTTTTGATTGATTTGAAACGTCTATCAGTTCAGACATAGAAATCTTCGACGTTTCAAGATTTCAAGAATCGATCAAAAACGGCTTTTACATCGACAATCAACCCCTAAATTGCCGATGAAATGAAAGCGGCCTTCAAAAATGAAGGCCGCTTTTGATATTAGGGGATTTGTGAATGTCCAAACATAGCAACTACTTAGCCATTATACTCAGCATGCTTTTTTTGCAAGTAGGCTGTAAAACCATTCCCGATTATCATCAGCCCGCTGGATTTAGCAGTACCTACCATCAGAAAATCTATCCAGAAACGGCCATCGCTTCTTTACCCGAAAGTTCGGCAGTGCGGGAGAAAGCTGATCAAGGAGTCTTTTTCCCCAACGATGTTAAGGTCAAACAACCCAAATATCATGCACCTCTGGCTGAAATCAGAGGCCCCATCACTGATGAAGAGTTGAAGAATACACGACGACGTTTGCAACTGGATAGCCTGCGAAGAGCCGATGAATTCATCAATCAAGAGCCAATCTACAACCAGAACTTCCCGGCTCCCGCCGCCTGGTAGTCCAAGTCTAGATTTCGTTTGAATGCCTGCCTTTGTAAAGATTACATATTTCAGAAAACTGGAATTCAGTCTGATACTCTGCTTTTGACAGAATTTTTAATAAGAGTTATCTTCCCAGCCTTGCTTGCTGAAAATTTAACTGTGAAATGATCTTCACAGTATATTGACGAAACGGGAAGGACCCCAAACGTGGTAACTGGTCAACATATTGTTGTCTTTGATGGTTTAAATGAAACAGAAGAAGTTCTGAAAGCAGTATTAGAGCCACAGGGTTGTCGGGTTAATCGAGTACGAATGCAGAACAGAGTTGAAGTTTCTGGTCATCAAGAAACTCCCAGTATTATTATCGTGCATGATAATGATTCGACTGAATCCACAACAAATCAACTTGGTTGGAACGAAGTCCCCAAAGTTGTCATTGGTTCAGTGAAGGCATCAAAACCAGAGAATACTACTGCTTCCACTCGCTTTCTCGTTCAACCATTTCAATACGCCGAATTGATTGATTCGATTGAAAGTCTCTTGCAACAACCTCAGTCAACGCATTGACGACATGTAATTTCTCCCCACACATCTCGGTTCGGGCTGAAGCTAGTATTTGAACATGGCTTCCCATTGGGATATGATTCTAATTAGGGTGTAAATTATAGAAAATGAGCAATAGCAACGATGAAGCGATACAATGTCCCCCCCATGGTGGATGCACGTTTGCAAAGCTTATATAAGAGCTGACTAGCGGGAATCCTGGCATTCAGCTTATTCAAGAATAATCTAAATGAATCAATCCAGATATTTGCTCACTTTGAATAGATAGCAGACAATATCTCAACGTGCTGCAGGTCCAGTCGTTGGCTGGGAACAACAAACAATGAAAAGGTTTATTGAGAAAGATGTATCCAAAGCAACGCTACTGGTAATCCAGGGTGTTGATTTGGGAACTCGGTTTAAACTCGGCACTGAACCAGCGGGAGTAGGGCGAGGTGTTCGAAACGAAATTCGGATCCTGGATACCGAAGCATCCCGGCGACATGCCCTGATTTCATTCAAAAATGGTTCCTACATCATCACCGACCAGAATAGCTCTAATGGCACCCTGGTAAATGGAACACAAATTCAATCGATTAAATTAAATAATGGTGACCACATCCTGATCGGTCGCAGCCTGCTTCTTTTTTCGAATCAATCAATCGATGAAGATTCCCGCTATATGGCTGAGAAGGTAGATTTAATCAGCAATGAGGAATCTCACCACTCCAGTATTACACACGAAGTGAATCACCACTTCGATTCTGTGATTCTTGACACAGCTGACGTTTCTGGAATTATTCCACAACATGAAGTTCAAAATGACCTCCAGGCGCTTTATCGTGTTGCTGAGGCTTCTGTCAGCCCGACCATCTCACAGGAAGAATTGCTCAAACGAATTCTCGACCTCACAATAAATACCGTAGGCGCGGACAGGGGCTGTATGTTGATCACTGACCCGCAATCGGGTGAAATCCTTCCGCAGATCTATAGTAGTAGAGAAAAGATAAAAGCTGGATCGCGTATGCCGGTCTCTCATAGCATCGTTGATTATGTCCTCAATAAAAAACAGGGAGTCCGGACTTCGGATGCACAGCGGGATCAGCGTTTTGATGGAGGAGGCAGTATTCTCCAGGCAGGAATCCGTGAAGCCATGTGTGTTCCCATGCAGGGAAGACACGAATTAATGGGGGTCATTTATGTCGATACGACAACATCACACCCTGAGAGCATCCTAAAAAATGGTGCTGTTGAAAAATTCAGCGAAGAACATCTCAGATTACTGGTAGCGATCGGGCGTCAGTCGGCACTGGCGATTGAGAACTACCGATTCCAAAACGCCATGTTAAAGGCGGAACGCTTTGCCGCCATGGGACAAACCATTGCCACTTTGAGCCACCACATAAAAAATATTTTACAGGGAGTTCGTGGTGGGAGTTATCTGATCGACATGGGCCTGAATAAATCCGAAGAGGATTTAGTACGAAAAGGCTGGAACATTGTTGAAAAAAATCAGAATAAAATCTATCACCTGGTTATGGACATGCTCACTTTCAGCACAGAGAGAAAGCCTGCATTGGAACCAGGATCTATCAACACTCCCGTCAAAGACGTTTATGAATTGATGCAAGCACGTGCTGAAGAATGTGGTGTCATACTAAAATGTGAACTGGCAGAAGATCTCCCAGACTCTGTGTTTGATCATGAGGGAATTCATAGAGCCGTTTTGAATATTGTGATCAACGCCATTGATGCCGTAGAAGGCTCTGAAAAAGAAGGGATTGTCCTGCTCGAAACGACGTTTTTAGCCAAATCTGATCAGATATTAGTTATGATTTCTGATAATGGTGCAGGCATTCCAGAAGAGCAAATCAATAAAATCTTCAATCTATTTGAATCGACAAAAGGTGCAAGAGGTACCGGAATCGGACTTGCAGTGAGTCAGAAAATTATTCGAGAACATGGTGGTGAAATCAAAATTGAAAGCGAACCAGAGAAAGGCTCGCGTTTCACACTCTCCATTCCCTGTCTGGATGAAGATCATCCGCCAGTTGCTAGCTTGTAAAACCATCGCTATTTAAAAGGCGAGCTTATTGCGTCCAGGTTTAGAACGGCTGTTACTGCTTTCTTTCAAGTTCTGTTCTAATTCAGACAGTTTTGCCCCAATGGGTTGTTTTAATTCCGACCAGGTTGCAGCCTTACAAGTTGGCAAAAGTTGAAAATCACTTGACATAATTTTCACTAAAGGCGGAAGCTTCTGTTCCTGTAAGATGATCCCTCCCGGTGAAGCTAACGGACGTTGAGTCACCTCTTCGCCGAATAGATTTTTCATTCCCTTTGAAAACGCGGCACTTGTTGTTTGAGAATTATTTCCACTATCGGCCAGTAAATTCAACCGTTCAATCATAAAGCCATTCGAATTACCCCACCACTGGATTAACTTTTTCTTCTGGAGAGATGGGGGAATAGCAAATAAAGATACAGTCCTTGATAAATCTGCACGAACAGCGGAAGTCGAGGGTGCTGGCATAAATATCGAATCGTCGGCAAATATTTGTAAAGAACCTATGCCTGCTGAAGTTCCGAGAGACTCTTGAAATGTAAAAACAGATCTTCCTGGAGCAAAAGTGCTTTGTTTCAAAGACACTTGAATTGACGGCGAGTCCGAGCCCGGTGCATCAAATGCAAAAAGATTTTGCAAACCTAATAAGAGGCTATTTTGAATCTCTAGACTAAGTCGTAATGCGCGTGACTCAATGATCGTTCCGGAAGCAGTCAGAAAAGAACGATCAATCATAACTTGGCTCGTTTGCTTCGTAGCAGCAGGCTCCACATACACAACAGATTGAAAGCGTTTCTCGTTGAACAACATCGCTTTCAAAACACATTGGTCCAATGCCACTCGACTATTCTGGCAAATCAGAAAATGCTTAGGAATAACACCTCTTCGTTCAGCTGCAATTTGGAAATTGCCACCGACCATCTCCAAAGTCGAGTTTCTTGATGTGATGAAGGAAGAAATCGCAGTCGACTTTTTATCTCGAGAACGTTTTGGGGTAGCAGAAGGTGACAGTTTTAATTGTACAACAAGCGGGCTGCCTCCTGCTTTTTGCTGAAATTGCAAACGTACCTGTTTATTCTCTAATATGATGGGAGAGGTATAGCAAATTCCTTCACCATTTACGAGAACATTCGTAGGGCCTGATATTCCCGAACTTTTGAGAAACTCACTTAGATCACCTTTTGTCATGTCGAAGGTAACCGTTTTCGCTTTTGTGAACACTTTACGCAGTTGATCATAATTTTGAGGTCTATGCTGATACGCGCTGATTCGTTTCAGTTGGCCTTGGGAAAGAGATGTTAATTTGGCAGGGTCACAGCCTGCAATCAGTCCTCCTTCGGAAATCGCATAAACACTCTTCTCTTTGGAAAAATCCAGTAGGGACTTCACAAAAGCTGGAGTACGTAACTGACCCATTTTAGAAGGAATTTGATTGTTAAATGCGTCTTCTAATACAACTCCTCCCCAGCTTTGCTGCCAGATACGGTGAGAATCAATTTGAAACGTCTTATGAGTGTTACTAGAATCTATAGATTTTAAATAGAGAGGCCACCCCCACAGCAAAGTGCTTTCCAATTGAAATTTGAGCCCACTGAAACGACTTTTATTTTGTGCGCGTAATTTATCCTGAGGCCAGTCGATCAAGGAAACCATGGACGATTGCTTTTCCTTTGGATTTCCCATCAAAACAGAATTCACGACGATTATATCAGTCCGTGAAGGTGAGATTTTTGCTGTTGCATCCTGTCCAGGTTGATTTGATTTTTTTGATTCTATTGGACCATTCAACTCAAATATGGAACGGTCAGAGAGCAGGGTACTGGAAAAGATTCTGAAAATACACGGAACATTACGTGCTTCCAAATCGCTACTGGATTTTGGCTTTATCTCCTGAGATGTCAGCTCCAGACAAGGACTTCCCTTCGTAGAAATAAAGCAATTCGAAACCAATACGTCGGCATAAGGCTGGTTGACATGAATTGCTTCCAGTTGACTACCAGTAATAACAGAATTTTCCAGGAGAATACGTGTTTCTCCTTGAGGCCTTGCTGTTGTTGAACGAATCTTACCGATTGAATTTACCAACCGAAAGGTTCTTTTTTGATTCGCTCCAATCAACCCAAAAGAACAGTTCTGAAATGTGATGTCACTCTGATCGATCTTAAAAATATCGCATGTGCCAGAATCTGGAAATTGAGAAACATCACACAAAAAATGAATGCCTTGTAAACGAAGCACTCCACCAGAAAACGAGATCACATTTAGTTCTGGTTGCTTCTGTGTGACTTCATCCGCCTGAATCACTACAACCGGGTTCTGTTCCGAATCCGCCATAAGAATGAGTTCTGAGATATTTTGGAGACGATGTGGTTTAAGTAGAAAAGGTCCTTGGCCAAGCAGACGAATCACTGCTCCTTTAGAGTTGACTGCTTGGATCGCACTATTAAGACTTTGATAGATCCCGGTTTCTGACTTCCCTTTAGCTACTTTCAAAACCGGTAAATTAGGATATGCTTTGCTGCCATTCGCAGCGCCCAGCGATATAAATCCGGTGCCCCATTCAGGGAGATATTTTTTTTCCTGACCCCGCGCTGCTACATTCTGCCACTTTTCATTCGTTTTATGATTGCTGTCAGTCGCCTGACTCTTTTCCGCACTGTTGTTGTTTTCAGAAACATCAACCGGTTGCTGATTCGAACCATCATCAGCAGACTTTGTTTGATCACTGTTTTCGTCGGGGCTCTGAGTTTCAGAGCTATCTGAATTGGCTTGTTGTTGCTGTTGATTCTGGTCGGCCGATGCGAAGGGATTATTTCCTTTTCCCTGTGGAGTAGGAGCGGATGAACTAAATGTTTTAATACCCCACCAGATAAGTAGAATCAAAAGAATCACTCCACCAATCAACTTGGCAATCTGTGTGTAATCTACGGCAACTCCGTTTTCTGAAGCAGAGGTATTATTGGGAGCTACAGGCCCCCTTTTCCGAGAAGGCTTCTGAGGTCGGCTTGGAGCCACAGATTCTTTCCGAGATTTTTTTGGATTCTGAGCAACTGGTTTTGATCGCTTTTGCTGCTTAACTGGAGTTTCCTGCTTTTTCGAACGGGCAGTCTCCCTCGCTTTCACAGCAGAATCAGAAATCACCGAACCTTCTTGAATTGGAGGAGCCGAATCTTGTGTTCTTGAAAACTCAGTGGTTTCATCGGCAATTGGTTCTGGCTCAACAGTTTTTTTGGGCCGTTTCTGCGAACGTTTCACCTTGGGCACGAGAGTTTCCGATTCAACCTCTACTTCTGCTGCCAACTGTTCCAAATCGAAGCTGGTACTGAGGCGATTGCTTGTTTCCTCTTCGGTTGTCTCAGCCGGGCTACTATAATCCGGCATAAATTGATTGATCAGAAAATCACTACTATCCGCCTTTTGATTTGTAATCGTTTCAAGTGTTGCTTGCTCACTATCCGATTCATCACTGGCCAGTGCTTCCAGAACGTTGTTGTCGACATTCGATCGTTTTAGATTTGAATTTTTTAAATCTTCCAGTAACTCTTCTGGGTTTTGGTATCGATCATTTTGCGATTTTGCCATCATCCGTTGAATGATGGCCACAATTCCCTCAGGCACTCGGTCATTTAACTCCCGGGGATCGGGTGGGGGAGTGGAAGCATGCGCAGCCAACTTATTGGTCAGACTTCCTTCAGAAAAGGGAGCACGCCCAGTCAACATGTGATACCAGGTACATCCCAGAGAGTAGATATCACTCCGAATATCAGCAGCCTTGCTGTCTCGCGCCTGTTCTGGCGCCATATAATCCACTGTCCCTACAGTGGTGCCGGCCCGCGTAATACTTGTCTCTGTATTGTCATCAATAGAACGAGCCAGCCCCAAGTCTGTCAGTTTTACGACGCTATCCTGCCGAATGAGAATATTCGCAGGCTTGATGTCTCGATGCACAATGCCTTGCTGATAGGCATGTGCCAACGCTTTTGTGACCTGCGTGATAATTTCCAGTGAACGGCGAACTGGAACACGATTCCGTTTACTGATCAGATTATGTAAGTCCGTACCCTCTACATATTCTAATGCAATATAAAGATAACCATCTTCTTCACCCGCATCATAAACAGAAACAATATTCTCATGACGTAGATGCGCGGCTGCCTGACCTTCAGCCTTAAAGCGTTTAACAAGCACGGGATTCTCTGCTTTGTCGCGGGGTAGGACTTTTAATGCAGCCAGTCGATTTAATGTTGTATCGCGGGCAAGAAAGACTGCTCCCATGCCTCCAGCACCAATTTCTTTTTGAATTTGATACTTGCCAAGCGATTCCAGTTTGGGGACGCGCGCGGACTGGCGTTTTTTCCTTTCAGGAGTCTCCTTATTCCGCTTGGCCATCGCCTACCTCAGAACTGTCTGAATCGACAAATTCAAAAAACGCTTCACTTACAGCATCCGTTTTTTGAATAATCAAGAATTGATTTCATGTTCGTAGTAACATGAAGCTGGAAGACTATATATCATAAGTAGTTGGAAGGGCAGAGTCAAAATAGACTCTCTTCCTTTTCTACATTTCTGAGACAATGAATTCTAAATCATTCTGTTCGAACACCTCTTTTGTCGTCAGAATCTTCCTCAAATCGGTTTATATTGCATCTGCCCAGTCCAGGCACTGAACAAGTCCCGATTTCATGCCACAAATGCACCATTGACCAAAGGGGTCACAGGCGACTTCAATCGCGTCGTCTGGAATAGCGCCCCCCCAGAGAAGTTTCCCTTCCTGATTTAACCAATATAATTCCTGCTCAACGGTCGCAGCGACAATTCGATTTGCCGTATAATCACAGGCAATCACTTTTGGTGTTCCCTCGAAAACAAGTGTACCTGCTGTCTCTCCTTCGTGGTCAAAAATTAAGATCCCGTAGTTAAAGCCTGCAAGAAAAATATGACGCGCATCACCGGCTATAGCGATACCGCCACAATTGGACCAATGTTTTTCACTCCAGATGCAGATACCTTCCAAGTCATAACAACACAGTAAACCATTTTCTGCAGCACCGATTAAACGTGGTTCTGTGACTTGAAATTGTAAATAACTAAGAGGACGAATGGTTTCAAAGCTAGCGACTTTCTTCTTCTGTGAGTCGATGAGAATCGTTTTCCCACTGGCAATGCTCACGGCGATATAGTCACCATAAGAATCCATCGTAATTGCTAAACATTCAACAGAAAAAGAAATCGCCCATAAAACATTTAGATCGCGATCAAAACAACAGATATTATTATCGGCGTAAATTGCGGCTCCCAGTTTACCACGGTCACTCCAGTGAACCAGCTGTACGTCTTTAATACCGCGATTCAGGTGCAGGAATTGCCCCTGTCGATCTAATAAATAAAGGCCGCCTGAAATATCGGCGGCCAGAAGTTCTCCAGTTTCCCGTGCCAGGTCCAGCGCAATTAAAGGAGCTTCTGTCGAAAATGACCACCGTAAATCAGGGGTCGGTCCTTTTCCTTGTCTGAGCCAGTCGGCACGTTCATCCATCATGGTGTTACTGCATATTGCCTTTGCAGGATTTGTAAGCCACGTTTGATGTCAGAGTCTGCTGCCAGTCGTTGCTCACGTGTCGCACCATACATGGCAGTCTGCAGTTCATCTTTCTCAACTGTGATTTTAGGTTCTATCCCGATCTTACCATAAGTATTTCCTTGAGGCGAATAGAACTTAGCAGTTGTCAAACGTAAACCAGTCGAACCTCGAATGGGAAAGATACTTTGTACTGACCATTTTCCATAAGTTTTACGGCCAATCACAGTCGCTCGGCGATGATCTGTAAGAGCCCCCGCCACGATTTCACTGGCACTGGCACTGTTCTCATCCACTAATAATACTAATGGGATCTTCCAGGTTCCAGGACGGTGAGCCGAATAACTCCAGTTCTGGTCCGAAACACGTCCGCGTGTTGAAACCAATGTACCTTCTTCCAGAAATCGATCAAGAACTTCGACCGCCGCAGAAAGCAAACCACCGGGATTTCCACGGACATCCCAAATCAAAGACCGCATTCCCTGGCCATGCAATTTTTTTAACGCAGCATCCAGTTCAGAAGCAGACGTTTTCTGGAAACCAGTCATTTTGATGTAAGCAATTCCGTTGTCTTGATCAAGCATCTTTACAATGGGAAAACTTTTCACTTGAACCGCTTTTCTCGTGACTCTGGCAACACGAGTCGCACCACCATCCGGACTTTCCAGTTCTAAGACAACCTGACTTCCAGAAGGACCACGCAAGAGATTGGCAGCCTGATCAGTCGTCATGTTTCGACAATCTGTTTGATCGATACTGACAATATGATCTCCCGGCAACACGCCTCCCCGTTCAGCGGGACTGTCTGGCAGAACATTGATGAGTAACATCCCTTCGCCGATTTCCGCTTTCATTTCTATGCCAACACCGACAAACTCTCCTTCAATGTTATCATAAAGGTCCCCCAGACGTTCGGGAGTCAGAAAACTGCTGTAATCATCGAGTGCATTACAACCACCAAACATATATTCAGAGATCACTGCCGTGTCACGCAGTTGAAGATATTGATAAGATAAATCACAAACTTCATTAATCAGTTGGTGTGCCCCGTGATGACTTGAAACTTGCTTGTTCCAATATTTTTCTCTCAAGATACGACGAACAGTACGAATTTTTGCAGGTTGTACATTGCTCAAGTGTGCTTTGGTGAATTGATCATTCGCTAGTGCCAGATAAAGACTCTCAGTACCATGCGCTACATACGATGTTGTGCTAAGCGGATCGACAAAATGTGACTGAATTTTTGATAAGATTTCGTCGAAAAGAATGAATGCTTCACGTCGCGACTGAGATAAGAGAACTTTAGAGAAACTGTCATCTGTATAACGTCGATCGATACCAAAATGAATTTTGGCACGACGCAGACCGTATTTAATATTATTGTTCTCAGGCCACTTCTTCAAAGCGGATTCATAATGCTCAATTGCCTTAATCCATTGTCGCGTCTGCTCAAACTCTTCTCCCTTAGCAATGGCCTGGCTTTGCGTCACAGGAATGACAATAGGTAATTCACCGGGGTCTGCATAGGCAAAAGTTGAAGCCAATGCTAACGAACATCCCAATAAATATACGCATATATTACTTAATTGCAGACTCTTCAGAAGTCGCGTCTTAGTAGTTGAAAACATGGTTCCCCCTCTATTCCAGCGATTCATCCTGTTATTGATGGCCGCCACAAGCAGGGCTCATCTATAGCTAGCAGGAACGTAAGCGCCGGATCGCGCTGCACAAAAATGTACAGCGTATATTAAACGATTATCTTGCCGATATGTTTAACATAAGCCACAAAAAATCGATGGTCAAACAATCGTTTTCATGAAGATGTTGCATGACCTGCATAATCGATTTATTTTTAAATATTGATTCAAAAGCAGAGAATCGAGCATCTAAGCTGAAAGCCGTTTATTTGTCTTAACTCTTTACGGCTATAGACAGATGAAGTTCGGTTACCCTTCACCAGCCTTGCTAATCAATACGATTGGTATAACCTGACCATGAGCGATTCCTTCAGGAATTATTGAAACAAACACACGGAATCGACTCAACTCCTCATCTAGTATCTTCAACGTTTCGAAAATTCAACGTTCCTGCCCCCAGAGAATGGCAAGTTGTTTCAGTACGGCGACCGCCTGCTGCATCTCCTCAAGTGTTGTCCATTCCAACGGAGAATGAGGATTGTGTTGACCACTGGAAAGATTGGGAGTTGGCAATCCCTTTTCGGTTAACAGGGAACCATCTGTTCCACCACGAATCACGTCCAAGTTAGGCTTTAACCCAGCAGCACGTGTGGCTTCTATCGCTTTCTGCAACGCACGAGGCTCTTTCTGCAAGCCATCGCGCATATTACGATACTGTTTGTAAATGGTAATCGTGATTTCGGCTTTCGGGTGCTGTGCTCGTAGGGGAGCAGCCAATGATTCCAGGAGATGTGCGTATTCTGATAGTTTTTCCGTCTCAAAATCTCGCAAGATCAAACGAGCAGAGGCTTCAGATACACTTCCTTCCAGATGATAAGGATGAATAAATCCCTCGCGGCCCTCTGTCGTTTCAGGACTGAGTGTTTCCGTCGGTAATTGAGAAATCAAATCACACAAGATGCGATTTGCGTTAACCATCACTCCTTTCCCAACAGAAGGATGGGTATTCACTCCACGCACGACAATCACTGCCTGATCTGCGGAAAACGTTTCAGAATCGATGCGCCCACTCCCGTCACTATCCAGTGTGTATGCACAACAGACGCCAAACGCATTCAAATCCAGCTTCTCGATACCTCGACCAATCTCTTCATCACAGGTAAAACAGAGGCGTACAGGGCCGTGCTGAATTGTGCGATCCGACATCAATTCCGCAGCAGCAGACATCATTACCGCTACACCAGATTTATCATCTGCCCCCAACAGTGTCGTCCCATCTGTGGTAATGACCGTCTTGCCTTGCATCGCTTTCAAGCGTGGCTCTTCGCTGACTTGTAACACTCGAGAAGGATCACCAGGGAGCACCAAATCTTCGCCTCCATAGTTCTCATGTACAATTGGTTTGACATTTGTGCCTGAGAATTCCGGCGAGGTATCCACATGCGCTACCCAACCAATCGCAGGGACATCTCCCTCAACGTTTCCAGGAACGGTTGCCATCACAATGCCAAATTCGTTTATTGTCACCTCTTCAAGCCCTAATTGCTGACACTCTTCAAACAACATACGGCTTAATACCAATTGCTTTTCCGTACTGGGAAATGTCGGGCTTGTTTCATCAGACTGGGTATCAATTTTCACATAACGCAGAAAACGATCGAGTAATGTATCCATAAAAGCCAAGTTCTCTTTTCTTGATTAAAAAATGAGCGAAATTACACGCTGATTAATCTGCGGTCTGGAATTGATCCAAGTCAAAGTCAACAAATTCAATTTTCTGATATCCGTCGCGTTCGTAAAGCAGCCCAATACTCCCGTCAGCTAATACCGCCAGACAGGAATAGGCGGCTGAACCAGACGTTACCAGTCGCGAGGAAGACCAGGATTTTCCTTCATCTTCACTTAAACGAATCGTCATTTTCTCGCGTTTTTTACTGGCAGGATTACTAAACAGGATTTGCCCTCGCTTTCCCGGCTCAGGAAAACGCACCCGTATCAGACTGGCCTGACATACCGGTTCAATTAATGCAGAGTCGAGTGATTCTTTGGACCATGTAGTACCACCATCTTCTGAAGTCGCAATTGCACGCCGATTCTTACCATGATAACTTCGCATATTCATCAGCAGACGACCATCGTCTAATTCAACAACAGCACATTCATTTGTTTTTTCACCAATTGGTTGGCTAAGCTCCCATGACTTGCCATGATCATCTGAATAAATCGCATGCGACCGGCGCACGACTTTGCCATCCAACGTCACATTATGATCGCAGGGAATCACGAGTCGACCTTTGTGTGCTCCACGCGTTAGTTGAATTCCATTACCGGGTCCAGTGGCATACCAGGTCCATTTCGGATTTTTCGTAGACTTGGTGATTTCAAAAGGTGCCTTCCAGGTCAACCCATCATCGTCTGAATAACTCATATAAACACGTCGCGTATCCCGCGAGGTTTTGTTTTTGATTTGTTTTTCGTGATCCTTACCATGATTCCAAGTCAAAGGCAGCCAGATACGCCCCGTTGATTGATCAACGACCGGGCAGGGGTTCCCACAAGTATTCTCGCCATCGTTCCAGAGAACAGACAAATCTGACCATGTTTTACCATGATCTGTACTTCGTTTGAGAACCAAATCAATATTTCCACTGTCACTTAAGTTGTTTTTCCGTCCTTCCGCAAATGCCAGCAAGGTTCCTTTGGTCGACACGATCAAAGCCGGAATGCGGAACGAGTGATAACCACTATCACCTCGCTGAAAGACAACGTTTTTGGTGATCGTTTTCAGAGCAGGGGACTTTGTTTCCTGCGCATTGACATGAGAGCGCTGAGCGCTCAGAAACAGGAGACTAAGTACAACAAAGAAGGAAAACCATTTTCGCATATTCGAGGTGCTCCACTAACTAGTCAAATGTGATCGATCATCAAAAACGAGTATAACGTCACGGGAAATGCGTCACAATCAACTAATTTCGGCTGCATTTCCCGTTGAATGCGCTGATTGACTTGCGGTCCGCAAAGAATTTGTTAAGCTGTCGATTCTTCATAGGTATTTTGCCGATAAAGTGAGATATCTAAGGAAGTTAGCACTGGAGAATAGCTTTTCTCTTCGTGCAACATTGATTAGAATAGGGACTACATTCAAGAGTCTGTCCCAACCCCATTTGGCGGTGTAGCTCAGTCGGTTAGAGCAGCGGAATCATAATCCGCGTGTCGGGGGTTCGAATCCCTCCACCGCTACTTGTGTCATAAGAAGACACATGCAGACAATAGACGCCTAAATCCTCAGCATTGATGGGTTTAGGCGTTTCTTCTTTTAAGACTTTCGGCTGAAACTCGGGGACAGCCAAAGACGACTCAGGACAAGAAAAGTCACTCGCTGGTACAAGCATAGGTACAAGCAAATCAGTCTCAGGGGCGTTTGCTTGGTCTTTATCAACCTCAATTTGATGGACGGCAGGCAACAAAGAAAGTGCTTCTGTAACCTGTTTATTTTCGAGGTGAGTGTAACGATCCATCGTCAGATTAATTGTCGAATGGCGGGCCAACTGTTGAGCCACCTTGGGATGCACACCAGCAGCTACCAGATTTGAAATAAATTGATGCCTAAGGGCATGAAAATCAAACACACGGCCGTCTGAGTCCTTATAGCTGATTTCTGCCTGTTCAAGATCTTTACGGATCATCTGAGCAGAACGTTCTACCCACGAACCCGGCCAGACAATCTGATCTGCTTGGTTTCGTCCTGTTTCATTCATCCAAGCAGAAAGAATATCAGCTAAATCTTTTCGGATCGGCTGAACTGCCTGATTTCGGTTCTTCGTGTAAGCAGCTTCAACAGTGATTGTCGGATGTTCTAATTTGAATTCAAATTGACAGGTTGTCAGGCTAGAAAGCTCTCTTGCCCGAAAACCGGTATGAGCCGCCGTCAGGTACAACATCTTTCGATCAGTACCTGTGAGCTTGCGAAAAGGTTTCCCCGTGTCAGCAGCCTGCAAGAGACTTTCAAAATCAGAGGTTGATAAATGTCGCCGCTTTCGTTTTGTATCAACCCTCGAATTTAGATTATTCAAATACTGAAAGGGATTTTCGGGATACCGCTTTGTTTTTACCAGCCAAGTTCCGAACTGTTTGAATGCTGACATATAATAATTGCATGTTTTGATAGAGAATGCTTTTTCGATCCGCTTTTCAGAAAGCCATGAATTGACATCTGACGAGGAAAGCTGATCTAACCTTTCAAACCCACATGCCCGGAATCCCCGAGCGATCCGATTAACTGTCTGTTCTATATGTTTTCTGGTATTGTTTCGTGTATCGAGGTCATTTTTAAATGCTTCTAAGTGCGTGTCGATTTTTTGCTTTCTTGCTTCTTCATACGGGTCGGTCAGTCCTACCTGTTGGCGTTCGTTTCGCTTTACCAACTCATTCAACATGACCTGAGCAGCAGCTTTATCAGTACACAATGGCACTTTTTTGATATCACCATTCATATCACGATATTTGCCATACCATTTCTTTGTTTTCTTTTTGACCGTAAGACCTGTTTTAGGGTCTTTACGCGAGTATGTGGGTTTAAACAGGCTTGCCATTCTACTTCCGTTCTATGTTGCTATCTTTAACTGATGGACAACTACTAATAATCCATTGATCGATGGTACTTAAAATCCATCTCGGAAGCCTCCGTCCCGATCCTAAATAAATCGGTTTTGGAATTTTTCCTGATGATAACCAACGTTGTAAAGTACGGATCGAAATCCCTAATTTACTTGCCAGCTGTCTTCGGTCAATCAATTTTACATTGTCGTTCATAAATATCTCCATATAAAACACACAAACTATCTCAGTCAGAACGCCTGACTGAATCCCATTCAACAATCTTTATTGGGTGATTCGACTCCAATTCCTTTCGTTTTAAATAGATATCTTTCTTCATCTGCTTCGAATAAGACCTAATAATATTCATAATCAATTGGTTCAATTCCTGATCACTGTTTGGAATATTTCCTCGCATAGCCAAAGAAGAAACAAGGCATCCAACCGCCTGCCTTTCTAACTGGATAGGATCTCGATTTGTTATCCGATCGATCGACCGTCTTTCAAGTTCCTTTCCAGTCCAGTCAGCAAACGCCTGTATGACTTGCTGCCACAATACCGAAGGGCCAAAACGCTCTGTATGCCTGGGATCAGGTTCTCTTTCAGTGATGCGAAACCAATCGTTTGTGAGATATTTACAAAGATTCGATTTACGTAACAGAAAATCTTCATATGTATTGATGCTATGTTGTTTTTTTAAATGTTGTCGACGGAGTTGAAATTCAACTCGTGTAGCCCCGAGAAGTGGATTAGGATCTTTTCCCCAGCGAAGTGCTTTTAGAAGGTCGTACTTTTCTGGATTTGCTTTACATTCTTGGTATTTGTCGTAAATTCTCAGAAGAGTTTTCGCACTCTTTTTACCAATGTAGATTGTCTGAATATCTCGGGTTTTAAAATTGAAGTCAGAATAAGAAGTTCTTGATACATAACACCATTTTTGAATCGGTTCGTAAAATTGACTTGTTGGTACATCGACTAAATCAATACACAAATCAATTCGAGAAGGGCAGACCTTCAAAAACGAAAACCCAATAGCCTCAAAGACTGTTCGAATCAATCCAAATATTTTACTCTCTCCCAAAGCCATTAAAGGATTTGAAGAAATATCAACAAACACATCTGGTATATTCTGAATCGATTTAGAATTCTCAGAGAGTTTAGAATCTCTAATTGCAAAGATAATTCCCTGATATGAAAATTTCCATTTAGCGTAAGAAGCTGCTTTTCCCTTACCGCTGGGGGAAACCAATACCAGAATTTCTGGGGCTACTCCAAGTAGAGAACCTAATGAGTCATTCTCTTGGGCACACTTTTGACATTCAGTAAGCGAAGATATCAAAACATCCCATTTTGATTCATCGAACCGACCATAGTACGATAAGGAGAGATAATCCAGCCCACCAGTAGTGAGAGTGTCAATTGAAGACAAGGGGAGACATTGGAGATTTAAGGGGTCCGTGTTACAGGATTCGGACCCCGCGTTATTTTGGTATTCCTGAGGATCAGTCAATTGATCTGACCGCTCAGCCTGGGCCGCGGCGTCGGCTCCCGCCGCTCCTTGCGGCCCTGTCTTCGCGGCCTGCTCAAACAGTCGATCTATGTTCTTTCCAAAATTCGCACTTGTTTCATGATCGCTCTCGCTTTGATCTTCAAAACCTGTGCGGGTATTACTATCATCCATGATAATTCCTAGATAGTGGGAAGTGCCTCAGTTGTAAGAGTTTGCAGACGACTACAACTGGGGCTGTTTACTAATCTTTCTCATAAAACTCTTTTGTAATGCGATCCCTGGTTGCTTTTAAGATGAGACCGGGTGAATGCTCCTCATTCTTTCTTTTGTTATGCCGCTTACGAGGCACATTTGCGAATTCAGTGCCATATTCGTCTATCTCTATAAATCCAAATGCCATCAATGATTGAATCATCCGTAAATGTTCATTGATCAGCCTAGCTCGAGAGGTACAATTTTCCTCTGCGACTGAATCAATCCATTCCAAATAACTTTTCGGTAATGGAATAAGAACCTTCTTCATCTCTGATTGATATTCTGGCGGCCTTCCTTCTGGGTTGTTTGATCTACTTTTCTTTTTCATACCCTTTGCCTAACCTTAATTCGAAGAATCGAACTTAGTTTTAGATATGTATATCAATATCTCGAAATAAATAAAAGAGGAACTTTAGTTTTTTTCTTTCCTCAGAATCGGCACCAACAACAGTAGATTTTTCCTACTGTCGCTCCGCATTCATCATCGAAGCTCAGCATAGGGTGAAGTTCCGATGATGAAAGCTCCGACGACAGCAGGAAAAAGTAGAACACATAGAACAAAAAGTGGCTTTTGCCAAGTCTGATTCAGTATTAAAGTTATGTACTAGTAATCAGAGATTCGTACAGATTTTTGTTATCAAGGATTTCTAATAACATTATTCGATTACTTATCGCTATAATGTGTTTTACTGCTCGAAGAATTCGATTCACATTTTTAAACTTTTTTCTTTAACATGATAAATATAAATTGAATAGCCCGCTCTCGCTACTGGCGAATATTTTTGGAGATAAGTAAACCCATTTTTGGGCTGTTTCCATCCATACCCTTTTAAATAATTTACGCTGATTGCATACCAACCTGGCGGGGGAACAAAGTTCGGATCTCCAGTGGTGTTTATTGGTGGCAGTGGATAGTCTACTCCCAGAGCTTTTATATCTTCTTGACCGTAGTAATTGAGCGTACCGTAATAACAAACATGCATTGGCTTCGCCTCAGGATGTTCTTCGATCCACTCCTTAAGTAGTTTTAAGTCTTGTCCCCAGTCAATATTACTATGAATAAGGTGCTCATGTCCTTTTAAAGGTCCCCTTACAAGCTCATTGAAGTAGGATAGACTGTGTGGGTAACAGTACAAGCTACTAGTAATTGCCCAAACAAAACTAATAAAAAAAATACAACTCGTTTTTGGTTTTGCTTTAGAAATCCATAGCACACATTGTCCCATCCAAATAAATACGAATGGAAAGATTAATAAGACATATCGTAAGTGGTGAGAAAACTCCGTTTGAGAGCTAACCAGGACCAGAATCGTAAAAACAGGAAGCCCTAAAACGAACAAATTCTGTAGCGATATTTTTCCAGCCCAGCAGGCGATTGCATGAATTGATGCTAAGATGAATATAATCCAATATCCAATGGGCACTTTAATTGCCAGCGCATAAAGATAATAATACCACCATCCGTGATCTCTGAATTCACCCCTGAGATATGATTCACGACCAAAATGCTCAAAGTCTTTTTTCTGAACATCTAAGCCAATTAAGTAATTTTTAGGAACGGGGACTGGCATTTCACCCAACCATGTGTTCTTGAATCGATTTGATGACTTTCGAAGTGGTAAAACGCTTTGGTTCTCGTCCGCATAATCTTGACCACTCAAACTTTCACTTACAAATTGATATTCTTTCAGTTTGATACATGTTCCTTCAAAACCATACCCTACATTAAGAACATAAATTCCTATCCCAAGAATTGTTGCGAGTTGAATTATTTGGCTTTTCCATGTTCCCTTTTCCAAAGACTCTCCTTCAATGAACTGCCACACTAGCCACAAGAGCGGCCATAGACCAAACAGAATAATCCAGGTTGTCTTTGAGAGTAAGGCAAGCCCCATTGCAAAACCTGAGAAAAGAGTAGTCAGCCAAGAGCGTCCATTTAACCATTTCCAAAAAAAGTAGCTGGATACAATCCCCATAGCAGAGGCACAACAATCAGGGGTAATAAATTGGGCATGTGCTAATATATTCGGAGAAAAGCACCAAAGTGATAGTGACAGTAAACCAGCACGCGTTCCATATAACTCCTTTGCCCAACGATAACAGAAAAAGCCACCCAAAAGAGAAAAAGGAATACACACCCATCTTGCGACGGTAAAAATCCAATACGAGTTTTCGCCATTTGCAATAACAAAATCACTGCCGATTCGAAAGACAGGACGAACACCTGGTCTTTCATCAAAATGCTCCCAGTTCGTTTCTATATTCATAAAAAAGGTCGGGATAAAAGCAGCAACCATTCTCACGAGAGGAGGATTGACTCGATAGAGCTCAAATCTTTGATATTTCCAATGACTGATTCCCGCCACTAAATGTCCCGGCTCATTCAAATTGGGGCTGTGCCGATTCGCGCTATAAGCTATTAAAACAGTATGAATTAATAGCAAACTAATGATTAACAGGCTATTTAGTGATGTTTGTTTCATTAAAATGTTTAGTTTTCGATATCGCGATAAATTAAGCCATTTACAACTGGCTAGGGGGTATCAGAAGAGAACGATCAATTCTTTAGTTTATAATACTGGTGAACTGCTAGTGCTACAGAAATGGAGATTCCACATCCTATAAAATGGAACGGTAAAATCCATTTAGGACCTAGTGACAATTCGTTAAACAACACAACGTTTAAATACAGTAAAACAAGCCCCAAGCAATAAACAATTAGTGGATGCTGTCCGCAGACAACCAAAGGAAATGCCAACTTAGACTTCCAGAACGGTTGCATGGATGATGTAATTGAACTCACATAATATGCGAGTGCTAAAAAATTAATCAGTCGAAAGAGGCCAAGCGTTTGTTTCAATTGCATAGATGCTAATAAATGAAACCACGGAGACTTGACTATCCCGTTGCTCGAAAATAACCGTGGTTCAATAAAATCAATGTAGAACGCGCACAAAACGATCAAAAGCGCAAAATACTTCAAGAATGCGTTGTATATAAGAACGGACTTCTTATCGTAGTTTTTCGAACCAATAACGAGCCCAATAAAGAACAGAAGTTGCCAGGACAAAGGATTGAAATAGAATCGTCCGAATTGGCTGTAGGCCATTGGGATGGTGGACCAGTCAAAAAATTGACTGAGTGAATAAATTCCAAAAGACACTAAACACGCCAATGCGACACTTCTCTTAAATAGCCAGAAAAGTGCCGGGCTTAAAAACAAGAAGAGGAGAATATAAAAACGTAGAATTTCGAATCCATAGGGCGTATAGAAGAGATTCAATAAATAAGCTGTCGATTTGACAGGAGCTTCTAGGAGCGGAAACAAAAAGAGATGTTTTGAAATTTGAACATTTTCAATCGCGAACGGAATACTAATTGCCAAACAACAACCAAGAGTAAGAAGAGTAGCGAGGTAAAGTCCAAAACCACGATGCAAAGACTTTTTAAAACATCCCAGAGAGCCATATTGTCGATACACACGACTGTAAACAATGCCATATAAGTATCCCGACAAAAACACGAAAACTTCAGCGGCATCACAATAGCCAAAACCTTTTAATGTGAAACTGCTCAGTAGCGAAACCCCCAACATGTTTTCTACATGATCAATTAAGATCATAAGCAATGCAAGCCCTCGAAAAAAATCGATTCGCAGGTCTCGTTGCACAGGTTGTTTCAAAGGGGATGTGTCAGTAGATTCCATTAATGTTCATTGTCATATTCGATCAATCACGTATGTATGGAGAGATTTTTGCTTTTACCGCTTGCCAAGAGGTAATAAACTACTCTTACAATTCACTAGCACGTTTTCTCAAAACCGCCAAATCTTCTTTCCGAATGCGCGGTGGTTTTGGTGCATAAAACCAATTATAGTAACGCGTTGAATTATAATATGTAAGTTGATTTTTCCGCCATTCTGAGCAAAGTCTGTGTAGTATTTCCGCCACCTGATTTTCTTCTTCTATCAGGTTAGAATGAGGTTCAAGATCTGTTGGTAGCAAGAATATTTTGTGTTTCTCAGTTCGATGATTAATTACATACTTCCAACCAATGCCAGTAACAATTGCGTCAGTATTAACAATGGGGTTACAAGCATGAACGAAAATAACCCTTTCATCATTCGCAGGTCTTTCTTTTGAGAATATATCGATTCCTTGAAAGGCAGGATGTGTTGGAATGCCAAGAAAGGCAGTAATAGTGGGAACTATATCAACTGCATGTACGAGATACTTATCGATTTTTGGAGCATTAATAGTAGGAGAGTTTATAACTAATCCAACTTTTAACACAGTCTCAAATGGGAAAGTTGCATGACCCGCGAACCCGTTTTCATAAAAAGCTTCTCCATGGTCCCCAGTAATCACAATAATAGTTTCGTCACTGATCTCATTTTTTTGTAGAGAGTCGAGAAGTCGCCCAATTTGTAAGTCTACATAGTTTAATGCATTAAAATAAGCATTTTTAACTACAGGCCTTTCTTCAAGAGAATAATCATAGAGCGTTGTTTTAGAGTCAAGTTTACATGGATGAAAAGGCCCAGCTTGGTCATCGGGACGTTCATATGGAAAATGTGATGTTTGAAGATTGAGAGACATAAAAAAAGGTATTTGTTGTTGGTGTTGTCTTTCCATCCAATCAATAGCGTGGTCAATAGTAATTGCATCATCTAATTTTCCAGCAATCATACCTGTTTCTGATTGCCAATGGGAGAAATAACCCTTTTCAGAAATTGTTTGTCCTTTATATGTTCTTGAGTCAAAGAAGATATCTAAACAAGGACTCTCATAGAATAGATGCATATTACTCCACGCTTCATTTTGTGAAGAGAACATGGCAGTAGCATAATCATATTCCTTGAGTAAGTCATAAATCATCACCTTCGGCCAAGGATCTTCTTTGCCGTAGAAATGAGTACGCGTGCTACGCAATGGATAAAGTGATGATAAGATTGCGGGATCAGAATAATCAGAGTGGGTGCTACTGGCATAACAATTAGGGAAGAAATGTCCATTTCTAGCCAATTTTTCCACATGAGGCATTACCAGTTTCCCCTGGTGTTCCATCAAAATTGTATCACTACGAAGTGATTCAATCGTAATCAGAATGATATTCTTTTTTTTATCTGGGGAGATAGCAGGGAAAAATCCAGGTTTTATGCTCCCCAAAGGAGACATGTATTTTAAAGGTATTTCATCAGTTAATACATTAGCAGTACCATTGAAAACACTGCAGGCTAGTGTAACTGTCGGGTTGGTATGATATCGCAACTCAAAAGTAGAAGATGCCCATGGATTTTTTAACGCTTCGATTCGATCTTGTGGTTCAAGTAATTGATAGTGCTTGCTGGAAAGAAAATCAGATAAGAAAAACACAGTGTTTATACATACAAGAAAGATGATAATTTGTGGAATAAATAAGTCTTTCCCACATCTGCGTAACAGCCTTGGTTGTCTCAAACACCAAGAAAAAACCAGCGAACAGACAAAAGAAATCAGAAGTATTCCAATGAGAGTCATCACCCAGATTGATCTTTCAGCTTGCCAAAAGTATTTACTAAGCATATTTACATTGAGCGCTGCAAAATAAATCGCATCGAGGTCTGGAAAAATACCCAGTCTGGCGAAAAATACCCAACTCCAAATGTATAAATTCACAAAAATAACAAGTGGAATGAGAGACACAATAAAGATTATTCGCTCATAAGCATTCAAAGAGACACGATTGATTACTCTGATGACTAGTTTAAAGTACGAATAGCCGATCCAGATAATAAGTGTCCATGCGAGAAAAGAAATTCCAACTAATCCTAATTGTGCCCCTACGGTTAACCCACCATTAATCCAGATACTGGTATGATTAATGAAATGTAGTATCTGTTCAATCAGAAATAGTAAAAATACCAAACCCGTAAGTACTGTGTTTGGAAAAAGCCAACTCACAATCTCAACGGTTGCAAAAGTATAATTTTTAATCTCTGACCGTTTTTCCAAAGTACTAGTCGCTTGATAGTTTTCCAAGGGGGGATAAAAAATGTTATATGTGATTTGTACTTTAACTTTGACTATTGGACTGAACAAAGATTAATTTCTATGTAATTTTCTTCTCATCAATTTTCTGGTGGTATAACAACAATTATTGGCACATCAAGAGTCAGAGGCTTTTTATTTCCGGAACGGGCTATTGCAGAAAGATGATACCGATGAATGCCCTTTGATAAATTTTGGGGGTCGACAGCTACATCTACAAGAAAATTATTGTCTTTTACCTTCTGAGTATCCAGTGAAATGTTACTTGTTTCATTAACCGAAATATTCTCTATTAGGTAACCGTCTTGAGTAGTAAGATCCAACCGAGTAACTTCTTTGTCGCCCTGCTGAATATCTCTAAAAGAGACGAAGATACTTGGCGGGTTTGAATAGATGATTGATTTTGACTCTACAACTAAATCGATTTTTTCTTTGGGTTTCTTCTCATCATTAGTATGAATGAATACCGAGTACCGTTGGGAAATTGGCTCAGCAGGAAACTTGCAAATAAAGCTAATAGAGAGTTCTTCAGAATCATCAGATGCTAAGTGTCTAGATTGCAGTTTGGTTGTGATAAAATCTGGAAGACCTGTAATTGAGGTAACTCTCAGACGATGCTCACTTGAATGCGATTTTACAATACAAGCATCTTCACTAACAGTTCCGGGCGCTCCTGTTAAGCTAAAGGCCTTAGGTGTAATAGTCCAACGTTTAACAAATTTAAACGTGAGTTTACATGAAATGGGAGGAATTGTCTGAGGTTCTAGAAATGGAATTGATAAAGTAATTAATTGGTCACGCACACTCTGTGATGGGTGTATTAAAAGCTTAATATGTGTTACTTTTCCTGGCATTACTCGATCATCTAGCACAAAAGCTTTTGTGCACTGGCACGATGTTTTAATTTGTTTGGATAATAGTATGGGACTACTTCCGGTGTTTTTTAAAGTTAAAAACCATTCAAAGGGATTGGAACTATACACTGGGCCGATAGACTGACTTGGACCGCCTATAATCTGACACGAAAAATTATCCTTGGATGAGGAACAACTAAGAGAAAAGATAAATAGTACCAAAAAATATTTTTGATAAGTACTGGGGATATCAACAAGCATTATGAAACTTCTCTATACAGGATTGACCTGCATTAAAAACTTGTACCAGCCCTTATGAAGGTTGGTTTAGGTAATTTCGCTGTGCAGTTTGCAATCGGGCTGCGCCCTGACTACAACTGCACAGCGACTCGCAAACTCTGCTGGGGCAACGTACCCCAACGAACTGTGTGGTCGAATCTGATTGTAATCATCTCTGAATTGATTCGTCAGTTTCCTGGCTGACGACAAACACTCGAATTCTTCCATCGCCAGGAATTCATCCCGGAAACGACTATTGAAACTTTCTATGTAACCATTTTGCCAGGGGGAACCTGGTTCCATATACAACGCTTCGATTTTCAACTGTTGCAACCAACGCTGAATTGCCTTCGACACAAACTCGGGGCCATTGTCGCTCCGAATGCACTTCGGAACGCCACGCATCGCAAACAATTCGGCCAATGTATCAATGGCATCTTCACTCTTAATACTCCGGTCCATCTTCAATGCCAGACACTCACGAGTGTACTCATCGATGATTAACAAACACTTCAAAGGACTGCCGTTTGTTGTGCGATCAAATATGAAATCCCAACACCAAACATGATCCTTGTATTCAGAGTGACGATAGAGGCAACCATTCACACTGGTTCCCGAACGTTTCCGTTTTCTCTTCTTTTGAGGCACTTTTAACCCTTCTCGACGCCATAGACGAAATATCCGTGTATCACTGACCTGCCAGCCTTTCTGGCGAAGTAAACAGCCAATACGAGGATAACCGAACCGAGGGCGTCGTTTTGCCTCTTCTGACTTCATGCCGCCATATTGATTTCGCCAGCGTTCGAAAGTCGATTCGCTGAATTCCAGAGCCTGAAGCACGGCGGCCATATTCTGTCCTGCATTGAGCGTGGCATCTGCATCTCGCATTTTTCGAACTATTTGTTCGGGGGTATGTTATTTACGTTTTTTCGTTGTCATTCTGAATCTCCTTGAACCCACTATGAGGACTGGTATTCTTCATAACAACTGGTACGTTTTTTTAACAGCAGACCACTATGCAAAAGCTTTAATTATCTATTCCTCGGACTCGATCACTACGCGCTCGCTATAATTAATCAGGAACTTATAAAAACACTTCTAAAACAAAGTAATTTTTTGTAGATTAAAAATATCGCATTTTCTAACTACCTATGGATTAGGATCTAAACCACATTTTGTTACTCCAGGTTCTGGAACTAATTCATCCTCCATATAGTTACAAGTACATCCTCCATTTGGATCTATGTCACATCCAGGAGACCAGTAGTTCATAATCATTAACGTACCAACATGAGTTATACAAATTCCTATGGTGGCCGAAGGGTCATCAACGCAGCTAGCATTAACAGGTTTAGCTTTTGTGTCGGGGCAACCTGGAAAATTTTGAGGATCATTAACAATGCATTGACCTGGATCATTGGGATCATCACTACAGTTTATCGTATTTTGACCACCTTCTTCGTAATCTGCATTAATACATTTTTCAGCAGGCGGAGGGTAATCACCACCACCACCAATTGCTCCTAAATAGGAGGGAGTAAAAGCTATAAAGAGATCAAAAATGACTACTAAATTAATCAGCATACATTGAGGGGTAGTAATAAATTTCATAGTCCAAACTTTCATTTGAAATAAAATTAAAACTAAATAAACAAACCTTTTTTTATTTTGAATTCGACTTTTTTCTACGGATGACCATGGCAATAATTAAGACAAAAAAAGTGACGTTAATTCCTATAACTATAGCCCACTTAATACTAGAATTTCTGTCATCATCTCCTAACAATTGTTCGTGTCGATGAGTGAAATCAGGAATGTCTTTTGAAAAGCTTAAAACATCTGTTTCACTTTCTTGGGTCTTTTCTTGGCCAATGACCGTATTACTTTTCGATACATTACTAATACTTGTCCCCTTAGGAACAAGAACTTGAAAGGAATTCTCAGAGAACGTTTCATTAAGTTTAAGTTTACTGAGAATTAAGATTAAACAAGATCGAACCCTAGAGTCCTCAGTAAAATAATATTTGACAATCATAGAAGGGACGCTAATACCTGTAGTAGTCATTTGAGGCTCGAACTGCAAAACTTCGTTCAATGGAGAACCAGAGCCATTAAGAGTAGTCAACCTATGCACAAACCCATTATTACTATTGAACTCTAAATTATATTTCTTGCTTAAAAGTTGGTTGAGTTCAGTTTCTGTTTCTAGTAATTGAAGATCTTTTTCATTTTTCAGCATTACTAAGTTTGGTATGAGTCGAAGATCTTTGATAGAAAAATATTTAACCGCGGAACTCTGTTTTGTTACGCGTGCAGATTGATTCGCTTCAACATACCTTATATTTGCGTTTTTTGATTTAAATCTAGTATATTTAGATGTTATGTTATTTTTCTTGTCTACATCAAACGATGCTTCGTTAAGTAGCTTTTCACCATCATCAGTTACTTCATACCTCACCCAGTTACCCTTCCATTCTCGTTTTGCAGAGACTTTCGAGTTAACCAAATCATTGGTTGCAAGTTTTAAATCTTCCAATGTGTATTTCAATTTAACTAATGGTAATAGCCTCGTTGTTATAATTTCTGTGATTTCAAATTTGGTAGGAGCCTCTTTAAAATTTTTTGTGCGAAAAATAAACCGGTCTAAAGTAAAATTAGCAGTCTTGATTTCAGACTCCATGGATTCCCATTGTCGAAAGATTTTTTCTATTTCAGCTGAATGGATTGGATGTGATTTAGATTGATCTGCAGAGGTGCTCTGTATTAACAGAAAAAAACTGACAAGTCCAACTCCCCCAAAACGCGATATGTAAAACATAGAATTCTCCAGGGAATAATTTGCATTTTTACGCTGAACTTGACCAATGAATATCTATTTTATTTTTTTTAGGTTATTTGTCAAGCAAGTCAAACCTACCTTAAAACCTGTAGCTACTCTTTTAATGGCATAATGGCAGGTTTTAGGTGATTTCGTAGTGCGCGCAGCACGATTAAAAATTGCACAACCTTCGCAGACTTTGCTGGGGTGACATATCCAAACCAACTATGAGGATGTTATTCGTTATAATCCACTTTTCAAGTCGCTCTCAACCGCCGGACTGTTGAGAGAACTTTGAACTCTTCTACTTCCAGAAACTGGCCTCGGAGAATCGGTTGTTGAAACTTTCAACATACCCGTTATCCCACAGAGCATCTACTCGATATATAACGGCTTGATCTCGAATTGGCACAACCAGCGTTGAACGGTTTTTGGAATGAACTGAGGACATAGCTCCGAATGCCTTTTGGCACACCATTCAGGGAAAACAGTTTTACTAACGTACCGGTTCCGTACTCGCTGTGAATACTTCGATCCATCTTCAAGGATAAACACTACCAAGTGAATCTATCAACAATACAAAAAACTTCAGCGAACTACTTAATGAGGCTCAATCAAACAAATCCCAACACAAAATATAATCGTTCCATTCTAATCGAATCAGGTAGCCAACATACTGAAAATCGCCTACACTACGCAGCTTTCTCTACTTTTGAGGTATGAAGTCTCTCAATAGTAGTTTATACTCTTTTTTTGAGCACCTACTATCCTTAAGAAACTTTAATCATATACGCATAGGGCATAAGACCATTTAAATGTGATTGAGTCAGTTATGAATAATAAATTGTTTCTATTTTTGGGAATTATAGCCATTGTCTGTTTTGGCTTGCTATTTCCACCTACCTCACAATGTAATGCTCAAAAGCGAGCTCCTGCTCTACCAAAAATACATCCAGATTTAGAGCAGATCTTACTAAACTGGCAAAATAAAACCGTTCCCATCAAGGCCTTTCGTGGCTTTTATTCTCGTTCTTTGATTGATAATGTTTTACGAATTGAAAAAATTTCTGAAGGAAAGTTTTACTATGAAAAACCGAATATAACTCGCATAGATACCAATGGACCAATAATAGCCAATGGAGTTGTAAATCAAATTGGGCCAGGAACTATCGAAAAGCCTTTTAAAGTTATTGGAAGTGGTAGAGCAAAATGGATATCCGTTGGACGGAAAGTTACTAAAATTGATGACAAGGAAAGAACTTTTGAAAAATTTCCAATCGATCCGCGCCCTATAGCAAATGATATTAACATGATGGAAGGACCAGTCCCATTTTTTTTCGGTATGCCAGTAGCAGGAGCTAAGAATTTATTCGATTTCAAACTCATCGAAAATTCGTCAAATCAAATTATCTTATTTCTAACACCACTCGATAGAATAGCCTTAGACTCTAACTTCTACTTAGCAAAAGTTGTACTTAATCCAAAAACATATTTACCAGAGGGAGTACAATTTCACTTTCCAAGAAGAAGGCAAGATGTGCTTTACACTTTTAACAATGTGAAAGTACGAAAAGCTGACGTAGAGAGAGACCGTTGGCTTAAAGGATTCTTTGGTGATAATGATTCCGCTTTCTACCCTGATCTAACAAAGCATAGACAGGTAGAGGTAGAATTCCTTCCCATAGGTGCAAACGTTGTCCCCTCGGTTACTGGCCTAACCGCTCATAATGCAATAATTGTTCTAAGACGATCTGGTTTTAAAGCTCAACTCTTTGCAGGGCGATATGCAAATGATGGTGAGAGTCCCCATAAAGTCCTCCGACAGGAGCCGATGGCTCTAACTTCTGCAAAAGAAGGAACTACCGTAAAACTTTTTATTATAAGCCGTCGAAAATCTGCTTCAAAATAACGAAGAAGTTTCTGCCCATAAATCAAGGATGATTGAAATGGTTATGAATAACAAATGGTTTCTTCACTTAAAATCACCCATTCTCTTCTGTCTTATATTACTCCTTGTGGCCGCCCCGCATAGTAATGCACAACTACAAATACTTGTTCCCCAAAAAACACATCCAGATTTAGAAGAGGTTTTATTAAACTGGCAAAATAAGGCTGCTTCTTATAAAGCAATTCGTGGTTCTTTTAAGCGATCTTTATTTGATAGAGTTTTAAGCATCGAAAAGCGTTCCGAAGGCAAGTTTTACTTTGAAAAACAGGCTGTAAGCCGTTTTGATACTTATGAGCCAATATTTGTTCAAAGTGATAAAAGCTATAATAAATTCGAAACTAAAGGTCTGCCATATAAAGTTATTAGCAGTGGTGCGAAAAAATGGATAAATAATAGTCAGGAAAGTATTTTAGTTAATGATAAGAAATTGACTTTTGAAATTGTTCCTATCGACTTAATTCAAAAAAAATCGCATGATAATATTATGGAAATCCCACCCTCGTTTTTTTTTGAAATGACAGTAGTGAGAGCTAAGGAATTGTTCGAAATCAAGCTCATTGAAAATTCTAAAAACCACATTATTTTAGTACTCAAACCATTTGATATAAACGGCCGGAACATCAACAGCTGCTTAATAAAAGTTGTACTAAATCATAAAACATATTTACCAAAAGAAGTTCAAATTAGTTTCCCACGAAGACTACAATTTGTTTATTACACTTTTGAAGAGGTAGAAACACAGAAAACTAATGTTGATAGAAACCTTTGGCTTAAAGGATTCTTTGATGATAATTGTTCTTTTTATCCTGACCTGGCTCAATACAAACAAAAAGAAAGAGTAAGGCAACCTATTGGTATGAAATTAGTTCCATCTATTACAGGTCTTCATGCTTCAAAAGCAGAATTTATTCTAAAACGATCAGGTTTTAAGACTCGATTCGTAGCAGGTCCCTACGCTGAAGTTGGTGAGAAAATATTTGAGGTTTGCGGACAAGATCCAGCAGCAGAAACTTTTGCAAAAGAAGGGAGTACTGTAAAAGTTTTTGTATTAAGCCGTCGAAAATCCGCTTCAAACAAAACTAAAGATTTGCATTCTCCGTCATTTATACGATGAGTATTTGCGTTTGGACAAAATTTATAAGATAACCTTACATAGCTCCCCCCCATTTTCTCTCACTTGCTCATCAGGAAGCTTTGACATGTATGACAAAGCATAAGGTTAGACCACGTGAGCCAAATAAACTACATGTAGATATTTCTAGAAGCTATTACAAAAAAATTGTCAAGACATATCGCAAAATTTTGACAAGACTAAAATCATGCTCTTCGAATGTCGAACTCAGTTTTGTATGTGCCAATTGTCAAGGAAAAATGCTACTGAGTGAAATCGTTTTTTACCCAATGTCAATCAGAATAGAATATCTGGCAGGGTCATCTTCTTAGTTTTCAGATACATGAAATATTCAGAGTAAAAGAAGCAAGATTCAAAGGCAAAGCATTGGTACAAGCGATTTAAAATATAAATCACAACCATTGATCTACAATAATTTTACGATTATCGTACTGCGGAATCATAATCCGCGTGTCGGGGGTTCGAATCCCTCCACCGCTATTTTGTTATTTTCAAGAATGGCCACAACTGCTGAAAAACTCTTGTATTCTAGCACTTTATGAACTCTGTGACTTTTCTTTTGCAAGTCACCGCGAGTGTTTGCGTCCCCAGTTTTTGCTGCCGCTTCAAAGTGGTCGTCGGTTACTGTCAAATAATGTTTGTGAGCAACCGTCGGAGTATTACCTAGCCACGCACATACAAAGTACGTCCGAAATTCCTGATCCAATTCTGTCTGATGGCTGGACCTGCAATTCTGGAACGGTTTCGGCCAGACTTCCAAGCCTGCTCGCCGGATAATCTTTCTTGTTCGAGACCCAAAATTCTTGTCCGCCGTTTCTTCAGACGTCTTGTAATTCGCCCCAATTCGTAGACACCATACATGTGAGTGGAAACCACGCGTATTTGCGAAGTCATAGCAAACCAGAAAACTTTGGTTTACACGGCTCTCGGATTGTCCGATCAAATTACTCTTAAAGCAAACATTTTATGCGCCCGAAGAACTCATACGTTTTCACGAAATCGGGTTCGATTAGATAGATCTTGTCCAGCCTATATTTTCTGGCTATCGCATATATCTAAATACCACACTCTAAACAACGTTTTCTGATTGGGTTGCACAGTGTGAGACTACTTCTTGAATTTTTTTTCTCGGCTGATATCATAATACAGCAACAACGCGTGATATGAAGCATGTGGGTCATCATATCAGAACAAAAATGATCAATTTGCGCGCATTTGTTCCATCGCAGCATGATGTATGAACAAGTCCATGCAATTGAATAACAAGTCATGTATGATTTTCGAAAAGCGAGAATTAACCAAATCTATACAACATTTTATTATACGTGGGTTAGCAATGAGAAGATTTGAGAAGATAACAAAAGCTGAAGTGGTCAACGCACAACGTGCATGGGTAAAAGCCGTAATTGAGCAAGATGTGGAAACACTTCTTGGACTATACGACTTTGGCTCGCCTGATGAGCCGCTACTGTTTAAACCCACCTTAGCTGATGTAATCCGTCTTGATGAGGCAGGAGCGCGCTCCTATTTCGTAGGGGGGAACGCGAACTACCCACACGACGGTGGATTCTTAAACCATGGATGGAAACATGTAGAATTTCAGAGCGCTGCTGGCCCTATCTTGAAGGCTGGCGGCCTGGGCTATAAAGACATGGGGCACTACACTTTTGTTAATGAAGGTGGGGACGCGACCCGCGCTGATTATACCTTCGCATATCATAAGCTAGACGGCAAAGTGTTAATATCTCTTCATCATTCATCACTAACGTGGATACCACCCACTGATTTAGCGTAGAAAGCGTTCAACAAGAAGGTAATCCAATTAGTTAGCGATGTATTTTTTAAAGATACCATTAATAGAATTCAAACTATGCTCAAAAGAGCATTTGAAATACCAAACAAAATTGAGTCAGCTTTTGAAGGCCTGTAATCGCATAACTAGGCGGCTGCACTCGGACAGTTTGTTCCGCGAGTTCAAAGTGGTTTCATTTCTTTATTAACGATATCTATTCAAAATTGCAGAAACAGACTAGGATCACCTCCTTTCAAAGCGTGGACGGTATCTATTGCTGGTTCAATCATTTTTATCACAGCTCAGAATTCGCCAATGACTTCCGCCCCTTTGCGGGATAGCAGAGCGGAGAAAGTCACGATATCGATGTTCTCGGATACAAAACGGACAGAGCCGTCTACCAGCAAGAATTGAGCACCGCCTGTGTGGAAGCTGTGAAACTCTTGTCCGAAATCACAACCGAGCTTTCCAGGTGGATTGGCTGTGCCACCAAAGGTGATGCACGATTGCCATTGCGTATCACCCGGAGACGCGTAGCGACCGTTTACCGGTGCACTCTGGTCAAAAACATTCTTGTGGCCGATCCAGATGGAATGCAGTCCATTAGGCGTTCGCCGACTAAGATCGTGTTCGTGGTTCCATCGGTGACATCTCTCATACGGACACTGGGAGCCCCCAGCAACGGGAACATGCCCCGATAGGCATCTGCCCCCGTACCTCCATAGTTGTTCTGACAGTTGGTTGCTGGGAAGCAGCGAAGTCCTCGTTCTCCCCAGTTTCCTCCGTAGTCAGAGCGTGCGAATCTTTCGGGCGCTGATGTCTGGTCACCGCTAGGCTTGAGCATTTCTGGCGAGGGAACAGATGGGCACAGATAAACCGGCAGAACTGTCTGGCCGATTGGAACGTTGTCGGGGTGAACGTACCATTCATTTTGATTGATCTTCTGGAACAGGTTGGCCTGATCCAGGCCGGGAAGAATGGCCGCTCCCCAACTGAGTGTCAATCCGGTTTGCTTCAGCGCCGGATTGCTGGCATTGGCTGCTGACATAAAGCCCCCGTAGCCTCCCTTGGGAAAGACCCGATGCGTGTCGTGGTAGTTGTGCAGTGCGATTCCGATCTGTTTCAAATTGTTCTTGCACTGCAGGCGGCGTGCTGCTTCACGAGCCTGCTGTACCGCGGGCAACAATAATGCAATCAGTATTGCAATGATGGCAATGACGACTAGCAGTTCGATCAGCGTAAAGCCGGTGGTGAGCGCAGCATGAGCATGACGCCTGAGATGGCGCGGCTTGAGACGAAACATGAAAAAACCTTTCGGCGCAAGGCTTCGGGTCTTCGAGGCTGCCATGGAGACCGACACCGGATCTCAGGAACATAACACCTACTTCCAGATAAGATCGAAGCAGTGCTGGTGCGTTCCTGCCAGGCCGTATTCTGACTCACAAGTCAAACGATCTGACCAGCGCCTTCCCATGAAACGAATTCACAGTGACATCAATGCTGGCGATCTCCTCGCATACAGTGGCGGTCCCGTGCCGGATTCTCACCGGCTTCCTGTTCGATTGGATAATCGAACGCCCGACAGAACATCGCAGCTATGAACTGTATCTCCTGCCAATGGGAAATACAACGATAAAGCCGACTGTGCATCGCGTTTCCCAAACATAACATCACAACGTTCGCCAGGCTACCAAATTACGAAACTCATTAGAATAAGTTTCTTGTATTTGCTGATTCAGAGTGATAGACTTTTTGGCGTAGAGAGTGAGCCCTCATTCGACGGATCAAGTATCGCCGTCAGGTAAATCAATGTTTTCCGGGCTCAATAATACAAAACGGCGTATCGTACGCAGTGTGATCTGCTTGGTTTTGTTATGTGCTTTAGTATTCTCTTTTTTTCCACGTTCCCTGAGCCACCCTGCTGGAATTCAGAAAGACCGGACTGTCCCGTTCCCGTGCCAGAATCGGCCCTGTGGCTGCCAGTCAGCCGGACAGTGCTGGAAGACATGTTGTTGCTTCACCAACCGGGAAAAACTTGTCTGGGCGAGAGCAAATCAGGTAACGCCCCCTGAATGCGTCACGCAGTTGGTACGGGTAGAACCGGTCCAAACGGTTTATGAAACCCGACAGGCTGAAGATTGCTGCGTTAAAAAAACATGAGAGGATTACCGCCAGCAAAGAGTTGCTCCACTCAGAAGAATTCCGCTCATCCTAGCACCTCCAATGCGAAATCATCTTCACAACCAGAGTCCGGTCCTGTGATCGGCCTGTTGATACAAAAGTGCCAAGGGCAAGGGCTCTTTGGGAACAGCATCCCCTGGGCTATTCTTGTCAGGCTCCCGACCAATAATGTCTTTCCCGTTTCCGAATCGAGGATCACTCCAGGCTCGCACAAAACACCTGAATTTTCGTTGGAACCACCAGAGCCTCCTCCTCGGATCAGCTGAGATTTATCTGCCTATTGAAAATAAGATCTATAGTTCTGTGCCCCTCTTGGGCGATAAGTCTGCGCCTCTAGATCCAGGGTTCTACCCACTCTGAATCTACCAGCACAGTCTCATGTGAATAGATCAATTCAACATCCTCCTTCACATTCCAACCCGCTTGTATACGCGAGAGCCTTCCTGCGCCTCGTAACTACAACATTTTACAATAACGAAATCAATCCCATGAAAAAAAACAGTATTCGTACTCAACTGAATTCACTTTCCCAGCAAACCAGTTCGCGGCGTGGATTCACCCTGATTGAACTTCTCGTCGTGATTGCCATCATAGCCATCCTGATTGCCTTACTTTTACCTGCAGTACAACAGGCACGCGAGGCAGCGCGACGTACTCAATGTAAAAATAACCTCAAGCAGTTGGGACTGGCACTACATAACCATCACGATGCGTTTTTGTATTTTCCTTCACAACGTGATCAGGAAGAAGCCCCCGTTGATCCATCAAACCAGTCTTTCTACCGCTGGTCAGCCCTTGCTATGCTGACCCCTTACCTGGATCAGTCCAATATCTACAATCAGCTTGATTTAAAAGCCCCCCTCTACATTTTCAGTGCAGGACCACCACCATCAGTCGTGACGAATCCGGGCCTTTCGGACGTAGTCAAAACCAAAGTGCCTGTTTTTCTTTGCCCTTCTGACACCCATGAAGTCGTCAGCAACGACTGGGGTGCGACAAATTATGTCGCCTGCCAGGGATCAGGACGGGACGGCGGCGCTTACACTGACACAGATGGTGCCTTCTTTATTGACTCACGCACCAAAGCGCGCGATGTAACCGATGGTCTCTCAAATACCGTTTTCTTTTCAGAACACCTGATTGGCAGTGCTGCTCCTGATTCAACACGTGGCGTTGCCAATAATACAACCGACTGGAATCTGGCTTCCGTCTGGAATGCGACGGCCAGTTCAGTAAGCGACTCCTGGTGCCTGGACAACTCTGCCACAGTAACGTTTCAGCGGGGCGAAAAATGGGCCGATGGTTCGGTGAACGATACGGGATACAATCACTTTCGTAATCCCAACTCCCGAATGAACGACTGTTATTCCCGCTTCGCTTCATCCAAGAGTGCCCGCAGTCGTCATATCGGTGGCGTGAACGTATTACTCGGTGATGGCGCGGTGAGGTTCATCAGTGAGAACATCAGCCTTGAAATTTGGCAGGCACTGGCTAGTATTTCGGGAGGGGAAGTCATTGGTGAGTTCTAATCGAACTCATCTTTCCCTCAGATGTTTTCGTTTCAATCACGTTGATCATTAAATCAGGACCTGATGATGAAATATTCTTTTGTTGCACTATTGCTACTCTGTGTTACTTCCTCTCTCCCAGCTGCAGAACAGTGGCGCGGTTTTCTGGGAGCAGACTCCTCGAAGATCACCGCCAATTCCATTCCTACAAACTGGTCTCCGCAGGACAACTTGACCTGGAAATCTGAGATCCCCGGTTATGGACAGTCGAGCCCCGTCATCTGGGGCAACCAGGTATATGTGAGTTCGGTCGAAGGCCCCAACAAGGACAAGCTGCACGTCATCTGTTACAACCTGAAGACAGGGAAACAACTCTGGATTCATACACAGCCTTCGACGTATGCCGAAAAGAACACGGTCTACATCAGCAGGGCTGCTCCGACGCCGGTGCTGGATGAGAAAGGGATTTACGCTTACTTCGAAAGTGGTGATGTCGTCTCTATCTCACATGACGGAAAATTCCAGTGGACCGCCTCTCTGACGGATCGCTATGGGGCGCCGAAAAATAAATTTGGCCTGTCCGCTTCACCAGTGCAGACCAAAGACGCAGTCATCGTCATGATTGACGATGAAGGGCCCTCATATCTGACCGCGCTGAACAAGACCGACGGAAAGGAACTCTGGAAAGCCGACCGTAAGAGCCGCGTCAGTTGGAGTTCGCCAACGCTGGTTCCCGTGGGTGAGACATCGCAGATCGTCTGCAGTTCTGCTGGTAGTCTGGAAGGTTACGATCCTGCGACCGGCAAACTGCTTTGGTCGTTTGACAAAGTAGGGGGCAACAACAAAACCAGCCCTCTATCCACTGGGAATGGCCGCTTTCTGGTGGGTGCTTCTCCAGGTCGCTCCGGGGAGAACGAGCAACTGGCCAAGAAGTCGAACGGCTTATTTCAGGTCGGCCGAGAGGGTGACACATGGAAGCCGGAATTCGTCTGGACCAATTCCAGCCCGGTTCCCTCCTGGGCCACCCCCATCGCACATCAGGGGTATGCCTACTGGGTGAACCGTGCAGGGGTGGTATATTGCCTGGATCTAAAAACCGGCAAGCCCGCCTACACCAACCGCATTCAGGAATCCTGCTGGGCCACTCCGGTTGGATTGGGCGATCACATCTACTTTTTCGGTAAGAACGGCAACACCACAGTGCTTAAAGCCGGAGCCAAATTCGAAGTGGTTGCGGAAAACCGGCTCTGGACCGAAGAGGCACCACCGGTCAATAACATTCCCACCGCGAAAGAGACTGGCCAGCGCCTGCGTTCCGCAGCCATGTTCTCACGACCAACGCTTTACGGCGTCGCACTTGTCAACGACTATCTGCTTGCTCGCACAGGTAGCCAATTGTTCTGTATTCAGAAGAAGAAATAATAGAAACAGTTGTGACTACAGGGCAGTAACCTGTGTTGGTTGCTGCCCTTTTATTTTTTGTCCACTTCATTCTTTGGAATCGCGCCTAAAAAACGCATAAGTAATCGCATGTATGCCTTTGTCTCTGAGATGGACGGCGACAAAGGGTATGTCACGTAAGTTCTTGTCGTGTAATGTCGATAGGGGACTGAGGACACGCATTCAATTCCCGCCGCTTCCATTGTCAATCATGTAAGTCTTTTTTCAGAAACAGTTTATGCATCCTCAGGACTCGGGGTAACATCCCGCATCCTTTTGTTTTGGTGCAAAGAGCGAATTACCAGTCTAAGCTCCTTGGGGTGGTTTCGGCACCAGGTTCGCCGGGCCTCACGTGCCTGCTGCATTACGGCAGCAGCAGTGACATTAGGACTGTGATGGTGGCGATTATGACAGCAGCTTGATGAGCGTAAACCCCGCTAATTGTTGTTGTTTAGTATTTTTTGATCTATGTAAATTTTATTTTTGATTATTCAAAATTAAAAACTTTGAGCACATGAATCAAGCGTGATAATCCCACTTCTGTGAATGTTCTCGAAAAAAACAAACAAAGAGATGGCGTCCTCCGTAGACTGATCGTAGACTGATTGCAATTGTAGATTAATTGCAACCGCGCAAACTGCATTGTCACTGGGTACCTTAACGCCAGCGATTAACCAACTCTTCAGTTAATCACGCTGGCACGCAGTCGATTCGCCGGAAACCTAATGTTTGTCGAAGTACCTACATTCGAAGCTCTAATCGTCACGTTTATCGTTACTGCGATTCGGACGATTCTTGAGGCATCGCCGACTATTCTCGGCGGGGTTGTGGTAGCCGCTTGGTTACGGACTCGCGCGACACCAGAACGAGTCAAAGTCATTTTTCGTGGCGATGGCATCCAGGGTGTGGTTAGGACTGTACTCGTTGCAATGACTGTCCCTGTTTGCTCGATTGGAGTGCTCCCTGTTTTGAGAGAACTGCGTCGTTTGGGGCTCCCGACGAGCAAATTAATCACTCTGGGTCTCGTAGCTCCACTACTTAATCCGATCTCTTTGCTCTACGGATTGACCGTCCTTTCAGTGACACAGTTTCTGATGATTGTTTCCGTGACTTGGGTTCTGGCCATCATTATCAGTGACGTGAGTTCTCGTTTCGCTGTGAGCAGCGAAATCACAGCCGAGGAACCACCCGCGGGCTTGACTGGCGCCACCCGATTGAGAAATCTCCTGATCGCATCAGGCCGCATCGTGACCGGTTGGCCTATGGTCGATTTGTTAATCGTGATTATAGTCTCCTGGTTGATAACGGCTTTCATCCCCTCCGGCTCCTTTGTCGCTATCGCCGACAATTCCAATCGTGGCGGCCCCTTGATCGCTTCTCTACTGGCATTTCCTCAGTATGTCGGTCCGGCTCGCGGGATCATTCAGTGTGCGGCTGTCGAACGGGTTGGTTTGTCCGTCCCAACAGGGTTGGCAATCTATGTCTTTGGAGTTGGTCTTGGTGCTGCGAACATATTTTTGTTAACACGTTGGTATAGTCTTCGTCGCGTGATGGCGGTGGCGATCTCGATGTTTCTCCTCGTTTGCATGGTCGCTTATACCTCAACTGTTGCCCTGCGTTCGTCCACAGCAACTGTTGAAGAGACAACGGGGCTCGATAGTCTAACGCGACCAGAATTTGCGACGATTGACAAAATCGGTGAAGCAGTCAGCGCATCACTTTGGTTTAAAGATCCATTGATGCTGGTGGGAACGTTGGCACTTTGGATTCTCGTCCCAGTCGGTATATTCATTCGAATCGCGAAGATCGGCTATCGCAACGACGATCCGGAGACGGTATCCAGCGCGAATACCGGGCGGATGTCAAAAGCAGTTCCTGCCTCTCAACTCGGAGCAATCGCGATCTGCGGGATGGCGATCTTCTTCTGCCTCTTCACTTATATCTTCGTACCTTCTCCGAGTGAATGCCTTGAAGAGATGCAGACGCTACAGATCGATACGAACATCGCGCTCCGAAGCGGGAATGTCAGTGAAGCACTGGACCGGATCGCTGCCTTGGATTCTCTCGCGGCAAAATTACCCATCAGTTCTGCAGTTTACTTGTCTTTTCCGACCCCATCCCAACGGCAGGCAACGCGCGACTTACGGCTGGTATTATTCAGTACGCGAGCATTCCTTCGAGATGGCGATGTGGACTCAGCGAAAAAGAAAATCCCTGATCTGATGCGACAGCTATCCGCGACAAAAGAGACTTTCGCTGGGAGTTCCTCATGACCAATCAGCATTCGAACAAACCAGAACCCCTGTCAGACGACATCTCGGCTCCAGAATCAGTTCGCTCGTTGAGCGAACCTCCAAGCGTCTCGATACTACGAAACGCATTTTGGTGCGTCGTGATCGCAGCCGGAGCTTCTTTCTTCTATGCATTGAAAATCGAATCAAGCGTGTTTCGCGTCGTCGCATTACAACTCTCCCTTTGTGGTGTGGATCTTTGGGCGGCGATGAACGCCGCTAAGATTCGTAGGCGACTCAGTTCGGCCAACGATGAAGATGTATTGGCTCTGAAGCGTGAATCAACGGCGATTCACTATTTGTTTGTAGCAACACCACTGGTGGCGATTCTCGTGTTGACCGGACTATCAATGGTCGGCCAATTGGTCGAAGTTGCCGTGCCCCGGTCACAAGAACAAGTTATCGGTGGAGCGATTTTGGCGGTGCTGGCGGCAAGTTTATGGACTGTTTTTTCTCGAGTCCTCGAACAGCGATCCCATTCGTCAATATCGCAAGACTCATTGACTCTGCCGGAAGCGCCGGCGGTCCGAGCAGCACTCTCTGAGTCACGTCTCGCTGCGCTTCTGACAGGTGCCACATTGTTGACAGCCACCATTCACCCGCCGATCGAAGGTTGGTTTGCGTGGGGATTAAGTCTTTGGACGATCGCAGTTGCGAGTGAGCACTTGATCCGCCTGTTCGCAGCATGGTTTCAAACCACCACCGTTCAAGGAACGTTCACCGCTCCGATCGACTCGATCCTACGCGAGATTTTTCTGACGACGACCAATCCTGTATCGAAGGCCTTCGATATTGCAGAAGCACGATTTGGCCTTAGTCTCCGTTCGTCATGGACAATCGGGTTCTTTCGACGGTCGGTACTCCCAATTGCGGCAGGATGCCTGCTAATCGTTTGGCTTTCGACTTGTTTCGTCGTTATTCAGCCTCATCAGGCTGGCTTGGAGGAACGCTTCGGTGTCGCGCAGCAGGTACGTTTGAAACCGGGATTACACACGAAGCTGCCTTGGCCGTTCGGAGAAATACGCAGATACCCGGCAGGTATCGTCCAAAGCATGCGGATTGGATTCGAAGAAAAAACTGAGGAGGCCACCGTCTCGGAAGACAAGGACCGAACGTTGTTGTGGACTCAGCCTCATGCACGGGAGTTCTCGCTCGTACTCGGTTCAGAAACTGAGTTGGTTGCGGTCAACGCGATTGTCTACTTCAAGATTGCCGAGGACACCCAGGGATTTCTTGATCATGCCTTTGCCACGTCGAATCCCGAAACAGCTCTTGAATCTCTGGCATATCGTGTACTCATGGAACAAACACGCAGTGCGACACTCGCCGATATGCTCTCTCGTGGGAGGGATCAATTCGCCGAGGACGTTCGCAAGAAGTTAAGCGAATACTCGTCTGCCGAGCGACTGGGATTGGACGTCGTCGATGTTGCGCTCATCAACCTTCATCCTCCGGTGGAAGTGGCGAGCAGTTACCTGGATGTGATCAATGCGGAGCTTGACAGCAACCGCGTGGTTACCGTGGCAAACGGCGAAGCGGCCAAGCAGATCCTGGAGGCGGAACAAGGAAGTAATGGACGACTCGCGGATGCCAAAGTTGACGCTGCCAAACGTGTTTCCGTTGCCGGACAGGAATCCGCTGAATTTATCGCCGTCGGTGAAGCCTTCACTGCAGCACCTGAAACATATCGACTCCGACTCTGGTTCGAAGCATTCGAGCGAGTCCTGTCCGGACGACGCTTGTTTATTGTGGACTCGGAACTTCCCGATGTCATTTTTGATGAACGTTCCGGTTCGGCTGACTCCATGTTGATCGATCCCAAAAAAACAAAAACTCCTTGAGAAGATCTATGAACGACGAACAACAATCCGATACGAGTGACCGGCGTCCAAGAGGTAAAATTACAGTCCTCTTCAATATTAGTGCCGCAGTGATTTTGCTGGCGATTCTGGTCGGCTACGCGTGCTATCTACAAGTTCGTGAAGGGACCGCTGCTGTCGTAACACGCTTTGGCGAGCCGGTCCGGACTATCTTGAAGCCGGGTCCGTACTTTAAGCTTCCCTGGCCGATTGAAGATGTCCGTGTGTTCGACATGCGTAAGCAGATCTTCAACACTCCCTATACTGCCACACTAACTCGTGATCGACGCAATGTGGTCTTGTTGACGTATGTCGTCTGGCGAATTGAGGACCCTCATTTATTCCTGCAGTCGGTCGGCGATGTAACAGCGGCCTCCGCCAAGCTTGACGGGATGGTTACTGCGGCCAAGAACACACTTATGGGTCGCTATGATCTTTCGGCACTCGTCTCCACCGACACGAAACAGATCCAAACGCCCGAGATTGAATCGGCGATTGTGTCAGAAGTGAAACAGACTGCCGCTGAAAAATTTGGAATTGATATTGAGCAGGTCGGCTTTAAGCGGATCGCATATGAACAAGCCAACGTCACTGCTGTGCTGGCGCAGATGCGAGCCGAGCGTGAAGCCGAGGCGAAGCAACTTCGCGCTGAAGGAGATAAGGAATCACGGCGGATCCGTGACAACGCCGCCGTCAAGAGTGAAGAAATTTTGCGCGAAGGTCGGCTTGCCGCCGGTCGAATTCGTGGCGAAGCCGAACGCGAGGCCGCCGAAATTTATGCGAAAGCACATCGCAGCGATCCCGATTTTTATCGCTATTGGCGCTCACTCGAAGCCCTCAAGAAAACGCTTGGTAAGGACGCGACCGTTGTACTCCGTACCAACCAAGGCTTCTTTGACTTATTGTCCGATCCTCCCGAAGCACCCAAGAACAAACCCAAAACAAAACCTAAGACGAATCGGTTGAACCAGTCCAAAGACGTATCAATCAGTGGAGGTGGCAATGAGTGATCAACCACCGGGCTTTAACAGTGATGATTCGGACGTCGATGGTTTTACTCCACCTAGTGTGCCTCCACGTCCTCGACAGACAGACAAATTCTCGATGGCCGAAGGGGTGCGTGCCGGCTCGAAAATGATCGGTTGGCTGGCACTGGGACTGTTCGTTCTGTTCTGGTGTTCGGGCATCACAACGATCGGACCGGGTGAGGTGGGGATGGTGCTGCGATGTGGTCACCTGACGGGAACCTCACCTGCCGATCAAGTACGTCAGCCGGGTTTGCTACTGGCTTTTCCATATCCAATTGACGAAGTGATTCGGGTGCCTGTCAAGCAGGAGCGTGAAATTTCAATCACCGCACTTCGCAATAACATGGAATCGAGTACGAGATCAGGATGGGGCTTGTCTGGTTATGCGCTTTCCGGTAATCAAAACATCATCGAAGCCGACATTACACTGAAGTATCGCATCAGCGATCCGATTGCGTATAAGTTTTCCAATCGAAATCCCGAACGAATTCTACGCGACATCGTTATTGGAACTGCCGCCGAAGTGATCGCGCAATGGCAGGTTGACGATGTATTGCGGCTACAGCGTGAGACAGACATCGGACCTGAAAAGCTTTCGCGTGTCGTACTTATGGACGCGCAGAAGCTCATCGATAAAATGAATCTCGGAGTTGAACTGACGGCGGTTGAGTTTCGTGAAATTCAGCCTCCCGCCGATGTGGCCGACGCATTTCAAGCGGTGCAAAGCGAGCGAATCGCCATTGAAACAAAAAAACGCGAAGCCGAAGGTTACGCGGCTCGCATCGTTCCGGCAGCGGAGGCCGAAAGCAATTCGCTGATCAAAATGGCGACGCGCCGGGCAACGGATCTGCGGACACGAGCAGAAGAAGAGGTCGCGTTATTTAATCGAATTCATGATGAGTATGAGCAGAACCCGGGACTGGTCTGGAATCGATTGCATCTGGAAACAATTGAAGGACTGATGAGAGATGGAAGTCAGTTCCGCTTTGTCGATCCCGGCACTCGACTGGTTCTGACACCCGGCAGTCCTCTGGGAAATCCGTCCAGAGGAGAGACCAAATCAACTGAACCATCCAACAAAACCACTGGCAAGTCGGAGGCTCAACCATGAGTACCGTTGACACTCCGGTCGCAAGACGAATTCAACAAGATCTGGATGCGGGTATGACGCAAGGCGAACGCGTTCGCCTCGGTCTGCGTATCGGAACCGCATTGGCAGCCGGTGTTCTGCTAGCCGCCGCGGCAACCGTTGACTCACTATTTACGGTGGAACAGAGGCCCGTGGCAGAATGCCTGAAGGCAGTCGCCGCGATCCTCGTGTTGCTGCCCATCCTGCGCGAAGCACTCCAGGGACTGCTCACCGGTTCCAGTAATGCTTACAGCGCTCAACTCGTCGCAATCGCTTCGCTGGCCGCACTGTCAGTGGGTGATTTTGTGACCGCAGCCCTGATTCCCATCATCCTCAGCGTAGCTTTCTTTTTAGAAGAACGTAGCGTTCTGGGTGCCCAGGCAGCCATTGAAGGCCTCAAATCGCTGCAGTCCCGGACAGCACGTCGCCTGGATGACCGCGGGATTGAGCACGAAGTCGATACCAACGATCTGCTACACGGTGATCTGGTGGTAGTTCGTCCCGGTGAGACGATTCCCGCTGATGGTGAAGTGACGGAGGGTCATTCGGCCGTCGATCAATCGACCATTACCGGTGAATCCACGCCTCAGGATGTTGGCCCAGGGACCCAGTTGTTCGCTGGAACCATCAATCACAATGGTTTGCTACGGGTCAGGGTGACGAGCGCGGGCAACACGTCAACCCTCGGGAAAATTCTCGACCTTTTGCATGAAGCAGAACAATCCAAAACCGAAGTACTTCGCCTGATTGAGAGTTATGCAAAGTATTTTGTGCTTGGAGTCCTGCTGGTCGCGGGAATCAGCCTGTTCCTCAGCCGCGATCTTTCTCGTGCGATCGCAGTCTTGGTCGTCGGTTGTCCCGGTCCCTTTATCCTCGCGGGCCCGGCTGCAATGGTCGCCGCCTTGGCTGCTGCCACCCGCAAAGGAATCCTGATCAAAAACGCCAAGTTTCTAGAGGCCCTGACGGAAGTCGATTCGGTCATTTTCGATAAGACCGGCACGGTCACCCTGGGTAAACTGCAGGTGCTTTCGCTGGCCGCGCACGAGGTCTCGGAATCGGAACTGCTGGCGGCCGCGGCGCGGTGTGCGAGCGCATCGCAGCACCCCGTTTCGCGCGCAATCACCGCTTATGCTGTGAAAGAACAGCTTCCCGAGACGCATGAGACCTTCGGAGCACAGGAGTTACCAGGTCGCGGTGTGGTTGTAGACACCGAGCAGGGACAGATTCTGCTGGGGCGTCGTGCGTGGCTGGCCGAATCCGGATTTGATCTGCCTGCTGCACCTGAGCATGCGGGACCAATTGTCTGGGTCGCCTCTCGTGATCAGTCGCAGCAGCGGTGTTTGGGAGCCGTTCTCCTCGCCGACTATGCCCGTGAGGATGCCAGGCAGGTCGTTGATGATCTTCGGCAGTTGGGGGTGTTGCGAACCACACTGCTGACGGGAGACCGACAGGAGGTTGCCGGAAAAATTGCCGATGACGTTGGACTTGACAATGTCGTTTCTGAAGTATTGCCGGGACACAAACGTGAAGTCGTGCGTGCCGAGCGTCAGGCAGGTTACCGGGTGATGGTGGTCGGGGATGGTGTCAACGATGCACCGGCTCTGGCAAGCAGTGATATCGGCGTCGCAATGGGGGCGGCTGGTGCCGAAATCGCCCTCCACAGTGCCGACGTTGTATTGATGACCGAGCGACTCGATCGATTGCCATATGCTATCGGTCTGGCGCGACGCACGCGGAAGACGATTCATCGAAATGTGATCGTCGGTGTGGGTCTCACAGTCTTCATGATGGGACTCGCTTCCGCTGGTGCGATCTCCCCGATTGCCGGAGCAGTCGTGCAGAATGTCGGTGAGTTGTTCGTCATTGTGAACAGTGCCGCTCTGCTTCGAGATCCCGCGCGCGCTCCCGATTCCCCGATGCGACAGACTGACTAGCTTCGTGAGGACATACTGATCCGGTAATCTGCCCGAGTTGGCAGGGTCTCTGCCGTTCCTCGATCGGTGAGAACCCACTGGTGAATCGCTGCGGCAAAACGAATGACCTCTCGATGAGCCTTGGGTTCGATCTCCGAAACAAGGTCGCGAAGAATGTTCAACACCTGCAGGATGGCAGCCACCAGTCCATCCGAAAAGTTGGTCCCAACCTGATGCGACGTACTTTCGTCGAAGCGTTTCACCAAAGGCATTCACCTGACAGTCAGGGATGAACTGAATGAATGCCGGGAAGTGCGCGAGTCAATGTTGCTGTTTTGTGTCAGCCGACCTCACGCATAATCTCCACCGCCTACTGTAGATCCCGTTCTGCGAATACCGTCTGCCAGTTTGCCTTTAGTGTTGTACATGATAGCGATCAACGTGTTTCGGCTACCTTCAGGTTTGACTATCGAGTTCTCCGAAATACTATATTTTCTGTTTAATTGTTTTATCCCCCGTGAATCCCCAGCAAAACCAAGAATGTACGTTTTCCCTTGGAAATCCAGCACTAATTCGAATCCCTCCACCGCAACTCTTGTCATTAGATGACGCCTTAGAATAAAAGTCCTGAATCCCGACTTCGTGGATTCAGGATTTTTTTATGAAATGGCTCTGATTCAAACAAGATCTTTCAAATGTTTTCATAGTGATTACAATATAATCAGGACTTAGATGACTCCATATTGCGAACCAAAATCATTTCCTGAACTATATAGTATAGTTATGAAAACCAATTCGAAGAAAAATCGGTACTGGGAGATATTCACGGTCCTGACGATCATTGGAATTCTGTGTCTGCTCTTGATTCCAGAGGTACAACAAGCGACTTCTGGAGGTACTAGAGATCGATTTCGAGATCAAATCAGAAAAATTGGAGCCGCCTTCGCTTATTACCATGCTGAGCATGGCTGTTTCCCACCTGCGGTATTCACGGATCCTGACGGAGCCTCTCAACATAGTTGGCGGGCTTTAATCCTTCCGCAGTTGGAACGATCATTTACACATAAGGAACGAAGATTTGATTATTTGATTGATGAGCCTTGGAACAGTGCGCAAAATGAATCTGTGGCAACCCAGAATCCTGATTTATATCATCGTGAAATTCGATCAGGTCAGGCAGATTCACCAAGCACAACAAAGCTCGTTGCCATCATTGATGATTCTACGTTATGGGGAAAGGGGCATCGTAATCAGCTCCCGCGCTTAGTGAATGATGAAGAGAAGCAAATCTTATTGATTGAAATCCCAAACCCTGATGGGTTATGGAATGAACCGACCGACATCTCTCTAAATGAACTATTCCAGTTGATTGAAAACGGTGTGTTTGCTCACCAAGGCACGCATGCTCTCTTCAACAACGGTGAAGTCACCTGGTTGTCTCCAGATGATATCACCGTGCAGAAGATGCGCATATTGCTCACCGTCAAATAGAAACGTCCGATATGAAGGTCCGTTTGCAGATCAGGCTAGTTACTCGATTATTCGTGATAATCGCGTTTCTTCGAAATCACATGGCCACTTTTTGTGATTACTAAATCATAGGGAAGACCATCGACTAAGACATCAACCTCATAATTGCCATTTCGTGTACCGCTACCGTAAATTACTCCATTAGGAAAGGCTGCTTTGGCAGTGTCGCTGACAACCTGTGGTAGACGTGCCAGACGTTCTGTCTGGTTATCGAGTGTATCTTTAAGAACTTTGCCAGTGGCAGTGAGGCCCACATTATAAACTTCGTTATTCTTGACGATGTTAACATAGTAAGCTGAACGTCCATAACGAGGACCATACAGGTCTTGATAAACATGGACAATCACACCTTGTGGATGTGCTTTTTCGACCGCGGCAAGTACGGCATAAGGCAACTTTCGTACGCTTTCAATGTGCCGCGCCTGTAAGGATGGCGAAATGCTCAGATCTTCATCCTTGTCTGTCGCATCGCGATCATTGCTTAAGATTCTTCCTGATCGCGTTGACTCAACATTGCTTATTCCTTGTGGACTCTTAATTTGAATTTGGTATACACCATCTTCATCGGCCGCCGCGGAGACAACATTACCATTGGGATAAAGCTTCTTGACTGTCGCCCGCACTCTGGCGGGAAGGTTTACAGATTTTGGTGTACTCTTTAGAACCTTTCCCTGACTTTTATTGCTCACCACGCGGCCCGATCGTGTCAATTCCACGAGAAAATGCTTATTGTTGGCATTCACATCAATCTGATAAAGACCATCTTCATCGATGTTTGCAGTCAATACACGTGAGTTCGGGTGTAACGATTCGATGTTCTTCTTAACTGCACTCGGTAACTTATCATAAGTAAGTGCTTCATAAGCAAATGATGCGGAAGCAAGCAGGCCACATACGACAATCGCCAAACCAATATTTCTCATGAATTTTGAATTATTCGTCATTTTTATTCCCTAAAGAGATGTAGGTAGATTCGAAAAACAAAGTCTAATACGTAACTTTGTCTATATTTTTCCAAAGATTAAAAGCGTCTAATGAGTTTGTAGTAGTCGCTTGATAGACACGAAGGCCATTGCTATCACGGTCTTGATAAGGGGTAGCTAGTTCCTCATAAAGATTGAGGTCTGAAAAATCGACCCCTGGTTCAGCCGCATCAAAACGTGTGGCAGAAAAGACAATCGTGTCAATGCGCGCCCAACGAATCGCGGCATAGCACATTGGGCAAGGCTCACAGCTACTATAGATCTCACAATGCGATGTTTCACCAGATTGAGCTAACTTCAAACGAGGATCATCACGTCGAATATCTCCAAGATCAAATACTCCTAACTCGCTGGCAACCGTCCGAATAGCGCTCACTTCAGCATGTGCTGTAGGGTCGATATTTCTGGTCACCTGATTACGACACCGCCAGAAACGAATGACTTGATTTGATGCATCATCGATTTGAACGATGACGGCACCAAACGGACCGCCACCTTCCTTGACTGACTGGTGTGCTTCTTCACAGGCCATCTTGATCCATCGGTTCTCACCGACTTCGATACCGCGGTATTTTTTACCTCGCTTTATATTGTGCTGCTGGCATTGGTATTTGTGACGTAATGAAGAATCGGAATGGGAACATTCGGTACACGGCGGTCTTGTCGATGTGAAAATATAAGACAAGTCAATCGATTGTGGCACTCCCTCATAATCAGTTCCTGAACCGACATACTTAACCGACTTTTGATTAGGAGAAACGACCGTTTGGGATTGAGATTCGTCTACTACCCAATAGATAGATGCAATCGCAATAACCGCCCCGAGTGAGATTGTTGAAATCCATTGCGTCATTATTCTTCTTTTCTTGTTAGCTATAAGGTCTATTCGAAATTAATGATCCAGATAGGTAGCCAGTTCAAAAAAATACCTTGTAATCTGAGAACGAGAGGCTGTTTTCAAGTAGAAGAATAGACATTTTTGACAACTGATATGATTATGTTGATTATCCCAGATGTACTAGCACTGTTTTGAGTGAAGAAAAGACTCTCATCAGATTTTCAATTCAAAGATTTAACTCGTCCGAATCTGAAAGAGAGTGTCGATTATTTCCGGGTGAGCTTGCTGACATAGATTCCGAGATAGAACAGGGAATATCAAAGCCTGAAAGTAGAAATTCCTTTCCTTTGAAGGCGCTTACTCAGAATCACCACGATGCCAGTTGAGATTCGAATTCCACCTTAGTAGCATGAGAGATTAGTAAAAATAAAAAGTTTACAATGCCATAAAGCGTTGATACATTTGAGCAAGCCGATCATCCTCAACTTACTGATACTTTGAACACAAACCCGCTCATTTTCATTCCTTAAATTGATTTTATTCGCCTGGAGTTACCTACACGATGAGATTCTTGACTCGTCTGTCATTTCTGATTCTACTTCTGTCTCATGTCATGCTGATTTCTGGTTGTGGGAAGAGTTCACAAGAGGTTGCCCATACGGAAACCGCACCCGCAAAAAATGAACAGCAGGTCGAATCTGGCGAAGCGCTTTTGAAGAAAGTAGAGCAGGCCATTGAAATTGCCCAGCAACACTATCTTGAATCAGATAAACACTCTCCCTGGGAAATTTACCATGGCATTCTGGCATTTCGACAGGATTATCAAATCAGGCAAAACAATAAAACGGTGAATGCTTTGGATTGGATCTCTTCTGGAGCATACTACGACAACAAACCCTGGTTTCAAAAAACAGAATTTGGTGGTCGCGCACATCGTTATACCAAGGAGAATGCGTTTGAAGGTCACAAAAATCAGTCACTGGCCGTTCTTGCTATGGCGAATGTCCCATTAGACCATCAATTCCAGACACCCGATGGCCCGATTACTGTAGCTGATATTGTGCGTGACGCGCAAAAAGAAATTCAGGAAAATGAAGAAGTAACCTGGTCTCTCTGGGCTCTCGTGCATTACCTGGGGCCCGATGCTACGTGGGTAGATAAAAAAGGAGAAGAGTGGCGCATGGATGATCTGGTCTATATGCAAAACGAAACGCTATCGAATGACTCCGCCTGTGGGGGCACACACGCATTGTTTGCTTTGTCGTATGCCAGAAATACATATAAGAATGCGGGACATCGTCTACGCGGTTACTGGCTGGAAGCCGATCAAACAATTAAACGCTACATTGAAGAAGCCAAAGCGATGCAAAACCTTGATGGTTCTTTTTCGTATGATTACTTCTTTCAAAAAAGTGAAAGCGAGAATTTTCAGGAACGACTGGAAACGACAGGGCATACGCTCGAATTCTTAATGATGGCGTTACCTGATGATCGTCTCAATGAAGAATGGGTTCGCAAAGCCATCTCATTGATGGCAAATGACATCATTGAAAACAAAGACGAACCTGTTGATTATTCTGCTCTCTATCACGCAATTGATGGTTTGGTCATTTATCGAAACCGTATGTCTCCCGATCATACCGCGCAACTGGGAAGTAAAAGTTTCTTGAAAAAAAGCAGTTCGAAAACTGATGTCAAAGTTCTCAAACCCGTAGTACCTGCGACTCCTGAAGCTTCAACACCGCCTCCCGCCCCCTGATTCTCTACCGGGCAAGCCTAAAAAGCAGACTTCAACACGATTAGTGAATTGAAGGCTATTTACTCTTTGGTGGTAGCTGTAGTCTCAATGGTGTCTGATGAACCGGTATTGAGAGGCCCACTCAGATTGATCAGAAAAAATCCGGTCAGTAAAAAGTCAACGCCCATCAGAGTACCAACGGCCCATAAACCTGAGAGTGGCCATTGGCTCCAGATCAGGCCACCAAGCAATAATGAAATGGCTCCACTGAATAGAATCCCGTTGCGTCCATTAGCTGGTGGAACGTTGAAAGCCATTACAATTTTCCAGACACCCTCAAAGATAAAAAACATTGCCATCAGCAATGTCAGAAAAGTCAATCCGAAGACCGGGTGACTAATGATACCGATTCCCCCCAGAACCATAAGAATCCCGAGAATTAAGTGCTGTGTTTTTCCTGGAACATCATCAACTCGCGCACCTTGAATCGCATACAAAATACCTCCGAGCAGCAATAGAAAGCCGATTACAAAGACAACGGCAGTACCCGCAACAAAGGGTGCAATTAAACAAATGACACCAATCACACAAAGTATGATGCCAGTTAATTTGAAGTCTTTTGAGGGAGGGAGTAGGGCATCATTCATTGAATTATCTCGTTTCCTGGACAAGAACTAACTAGTAACATGAACTCAAGCAGCTTTTTGTAGTCGCAAAGAAGAGAAAAGAGGCAGGAAATCAAATCCTATTTCACATTTAGATTTCTCGATAATGAGTACATACATGCTGAGATATACATAACAATCGTTTCAAATTGTTACTAATCACTGCTTCATTTAAAATCACTTCCATCCTGTTCTGCTTAAATAAAAAGCAAAGATGTCTGGTCAATTACCAACCCTCTCTCTTATTCGGAATTCTAAATCTGAGCGCTTCAGAAAAAATGATCAGTTACTTTTTGAACTGAGATTTCACAAAACCCGGGCGTAACGGATTACTCGACTCTCATAATTGGCACACTGCTTGCTTATTTAATCTTGTTATTAAATTTGCCTTCTCTTTACACGGCCTATTCCGGATGACCGTTAAACTTGCGACTTGAACAAATGGTTTCATCCGTCACTGCGAGTATATTTGTTTGTATTTATCTTAATATTATGAAGGAGTATTTCGGTGTTTAATTTGAGTCATCAGAAAAAAGGATTCACACTTATTGAGTTGTTAGTCGTGATCGCAATCATTGCGATTTTAATCGCACTCTTATTACCTGCTGTACAACAAGCAAGAGAAGCAGCTCGGCGTAGTACTTGCAAAAACAACATGAAGCAACTTGGTTTAGCATTGCACAATTATAATGAAACATTCAAAGTGCTACCTTATTCGGTGTCACACTCCGGTTCATGTAGTACCGGTTCTGCTTCTACAGGGAGTACAGTGACGCTCAACCACCGTGGGTTCCTGCTCCTGTTGCCATATTTAGAACAAACAAACTTGTATAACCAATTTAACGCCAGTGTCTCGACAGGTTCCTATAATCCATCAGGTGGAGTCATCGTTGCTCCGGGGGCTGCCGGGAACACCAATGATGAAGTTGTCTCTACGATTGTTCCTTTATTTCACTGTCCGTCAGATTCGACACCTGAAGTCTATACCACGACTTCCAGTACGCATTATTCAATCTCGCCAGGAAATTCGACATTACCAGGTGTTTTTACGAATTACGAATTCAGTACGAACAGCCAGTATACTTCGTGTACGAATTGGGGAGAACTCGGTTTGACTACTCGTCCCATGTTTGGATTTAATGGTTGCGCCAAATTTCGAGATGTGACAGATGGTATGAGCAACACAGTGGCGCTTGTAGAAACAACTCGACTGGTTGCAAACGGCGAAGGAACTGCCTGGGGATTTTCCAAGTGGGTTGGAAACGGAACTAATTTCGCTGGAGCCAACATCAACACCTGGTATTCAACCGGCCCAATTGGAAACCTTGCTTCCTGGTCATATTCCGGGAGTTTACACACCGGTGGTTGTCACGTTCTGATGGGTGACGGAGCAGTCCGGTTTGTGAGTGAAAATATTCATGCTCCCACTCGCGCCCATCTGGCATATATCGCTGATGGAAATGTCGTTGACTTCCCCTGATTCGCGTAGTGTTTTACGAATTTCTCCTGGTCCAACCGGTAACATGTCTGTTTCCGGTTGGATTCCCTCAATCACTTTTTCTCACTTTTATTGGAATCGAAAGAGATGTATTCACGCATCTTATGTATCTTGTTTTTTTCGCTATTAACCGCCTGTGGTACTGAAACCAGACGAGATGACCTGGAAGTCTTCCCCACATGGGGTACAGTAAAAATCAAAGGAAAAACACTACCCGGTGTTTCAGTCGTTTTCTTCCCCGAAGGGGAAACCGGCGGGCAGGGAGGACGAGGAATAACCGATGAATCCGGCCAATTTATTTTGAAATATCAGGATGGGAGAGACGGAGTTCCCGCGGGAAAATACAAAGTGCTGTTTGAATACTTCACGATGCCCGATGGTTCAAATGTTCCTGAAAATGAATTTCCCGCAGATGTCGGAGCGATTAACCAACTACCGCACAAGTTCAGTGATTTTGGAAGCTCTCCGTTTTCGACAACCGTGCCCATTGGTGGAACAGCAGATTTAGAATTTGATCTTAAGTAGATCGAAGGGATGCATTTTATATAAAAACCGCGATCCAATTTAAAACTGGATCGCGGTGACATTGAAGCTCACTTAAGGATTCGTTTTCAAATCGAATGTGAACGAGTTCTCTTCATTTGCTTTCACTTCTGCAGTCAGTCCACTTTTATTTGAATCAGTGTAACGTTTTGGAATCAATGATTTAGGCTCTGGGTTCGTCGGGTTTTTCGGATCAAACTCTGTCGATTCATAACATTCAATCGCTACGAGATGGTGGCCAATTTGAGCGCCATCTCCTGCTTTGATTGTCATGAGCTCAAAAGTTCCATCGGGTTGAATGCCCCCCAGCGCCATTCGTCCCGTTGTACCCCGGTCTTTATTTGGCGTAAATTGAACAGTTCCACTTGTGAGTGGTTTTCCATCAAGGGTAACAGTTCCTTTGACTCTGGCGAGCGGAGGTGTGTCCGTAGGGCCTCCACTACAGCCTGCCAAAATCAGGCATGTAGATAGAAGCAGAAGCGTATTCCACCACTGGATTCGCGCTATTTTGATTCCAAAGCAATCTGCTATTCGTCGGTTTGATGATTTCAGCATGACGTTAATCTCCAATCACTTGGCCATCGGCCATGCTACCGCGATAACGCCAGATATTGATATCAATATTTTCGCTGACAAAAACCACAGTCCCATCGGTATTTAGCATATGCACTCCCCCCACATGAGGTGAGCTAAAAGGGAGTACAGTCCAGTCACTGGTATAAGCCGTTTTAGGAAAGACTTGATTCGGCCCATATCGCATCACTTTGGTCGCTCCGCTGCCTTCAAGCGTAATACCACGCACCCAGGGGCTACAACGATTATCGTAACATGCACCACCAGAACCCCAACCTACATCCGACATGATCGAAGGACGAAATTCTCCATAAATGAAAGTGTTAGAGGAACCATCAGTAATATCCCGCATGCGGGTGCTGCTATTTGGCCAGAATATTCCTCTTTGATTTGCAGGTAGGCTCGTACCAGATGTTAGACGCAGTATTGATCCCGTTGTCGGAGAACCACCGACTCCTAAATAATTTGTAATTGCCTTCCTGGTGTTGGAATTCCAGCCACGATAGCCATGTTCGGAAACAGTGGTATCTCCCGAATAAGAAGGGCAGAGATAAGTGGGAATTATGTTTTCTGATAAAGCAACATTCGCAGGATTGGCGTAGCTGAGACTGAAATCAAACTGATTATAAATCGTAGACATATCCATGTACGGCAAGATCATGACTAACGGTCCCATGCTGTTCAACTGGGGGTTGGCAGAAGAACTTGCCGTAAATGACCATCCGATACTACCTGGAGGAAACCGGGTAAATGTTTCGTGATAATTGTGTAAAGCCAGACCAATTTGCTTAAGGTTATTTTTACACGTCGAACGTCGTGCCGCTTCACGTGCCTGTTGTACAGCAGGTAGTAAAAGCGCGATCAAAATCGCGATAATCGCAATCACAACTAATAATTCAATGAGCGTAAAACCACGTTTACCTCTTGGATGAGGTTTGTTGTCCATCTAGGATTCTCCAGTGATCATGGATGTCAATAAAAGGCAGGATTAACAAGATGCAAGTCTAGTGTCAGCTTACAGCTTTGGACGGATTCATTATGGGGAAGGCTTCAAGGAAGGAATCATTACTTCTAAATAATATTCAGCATAAGGACCAAGAACAATCATTGTTGTGAAGATTTTTTGGCACACTCAATGACAATTCAACGACTTAAAGCCAACTAAGATATTGACGTCGTTCCAGAGATAAAAATGTGTGAAATTCTCTACAATTTTTTACAGAATCGAGAATTTTCCGAATACGCACACATCAAAATAAGTATCAATACCAATTACACTAGTATAAAAACGGCCTCATTTTCCATACTTCAAATCAAATCGCTCTAATTCGCACTCAACTGATTTTGCTTCAGCCAGTATTCGAAGAATTGGTACATTTGCTCATTTGATTCAGGGTTGGGAGCGTGCTTTTCGCGGTTGGTCATCGCGACCCGATTTTTGTAGCCCAAGAATCGATTCACGGCAACAGTATGATTCAACGCCCGCCATTGTTTTGGTTGATCTTCCGAACCACCAGAAACCATAAAGGGTCGAGGAGCCATCAAGGCATGCAACTCATGCAAATCATAGCCTTCCTTAATCAGTTTTTTATAAAGGCCTGTTCTTGGATTTTCTTTGGTCGGCAAACCCCGTTTGCGAAAGTTAGGCCCCGCATATCCCAGATACCAGGGCTCCCAATAATTCACACTGGGTCTGTTTTCATCGAAGACAATCCCGCCATCAGACCAGGCAGCACAAGCGAATTTATCATAGAGGCACGAAGCAAACATCGCCCATTTGCCACCGTAGGAATGACCGACAATTCCAATTCGTTTGGGATCGACTTCTTTACGATTTGCCAGTACATGAAATGCATTCGCAGCCCCATAGGCCAATGCAGACAAAGGCTGAATTTGCGCATTCTCTCTGTCAGGGTAATAGAGAGAGTAATCATGACCGACTGAAAATGTCACGAAGCCGCGTTTTGCCAGTTGATAAGCAAAATCACGATTCTCTCCCTTCAAGCCAACGCCTGTCTCGGGATCATAAAAAACGACGAGAACTGCCGGTGTACTCCGATTCTGTTTTGCACGATCAGGAATTAGCAGATAGCCAGTATTGGGATGTCCTGGTGCAATGTTAAACCTAACTGTGTACTGTGAGAAATTGTCACGGTGTTCCTCTTTCAGATATTCCACTCGAGGGTTCTCATTCACGGGCGGCCACTCACCCATCATCGTGTGCCATGTCTTCAGAATTTCCTGACGGCGCGTTTGCCAGTCTGCAGGTGTTTTGACGAGTCGACCATCATAAAATTTCAATGGAGATTTGTATTTCCCCAGATTCCCTTTAAACTCATCGGGTGGTTCAAAATAGGGAGCAATCTGTTCCCAAAGTGCCTTATTATTCGCTGCTGAAGTTGGGTCCTCTTTTTCACCAGCAAATACGGTTTGTAGCGAGATAATTAAAATCAAGAAACTCGACATTCCGTAAAATCTCAATATGTTCATATATCTAATCTCCGGTGAAAGCTCTCTGCTTACCTGTCTGTTCTGATCTCAATTTGAATTATCATATAATAATCTGTTGATTCGTGAAAAGAAACCACGCAAAATAGATCACTTGAGATAAGTATGTAAATCGATTCTCTCTCAGCAGACCACGGTATTTATTAAACGTTTTTTTTCACCATGTATAAAGGATCTGATGATATGCTGCGCGTTCTGTTTTCCATAATGTTGACATGTAGTTTAGTGACTTCGATAGCCATCGCAGCAGACAAAAAAGGGGCTCCCAAACCGACGTATGCGGATGTTTCATATGGTCCTTATAAGATGAACAAACTGGACTTCTGGGAAGCCAAAGGGAAAGGACCACGTCCATTGTTGGTTTATATTCATGGTGGTGGCTGGATCGGTGGAGACAAAAGTCGTCTTCCTGGTAAGATCCAGACATATCTTGACAAAGGCATTTCTTATGCAGCGGTCAACTATCGCTTGACGGGTGAAGCCCCATTGCCGGCTCCCGTACACGATGCCGCTCGCGCAATTCAATTCTTACGTTCCAAAGCAAAAGAGTGGAATATTAATAAGCAAAAAATTGCGTTGACGGGTGGGAGTGCAGGGGCTTGCACATCAATGTGGTTATTATTGCACGATGATCTGGCTGACCCCAAGGCTAAAGACCCTGTCTTACGTGAATCCACGCGTGTGACTGCGGCTGCCGTTGGAGGTGGGCAGACATCGATTGATCCCAAAGTCATCGAACCCTGGCTGGGTCCCAATGTGTTAAAACATGCTATGATTCATCGCGCCGTTGGCGGTAAGAGCATGGAGGATGTCATGGATAACTATAAAAAACACGAGGCCCTTTACAAAGAGTTTTCCCCTTATAACCATCTTACAGCAGATGATCCGCCCCTCTTAATGACCTATGGCAATAATATGAAACTCCCTTCTGAAAATGCGGGGCATGGAATTCATCATCCCGTGTATGGAGTGAAAATGAAAGAAAAGGCCGATAAGGCCGGCACAGAATGCCATCTTTTGATTCCGGGCGTTTCAACATCAAAACAATACAAAAATGCGAATGAATTTTTGATGGATAAACTCTTAAGCAAAGATTCCTGAGCCAATTCTTTTGGTCATATACCGTTGAGCAATGCGCGAACACAGAGACGAATTAAAATAATTCGTCTCTGTGTTCTTTTTCGCCGGTTCTACCAAAACCATTTCATTGTTGAAACAACTCGGGTGCTAAGCGGGGGTCAGACAAATCCAGTTTGTACATGATTTGATTATAATCGTAACGGGGCGTTTTGACCGGATTTCCTGAAAACAATGTCGTATAAGTCCCTTCGAAGTAGATGAAACGTCCATTGTCCTGTGCAAATATGGAATGTTGTTTTGGATTATAAAAACTGTATTTGTCATGCGTCACAATCTTTCGCGCCCACTTACAAGGACCGAGCGGACTTTCCGCTTCTGAATACCAAATCTCGCCCAGCATAGACGTACCATTCTTTTGAAGCGCGATCATGGTCCACTTGTTTCGATAAGCATTCCAGGCAACAGAACTATTCAAAATTTCGATTTTTTGTTTTGTTTCTATATCAAACAGATTACAAAACCCTTCACTCGCCGAAATTTTGTTCTGTTTGACTAGCTTTTGCTCTAACTCATTGCTCAAAGGAGGCATTTTTTTTCTCCACATGTATTGCAACTGTCCCTGCTTATCACGGTCAACAGCCCATTCCTCTTTCTTTTTCCCTGGTTTCAAATAAGTATAGGTTTCATACACAGACAAATCCTCCAACGCTTCAGGAGTCGCACGCACACGAATTAATGGAAAAGCCAGACCAAATAAGACATAGTCAACCCCTTCCATCCGGTGTAGAACGGGATGCCCGATAGGATAGAGCGGGGCATCAAAATCGAACACCTTCTGTTTCTCAAACTGTTTTAATTCGTCATTAAACTCCACTAATCCACGTTCATATACAGTTAATGGCGGTTTTACTTTAACATATTTGGCAAACAGACGTTCTTCACCTGACTCATCCTTGAGTGTCACTAACGCATCGATCCAGGTTGGCCCTGCGCCAGGCATTTCACAGGTCTTTTTTGCAAAACCGTTTTCATTCAGAAAATAATTCAGATTGACTCCCTGATTGATATCCAGTCCTCCCTGAGTAGGCAATTTTGAAACCGCCCCAGGCACATGAAAATTGCCAAGTGGATAATCGACTCTGTTTGTGTCTCCCCAAAACCAGTAAATCCGATTTTTGAAAACCGAATTCACAACACTGTCTGACCCGAGTACACGACCATTCAATGTCGGTTCTTTCAGAGGGACAGGCTCTCCCACAAGCAGGCTATCACGATAAATCCCCCCACCTGTCACTCGGTAAAGTCGTTGCGCAAGATTAATTCGCTTCATCTGCAAAACCGCTTGGCCACCTGGCTTGACTTCCAGTTTTTTGCCGATCAATCCAAACCCGTCTTTAGGGTATACATAGCCATGACTGCGAATATGGAAATAGACATCCTGATTCATTAACCCAGGCTCATTAATGGCGGCAATACCATTACTATCAGTGACATATTTGATCTGATTCACTGTCTCTAATTCTACCAGTGGAATTCCTCGTTCCGTTTCCACATCAATCACACGAATCTGAAAATACTCCGATGCGATCAGGCGAGAAGAACAACACACCAAACTGAGAAATAAAATAGAATGTCTTAACATCAAAAACCCTTAAAAAAATTCATCATAACCCGACTATGAAAGGAAAGCTTCTCTTCCGCCTGGTGCTGCATTCGGTATACTGAAAGAAGCTTCCCAAGACAATTATTGTATTCGTCTTCAACCATCATAATCTTACCTTGTCCATTAATCTTTTCTTAATCCCCGAAAATGAGTCACATGAAACGACGACAGTTTTTAAGCCAGTGTGGTATCTTTGGTTTTGGAATCTTTAGTCCTATTTTACTTCAAGCTTTACAATCGAGAACCTCTTATGCATCTATCCCCAGGGAACTCAAAGCTGATGTTGTAATCATTGGCAGTGGTCTGGGAGGTTGTGCAGCCGCCCTCGCAGCCTGCCGTAATGGCGCAACGGTAATTTTGACAGAACCCACGGACTGGATTGGAGGTCAGATTTCACAACAGGCTGTGCCTCCCGATGAGCACAAGTGGATTGAATCATTTGGTCGCACAAAATCGTATGCGCAACTGCGAACTCTTATCCGCAGTTATTACAAGCAGCATTATCCATTAACGAGCAAGGCACAACAGATTCCCAATTTGAACCCGGGCAATGGTTCCGTCTCGCGCATCTGTCACGAGCCCAAGGTGGGACTTGCGGCATTGCAATCGATGTTAGCACCTGAAATCAGTCGGGGACGATTGACATTGCTTTTGAATACATCACCCATCAGTGCTAATTACACTGGTGATCAGGTTGAGGCGGTTAAGTGCCACACCTTAGGGTTGAACAAATCAGTTACTTTACACGGAAAATATTTTGTCGACGCCAGCGAAGAAGGGGACTTACTTCCTTTAACGGGAACAGAGTATGCATTAGGGGCAGAGTCACAAAAAGAGACCAATGAACCACACGCACCTGAGCGTGCCAATCCGGCAAACATTCAATCGTTTACACATTGTTTTGCCATAGATCACCTGGAAGGAGAAGACCACACCATCGAGCGGCCCCCAATGTACGGATTCTGGAAGAATCATGTTCCACCATTGACACCGGCCTGGTCAGGCAAAATACTTTCGCTTGATTACTCTTACCCTCGTACCTTAAAACCCAAAACACTGTCATTTGTTCCCAGCGGTAAAGATGCAGTTCTACCAAGAACCAAAACACTGAATCTCTGGCGTTATCGCAGAATGATTGACCGCAACAATTTTATCCCGGGCACTTATGCCAGCGACATTACTGTTGTCAATTGGCCACAGAATGATTACATGCTGGGCAACATCACCGATGTGACTCCCGCCGAGCGAGAGAAGCACTTAAATGCTGCGAAACAACTCAGTCTTTCCTTACTCTATTGGCTTCAAACAGAAGCCCCCAGACCCGATGGTCAGCAAGGCTGGAAAGGGCTACGTCTGCGAAAAGATATTGTGGGTACAGATGACGGACTGGCCAAGTATCCCTACATTCGTGAGTCTCGCCGCATTAAAGCAGAACTGACGATCAAAGAACAAGACCTGACTCTTACAGAACGAACCAAAGTCATGGGTAAAGACCATAAACCGCTCCTGGCAAAACCATTCTCAGACTCGATTGGCATTGGATATTATCACCTGGATCTTCATCCCAGTTCGGGGGGGGACAACTATATCGACATGGCGAGTGTCCCTTTTCAAATTCCACTCGGTGCAATGATTCCTCAACGAATTGAAAACTTAATCCCAGCCTGCAAAAACATTGGCACGACACACATCTCAAATGGCTGCTATCGTCTTCATCCGGTGGAATGGTCGATTGGTGAAGCAGCAGGAGCACTCTGTGCCCAGGCGATCTCCAAAGGTACCACTCCGCGGATGATTCGAAACAACCCGCAACAACTTCAAGATTTTCAGAATCTACTGACAAAGCAGGGAATCGAACTCGAGTGGTCTCAATTAAGCTAGCCTGTATCTAAGTTTATTGCCGCGTCTTCAAGACTGTTTGGACTTCGTATCATTGCTTTGAGACTACTATGACTAAATCAGGCGCAATATAGAGTTGATACTAAATCTCGTACAGGTAAATGATTTTATGAATTTGCAAACTCGCTTTTGGGATTTAGTTGCGAATCAATGGAGGTAAATGTCTTTGCAGGAACCAACGGTCCAGCAGGACTTTCCGAGTGAACCATTGGGAAGCCATTAATTGCCTGCCGAGAAACTGCCGAAGAGCCGCCGGTACGATACTCGTGGCAGGTGTATCAGGCCACTTACCAAATCGATTGATGAGTTTCTCCTGATAGGTAACCAAACAATCTCTGGAATATTGTTGCTGACAATTTTGAATCACATCTGCGGCGATGAGCCCTGATTCCACAGCAGGTCGAATTCCTTCCCCACTTTGCGGGACTGCCAAGCCAGCGGCATCACCGATCAATAACATTCCATCGTCAACGACCTTACGCTTTTGCAAACCATACAGGCGATAGGCATGCCCGCGAAATTTTCCAAGAATCTCTCTGGGAACACGTCTCTGTCGATCCAGAAAATGTGTAAACTTATCTCGAACTGCCGAAAGTTGTTTTTCACCTTCGCGTCCCAGGCCGACATTTAAATAGCCGTCTTTCAGAAAACACCAGCCATAGCCTTTCAAATCGCGACAGAAATAAAGTTCTGGTGTGTCTGGTCTTACCCGACAAAGCTCTTGTTGTTCCAGATTGAGTGGGAATTCCGCTTCTTGCGCTAAGACGACTGATTTTTCAGAGCGGCTTTCTCGATTCAGCCATCGGGCTACCGGACAGAAATGCCCGCCTGCACCAACGACAAATTTTGCGCGCAAACTACCATTGACGATCCATGCATCATTCAGACGCTCAATCGACTTTAACGCTTCTCCTAATCTGGTTCGAGCGCCACAACGTTTGAGCAAATAATCGTCAAACTCACAACGACGAATTCCATAACTGACGATATCCGAGTATTCCGTCTCAACTATCGCACCATCGATAATTCCTGTCCGAAAATGGGTGATAGGCTGGAGAATATGATCTCGGTCATACGATAGTAAATCGATATCGAGCAATTCAGCAACAGCGGGCGTAATCCATCCTGCGCAAATCTTATCGCGCGGAAACGTTGCTTTATCAAGAACAAGTACGTCCAGCCCCGAATCGCGTAAGCCCCATGCACAAGAGGAACCGCCGGGGCCACCCCCGACAATCAGAACATCACAGGATTCCTCAGTCACGGTCGTTTTATCCTCTCATTGTTTCAGATGCGTTATCCTGATACAAACCGGCTCGCGTCCAGGGAATTTCATTATTAATCCCATTCGTAAACACGACCTGAAATAGTTGAAGTGACCCTGCTCGAAAAGCGGCAACAGAAGCTGATAAATAAAGACGCCAGGCACGAATAAAATTATCATCAAACATTTCTGTGACACGGTCTAGGTGCTGCTCATATCTTTGTAACCAATGTTGCAGGGTGAGGGCATAATGCAAACGAATATTTTCGACATCGAGAACGGAAAATTTCTGCGGTTCAAAAATTTGCATCATCTCACTCAGACTGGGAACATGAGCGCCAGGAAAAATGCGTTTGGTGGTCCAGCTGTCCAACACGCGTGGCGAGTTGCAACCAATCGAGTGGATTAAGCCTCGACCATGGACGCTTTGACAACGGGCAATGACTTCACCCAGTTTTTCATAATTTTTCAAACCAACATGCTCCAGCATCCCGACAGAAACAAAAGAGTCATAGCTTCCGGTAATGTTGCGCCAGTCATCTTCAACGAATTCAACCCGATCACTCAAGCCTTCCGCTTTCGCACGCTCACGTGCGTAAACAATTTGTTCGTGAGAAATATTAAACGCTTTCACTTTGGCTCCATAATATTTTGCCATATGCAAAGCCAGGGCTCCCCAGCCACAGCCCGCTTCGACAACAGTATCTCCCGGTTTCAGTCCTACTTTTCGGCATACATGATCCATCTTTGCAATTTGTGCCGATTCCAGAGACATCTCCGGGTCAGAAAAATACGCGCAGGTATAAGCCAATTGCTCGTCAAGCCAGAGTTGATAGAATTCATTTCCGATATCGTAATGGTGATGAATATTCGTTCGAGCAGCATCAATCGTATTGCGTTTGAGCCAGTTAAAACAGCTGCGCATTCTATCTCGATAAAACCGCTTCGTATTAATCGAATTTGTCCCGCGATTCATTTCTTCATTAAACGAAATCAAATCACCTTCAACTTCGATCGTGCCCTGTGAATACCCATCACCAAAATAAAGACTGGGATCGAGCATCAATTTATAGAGGGTACTACGACTATGAATATGTACGCGAACAGAAGGAGTAGAAGTTCTATTAGAGATAATGGATTTATCCCATAAAACCACTTCAATGTCGGGATTTCCTGCCTTCTGCAACATGGTTCGCATGAGCCATTTGTCAAAGGCGGTGGCTTTACTCAAAGTATGTTGAGGATCAGGTGATCCTGGCTGATCGCTCGAAAGAACCGTTTTGCTTTCAGAATTGACAATTTCTCTTGGTTGAGCTTCTTTTGATGCAGAGTCAATTTTTGCTGGATTCACTGCGGGCCTCCCAAGTTAAGATGACCAAATTCTCACTTCTATTAATAACGACTTTCGTTTTTCGCAAATCGTGATTTCATGATGAATTCAATTCTACTCTTCAAACTTGATTGTCTCTTTTATTTTCTCGTTCCTAATTCAAATTTCAAATCATTTTTGACTTTATGATCACTTATCATCAAATTTATAAAAAGTGTTGAATGGAACGAGACTCTGGTACAGGACACTACTTCGCTCAACAAGTTCTGGTTGATGATTAACAAAATGAAGTTTAAGTAGTCGTACTTATCTTTATGATCTGTAAAAGAAGATCTTAGAGATGCGAAAGAAACTCGATATTCACTCTATTTCTCCAGATCTAACTTGATCCCCTAAAATCAATACATTTTGATTTTTTTGAACTTAGGAAGGACTTTGGTAATTTGGGCTTGGATTTACACGAAATGAAGTCTACAATAATACATATCAATGGTTTTTTATCATTGATTTCATACCTGAATGCTCACCTACCGATAACAACACTGTAATCCCGCCATTCCTTGAAAAGGAACATCTATGCTTTCCATATTGGGTCCAGAAACTCAACTTTGTGATCGTGTTTCTCGTCGAGAAATCCTGAAAATCGGCGCACTCGGTTTAGGTGGTCTCACTCTGCCTCAGCTTCTTCAAGCAGAGTCCAATTCAGGACAAAGCAAACGGCAAAAAGCAGTCATCATGATTTACATGTGTGGTGCTCCTTCGCATCAGGACATGTATGATCTGAAAATGGACGCTCCTTCTGAAATCCGTGGTGAATTCCGACCAGTCAACACACAAGTTCCCGGGTTCCAGATTTGTGAGCACCTCCCCAGACTGGGAAAGATCGCTGACAAAATTATTCCACTACGTTCCGTGCACGGATCACCCAACGGGGCACATGATTCGTTCATCTGTTATACAGGTCGAACCACTCGGAATCAGCCAGCCGGTGGCTGGCCCGCCATCGGTTCTGTTGTTTCTAAATTGCAAGGTCCAGCGAATCCTGCGGTGCCACCTTTTGTTGGACTCTCTCCTGATGCCCGCCATCCCCCTTATGGATCTCCCGGACTCCCCGGTTTCCTGGGTGTAAGCCATGCGGCTTTCCGTCCATCCGGTCCCGCGCGAAAGAATATGGTTTTGAATGGCATCGATGCGACACGCTTAGATGACCGTAAACAATTACTGGCTTCCTTTGACCAATTCAAACGCGAAGCGGACTCAAGTGGTTCCATGGTAGGCATGGATGATATGAACGAACAGGTTTTTAATATCCTGACTTCCAATCGCCTGGTCAATGCGCTGGATCTTTCTCAGGAAGACCCAGCTACCAGAGCGCGCTATGGTAAAGGAGATCCCAAGAACTTTGGTGATGGTGCGCCTCGTAATCTTGAGCATTTTCTCATGGCGCGACGTCTGGTCGAAGCGGGGGCAAGGATCGTTACATTGAATTTTGGCCGTTGGGATTTTCACAGCAACAATTTCAGTGGATTAAAAAATACACATCTCCCACTTTTTGACCAGGGATTAGCCACACTGATAGAAGATTTACACGAACGAGGGATGGCAGATGATGTGGCCGTTGTCGCCTGGGGTGAATTTGGGCGGACTCCCAAAATCAATAAAGAAGCAGGCCGCGATCACTGGCCAGCCGTTGGTGGAGGATTACTGGCAGGGGGTGGCTTCAAAACCGGGCAGGTGATTGGCAGTACGGATCGATTGGGAGCGCAAATCGCTGATCGCCCGATCCACTTTGGAGAAGTGTTTGCCACTCTCTATCACCATTTGGGCATCGATTATACTGCCGCCTCAATCCAAGATCTCTCTGGTCGTCCACATTATCTGGTCGATAACTATTCTCCTATGCCAGAAGTCATTTGATTTCTAGTACATCTCTGAAAACCATCCTTTAGCTTTTCATAGTGAACCGCTAGGATATGTGTCAGTTCTTGAAGGTAACTTTACAGACGGCATAGACTCAGCAGGATTAGTGATGGCTAAAACAGGGATGGAAGACGCATTACTGGATATTATACACGAGTATTGGGGTTACACAGAATTTCGTCCTCTCCAGCAAGAAGCGATGACGGCGGTCCTGGAAGGCCGCGATTCTCTGGTCGTACTTCCCACTGGCGGGGGAAAATCACTTTGTTATCAGGCACCTGCACTGTGTATGGACGGGATGGCAGTCGTTGTCAGCCCGCTAATCTCACTTATGAAAGACCAGGTTGACGCACTCCGTGTCTGTGGCATTTCCGCCGCCTACCTTAATAGTTCTCTCGAACAAGAAGAATCCCGACATGCTTTAAGAGAAGTGCGTGCAGGCAACATCAAACTCCTCTATGTTGCTCCCGAACGGCTCATGCTGGAAGGCATGCTCAGCATGCTGGCCGAAATCAAATTGGCATTTATTGTGATCGATGAAGCCCATTGTGTGAGTATGTGGGGGCATGATTTTCGCCCCCACTATCGTGAGCTGCAGGAACTGAAAAGTATCTTTCCAGAATGCGGCATTCATGCCTATACCGCCACGGCAACCGAACAAGTACGATCCGATATCGCAATGCAACTGGGGTTAAATTCGCCGGAGCTGCTCGTCGGTTCGTTTGATCGTCCTAATTTAACTTATTCTGTCGCGCGACGAGCAGACCGATTAGCACAGGTTTGCGAAGTGCTCGACAGACATCCGAATGAGTCCGGAGTCATTTATTGTATCTCCCGCGCCGATGTGGAATCGCTTAGTGAGTCCTTAAATAATGCCGGCTATGAGTCAAGACCGTATCATGCGGGCTTGCCAGATGAAGAACGCGCCGCCAATCAGGAAGCCTTTATTCAAGATCGCGTGGACATTATTGTTGCGACAATCGCATTTGGCATGGGCATTGATAAACCCAATGTACGCTATGTGATTCATGCTGGTTTACCAAAGTCATTGGAAAATTATCAACAGGAAAGTGGCAGGGCAGGGCGGGACGGTCTGGAGGCAGAATGTGTCTTATTCTATTCCGAGCAGGACACTGTGATCTGGAAATTGATTCTGGAAGACCAACCGGACGAATCGAAGGCCACCGCTTTCCAATCACTGCAAGCCATGCAAAATTACTGCCATGCCTTTGACTGTCGTCACCGGTATCTGATGCAGCACTTCGGACAGGATCTCGAGCAGGATTGTGAAACAGGCTGTGATCTCTGTCGGGGTGATTTCCAAAAAGTAGATGATTCAGTAGAAATCGGTCAGAAAATACTCTCTTCTATTTTTCGACAAGATCAAAATTATGGTGCTGCCTACACGGCCGCTGTCCTGAAAGGGTCGAAAGACAAGAAAGTACTCGCCAACAATCACGATCAGCTCAGCACTTATGGTCTACTGAAAAATGAAAGCCTCTCAACCATTCGTAACTGGTTAAGTCAGTTGGTTTCTCAGAAATTTATTACCAAAACGGCCGAATATCAACAGTTACGAATTACTGACTCGGGCTGGCAGTTGTTGCGTGGGGAATCAACTCTGCAATTGATGCGTCCCGCGCAGGCAAGCAAGTCAGAGAAAACAAAACGTTCTAAAAGTCAATTAGCAGATGCGAACTGGGAAGGCGTCGATAAAAGTCTCTTTGAAAAATTGCGGCAACTTCGAAAACAAATCGCCAGTGAAAAAGGTGTGCAACCTTATATGGTCTTTGGCGACACCACATTGCGAGAACTGGCGCGCGACAAACCCAAAACGATCGCGGAATTCCTGGAAATCTGGGGAGTAGGGCAGAAGAAATGTGACGACTTCGGCCAACAGTTCCTGGAATGTATCTCCAAATAACTGGCTTTAATTGCTGATCCGCTTTTTAAGATCAGCAGGATTCCATCCTGCTGTAATGAGTTTTATCCCTGTAGTTTTATGCGATTTCCGCTCGAAATGATTGTTTTCGCTTTTTTTCTCAAAATTTGAACGAGAAATCTTGCAGAGAAGACGATCTATTTATACGATCCTTTTATTGAGATTGAGTTTCAATTTCAATCAGCCAGCCAGCAAAAAGTGGCACTTCTCCATTTGTAGCCAGCCAGCCAGTTTGAATCGGGCACTGAATTGGATCATTTCCAGTTCTAATTTCATTATTCTGGTAATTCCTACAACTCAGGAGAAACTATGTTACCCCGCCATCGCACTAAACGCGCATTCACTCTCATTGAATTACTTGTCGTCATTGCCATCATCGCAATTTTGATCGCTTTATTACTTCCGGCTGTCCAACAGGCCCGTGAAGCAGCCCGCCGCTCTTCCTGCAAGAATAATATGAAGCAAATTGGCCTGGCAATGCATAACTACCATGATGTGCATACCTCACTTCCCATGGGTGGAAATAATCAATTATTTAGCCCTTTTACAGCAATCCTACCCTACCTGGATCAGACCAATTTACAAAACTTGTATGATTTCGATCTCTACTATACGGATCCAGCAAATTTAGATGCACTCAATCGAACCATTACCGTTTACCTCTGCCCTACAATGGTGCTTCCTCGAGCAGTCCCTTTTTTATCCTGTGCAGAACGAGGCGGACCGACCAGTTATGGTGCATCGACAGGAATTCATGATGGACGATCTGGTAACCCAGATGGCATGTTCCCTGGACAAAATCATGCGTCTGTAAAGCCCACGCTTTTTCGAGATGTCACAGATGGATTGTCAAATACGATCATGTGCGGTGAATTTAATTACCGCCTTGAAGACTACTTATGGTCAAGCCATTCTTCATCATGCCCAGGTGACCCTGCAGTTCAAGGCACACCACGTTGGGGAAGTCATCGATGGGGGGGAAGTTATCCTGGAGTTGCCTTAGGACACACAGGTGGTGACTTTAATGTCAATCTTAGTGCGAATCGTTCCACCTGGAGGAGTGACCATATCGGTGGTGCTCACTTCCTGTTAGGAGATGGCGCAGTTCGCTTTGTGAGTGAAAATATTGATGCCGGTACCCTGGATGCGCTTGCTACTAAATCTGGAGGTGAAGTCATCGGTGAATTTTAATGATCTTTCCACAACACTAGTAAACTCTATTATCTAGAATGGTCTGCGGAAGTACTTATATTCTTGCTGAAAGATAAAAAGTACCTCTGCGAAAGCCATGTGAGGATTTTTGAAATGACCCTTATTTTCAAACTATCAATGAAACAAATATTCGCAAACTATATCACCAGACAAATTTTTGTAATCGGATTGCTTTTGTTGAATTGTCTCGGTTGCAGCGGAACAAAAGAAGATCCTCGCGGCGAACGTGTCAGCGTTTCAGGACTTGTCTATTACGATGAAGACCCCTTAACGAGTGCTCGAATTCTCTTTATTTCGGAAACACCTGAAGGAAAAATCAAATCTGCCGGGATCGTAAGTGAAGGCATTTTTCAAATTCCCCAAAAAGGTGGACCTGTAGTCGGTAAAGCTCGAGTGGAAATCTATCCAACCATTCCCGAGATGGAGGAATTTATTGAAATTCAGGAAAAAGCAAAAAAACAAGGCAAGCCATTTAGAGACCCGGCAAGCATAGAAATTCCTGCTACTTATAACAAAAACTCAAAACTGACGGCCATGATCACAAAAGACGGGAAAAACACATTCGAATTTAAGATCGAATCCAAATAGATGCAACATAATTTGTTCATTCACCGCGCGGAGAATTTTCATGAGATTAAAATCATTTTTGCATAGAGAACTGAAACAGTGGAGCTTAGCCGGGCTCATTGTGTTACTGGCATTGTCAGCGACACTACAATGGACACCGGCTGAAGTTGAATCTCAACTGGTTTCAAAACCGAATAAAGCAGAGGCGACAAAGCTCTATCAAAAAGCCAGAGAAGCTCGCGCCGTCTGGCGTGATTTCCCAGGATTCAGTGCCGATGTGACTGTGCTTTATAACGGTAAAAAGACACAGGGAAAACTGACAGCCGATCAAGATTTCCAAGTCAAACTCACTCTGGAGGATGATCAACTACTGGAATGGAGTCTGCCGAAACTGAAATCCGTCATCGGCCATCGCAAGTACCGCCTGCAGAAACCGATCCCCGCCACTTTTGCGGATGATCAAATAGATCATCCACTCGGCCGCTTAGTGAATATCGATGGTAAGCACGTTTCCTTTCGCTTAAATGACGATGTCATGACCGAAGTCCATCGGCGTTCCCCAAAATCATGGTTCACAATTTCCACACTCGATGTCTGGCGCACTAAAGAGGGCTCGGTTCTGCCTCGCGATACTTCAGTGACTTATCGTAACCCTAAGACCGGTGCGATTACGTCCAATCGCAGTAATACCTTTGCTTTTATAAGAATAGGTCATTTTGATTTGCCGGAAACAATGTTGACTGTGGAATGCAGTGAGAACTTTGATAGAAACGTCGGTTCGATCAAGCTGTCAAACCATCGTTTACTCACTCCCACGTCAATCTCGCAAACAAAGTAAATTCAGTTCAACCATAAACCTTAAAACAAGAGTATGATTATGAGACCATTTCAATGGATGACTACAGTCGCCTGTCTGTTGGCGTTATTCGTATCCAATCAGGCCGAGGCACACTTCCTCTGGCTCTTACCGCAAGCGGAAGGCAAAAATAATGCCGCCAAAGTACAGCTCTATTTCGGTGAGGCCGCCGAGCCAGATGATCCCGACTTACTGAAACGGCTCACCAAAATCAAAGTCTGGGAAAAAAGCCCCAATGGCAAACTGCAAACCTATTCCCTGACCGAAGGTGATGATTCCCTATTCATTACTCCTAATCCCAAAGGAGCGGGGAAAGCAGCCTATGGCCTGGATCATATCTATGGCGTCATTTCTCGTGGCGATAGTCAATTCCTCTTGAAGTACTACGCCAAAGCTTTTCCACAAAAAAGCCAGGGAGTCTGGAATAAAATTTCCTGCTCAAAGGAATTACCGTTGGAAATTGTACCGGTCTTAAAAGGAGAAGAAGTCACACTTCAAGTCAACTGGAACGGCAAACCACTGGCAGATGCCGAACTCAAAATCATTGGTCCCAAAACCAGCAGTGAATCTGTTACAGCAGCCACTAACGCTGAGGGCCAATTTCAGACCAAGCTCTCCAACGGTATCTACTCGATCAGAGCAAAACATACTGAACAGAAAAAAGGCGAGCATAACGGTGACAAGTACGATAGTGTCAGGCACTACTCCACACTGACACTACCATATGTTTCGCTGTCAAAGAGCAACAAAACGGCTGCCACAAAATCGACGCCTGCTGAGAAGAGCAAGTTTCCTCAGCTTCCCGATGCCATTTCAAGTTTCGGAGCAGCCGTCAGTGGTGACTATCTTTATGTCTATAGTGGCCACATCGGACGCGCCCATCAACATAGTGCAGAAAATCTTTCACAAAAATTCCAACGTCTGAACCTCAAACACCCCAAAGGATGGGAATCACTGCCTTTGAAAACCCCTCTGCAAGGTTTAGCGATGGCGCCACATGGCGACAGTGTTTATCGCGTCGGAGGCCTCTCTGTCACAAACAAGAAAAAAGAAGAGTCCAAGATGAACTCTCTTCCCACTGTCGAACGCTATTCGCCAGAAAAGAAAACCTGGGAAACAATTCCATCAATGCCTACAGGCCGATCTTCCCATGATTCTGTATTTTTAGGAGATCACTTGTATGTCGTCGGTGGTTGGACTATGCAGAATGGCATCGATTCGATCTGGCAGGAAGATATGGTAGTGCTTGATGCTTCAGCAGAGAATCCACAGTGGAAAGCCATCAAACAACCATTCCAGAGACGTGCCCTGTCTGCAGCCGCACATCAGGGAAAGATTTACGTCATGGGGGGAATCGACTCTGGTGGAGATATCAGTCATGAAGTCGACATTTACTCTCCTGAAACCGGTAATTGGTCCAAAGGACCGGAAATTCCAGGTAGTACGATGAATGGATTCGGGACGACTGCCTGGAGTATCGATGAAAATCTCTATGTCAGTGTTATGGACGGTGGAGTCTATCAGCTCGATCAGAAAAATCAGAAATGGAAAAAAGTAAGTTCTCTTGCCACTCCCCGGTTTTTCCACCGCTTGCTCCCCGATGGCAACGGCGGCTTAATCGCCATCGGTGGTGCTTCCCGTAAAGGACATCTCAAATCGATTGAGCAAGTCAAATTGAATTAAGTGTGAATTTCCGCTTGAAGAGACAAGAGTTCTACTTAGGAGACGCCCCATTTCCAGGAGCTCTTGTCTCTCCTCGTTTTCGGATCAACAATGAAACTCTTTTCTCTGAGTGAATGAGCCATGGACGCACAAAAAACATTGCAAAAAGCAATCTCTCTTTTTAAACAGAGTTTACACTATCAATCACTGGAAGAGCTGACTCAACTGTTGAAAGTCAATCCCGAATATGGCAAAGCCTGGGAATTGAAGGGTTTGATTGAGGACGCAATACACTGGCATAAATCATCAATCAACTCGCTTGAAGCTGCCACAACATTAATTCCGATTTCTGCCTCAGGCCAGTATGTACTGGCTAAAAATTATCGGGAAACGGGAAAGCATTCACTGGCAAGGTCGGTTTTTTCAATCTTATTACAAAGAAAAGATATCCCAGAAACTTTATTATCGGCAATCTCTTCATATCTGGGACAATATCCTGACCTGACTCACTTGGCATTGGAAGCATGCAGAAAAGCTGTTGAGCTCGATCCGGAGTGTGCAGAGTCGTGGTTTGGGGTTGCTTATTTTATGGGGAAAATGGGCTATCCCAGAGAACATGTCGCTAACGTGCTCCGAAAGGTCATCGATATTGATCCTGAGCAGCGACACTATCGGATTGCTCTGGGTAACTTGTTAGAACAAATAGGACAAAGTGAAGAAGCTTATCTTGTAGTCAAAGCAATTCAGAAATCGGTGCTTAACGAAATTCATTGTGCTGATTGTCTGCAAAAACTAATCCGCATATTTTCCTTGGCAGGAGATGACTCTCGTCATGAAATTTGTCTTAAAAAACTCAATTCACTTCAGTCCGTCCAAGAACACTCATCGTCCAAACTAAACGTCGACCGATTTTCGAGCTTCCTGAAAAAATAGGAACGTTTTCTCCGTTTTTTAGATCGTTGTTCTATCAACAATTAGAATTGCATACATTACATATTGGCCATTCGCATTCAACATCGAATGAAGGAATTGAATCGTGTTTAACACTAATCTGAAGCTCGTACTGACTCTTTTTTTTGGTCTGCTCAGTTCACAATTAGAGAGTGCTGAAAACTGGTCTGGTTTCCGTGGTAACGGATCCAATATCTCTAAAGCAAGCAAGCTACCATTAAAATGGTCACCCCAAAAAGGCATACGCTGGAAACAGACAATCCCCGGTTACGGACAATCTTCACCTGTCATTTGGGGAAACCAAGTTTATGTAACTTCGATTGAAGGTCCCCAGCAGGAAACATGCCTGGTGCATGCTTTCGATATTTCTAACGGAAGCCCCATTTGGTCGAAAGAGTTCAACGCCAGCCAAACTAAAAAATCGTCTTCGATGGTTTCTCGTGCTGCCCCGACACCCGTCATAGATGAAAAGAGAGTTTATACCTTCTTTGAAAGTGGAGATGTTGTGGCTTACGCACATTCGGGTTCGGAACTTTGGCGTCGTTCTTTAGTGAAAGACTACGGCAAATTCATCAGTAATCATGGCATTGGCAATTCTCTCGCACAGACAAAGAACCATGTCATCGTACTGACTGCACATGATGGACCTTCTTATTTACTGGCGCTAGACAAGAAGACGGGCGAAACGGTTTGGAAAACAGATCGAGAATCGGGCGTCGCCTGGACTTCACCAGTGATTGCAGATCGTCAAGGAACCCCGGAAGTGATCGTCAGTTCTCGGGGAACTGTAAAAGGCTATCACGGAAACACAGGAAAATTAATGTGGACTCATTCTGGCCTCAGTGGAAACACCATTCCTTCTGCATCAGTCTTTGGCAATTATATTTTAATTGGCGCTGCAATGAGCCGCAGAAATCCGAATGCAGAAAAAGCGAGTGCTTCGAACTGCTGTTTGAAACTTGTCACGGTCGATGGAATACCGGGGTACAAAGTTCTCTGGAAAGCCAAAAAAGCGGTCTCTTATTATTGTACTCCTTTGGCGTATGAAGGCTGTGCTTACTTCGTCAATAAAGTGGGCGTCGTATACTGTCTCGATTTGGAATCTGGCGAGCAACACTATGCACAACGACTCGCTGGTCCCTGCTGGAGTTCACCTCTCGGAGCCGGGGATTACATCTATTTTTTCACGAAAAAAGGACTGACTGATGTAATCCAGAAAGGCCCCGAATTTGACATTCTTGCATCAAACGCGATTTTCTCTAATCCCGATGAAAAATCGTCTCCTGCAAAAGAGAAAACAAATTCAGAAAAACCCCGATCAGGGGGTTATCCTCAATTAGGGCCCACTGTTTATGGAACTGCAGCTGTTGACCAAACTATTCTTATTCGGACTGGAACTGAATTGTATTGCATTGGTCAGTAGTAATTTAAAGTCTAAAAGGGTGTAAATGAACCTGTTCTTTTATGTCAATTCATAAACTGATTGCTCACATTAGATCACAAAACTGGTTAATACATTCTGTCAGTACATAGACAATTGCAAAAACAGAGACTATTTTGCATCTAGAGATGTTACAAAAGACTCTGTTAACTGACTCCGATGTGTGCCATGAACAAGATTACTGTCAGACAGGCCGTTCTAACCGATATTGATGAACTTGTACCTTTATTTGACAGTTACCGCCAGTTTTATGGACGCTCAAGTGATCTTGGAGCTGTAAGTAAATTTCTCTCTGCACGTTTCAATCATGGAGAGTCCGTATTATTCAGCGCCTTTGATGCTGATACACCGGTTGGTTTCACTCAGCTCTACCCAAGTTTTTCCTCGGTTTCACTGGCCAGAATATTTATTCTCAACGATCTCTTCGTCACGACTGAAGGACGTCGAAAAGGAGTTGGTACCCGGCTGCTATCAGCAGCCGTTGATTATGCCAAATCCTTAAATGCAGTTCGTCTCACATTGTCTACAGAGATAACCAACAAGTCTGCTCAAGCTCTATACCAGTCGGCTGGCTGGAAGCAAGACGATCAGTTCTATGTTTACCACTTTGCTTTGTAGAGATTGAACAATCAATCATAATTGGCAATCAAGAAACCAACTTCGTTTTCTTACTGTTTTCGAAGGGCCTGATTAATTGCTCCTATTCTTGAATCATGATTATTTAGTTCCAAGAAATCAGATTCTCGTACGAATATCAAATAGAAATGTGATTGACACATTAATTTGATCGATCAGGAGAAACAATGAAGGGCTACTTTCAATTTCTTTTAACAGGTCTCGTATTAGGTCTCTTCACTGAAGCCGAATTGAAATTGGTCGCTGGAGTCAATCCTCCCGCATTCAAGATAGCACTTTTTGCCTATCCAGTAATTATGACGATATCGTATGCTGGAAGTAAACTGGTTGACCACTTCATTTCTTCAAAGTGGAGAGGGGATATTCTGCACTATATCGCCGCTGGTTTTTTCGGATTGATGGTTGAATGGACTCTATTGGGAAATGGTCCAGGAAGTAATGCACTTCAAATCGGCATGTTCGCGATGTGGACCACATTTTGTTTTGGTCCACGAATCTTGACTCGAAACTCTCCGGTAATCGAAAAGGGCCGTAGAAAATTTGGGAGTGCGTTCCTCATAACAGCCATTCTTTTAACAACGTTTATCTTACTAACCCCTAGTCCCAAGGCAAAAATCGTGATTACTGTATTAGGTTTGAGCGGAACCTATCTTATCTGGTCTCTCTGGTTATTGATTCTTGGCTGGCAAAGCACTCGCTCTAAGCAGTTCCCGAACATTATAATCCAGTAAACTTACTTAGATTTTCTAATCAACAACACCTATTTTGAGATCATTGCAAACAATGCTTGAAGTTGGATTTTCCACCTCGTTATCATTGTTGTTAACTTACCTTACCTATGTGATAAAGCAATCAATTCCGAGCATTACTATATTACATCTGTAAAGTTGAATTTCAGACATATTGAGTACTCATCAGGGGATATTAGGCCATGAGTTTTGTTGCTATTTCAAAAGTAAAATATCCTGATTCACTGAAAGAAGAAATTCACAATATCGGATTACAGATGGTCCCGATTGCCAAACAGCAGCCCGGTTTCATTTCCATTCGATTTCACCAAGCTCATGAATCAAATGTAACAATGATGTATTGGGAATGGGAATCTAAATCGAATCATGATTCATGCATGGCAAGTGACGCCTGGGCAGATATCATGGAACAGTCAAAACCCGTATTTGAAGCTGAAGGCACCAAGTTTTCAATTGAAACCTATGAACGTCTGGCTTAAAAAATCGTCACGAGGTACGTCTTTTCCTTCATTCTTTGCATCTTTAGCCGTCATTAAATGAATGAGAAATACATTTTAACAAGGGCAGGGTAGATCATTACTCTTTATGAATTCCAAATCAAATCTATCCCATGTTGCCACGGTATCAGAACACACAAAGGGATCTCAGCAGAACCATGACACAAAATCGACCGCTCACTGATCTAAAAAATATAGGAAAGAAACTTGCTGAACGTCTTAATGAAATCGGGATTTCTTCTGAGGCGGAGCTACGAAAAGTGGGTGCAATACAAGCACACAAAAAGCTCAAAGCAAAGTATCCTAATGAAACTCTACCTGTCTGTTATTACTTGTACTCATTTGAGGGAGCACTTCATGATCAACACTGGAATGATCTGAGTGTAAAAAGAAAACAGAAACTGAAAGAAAGTATCAGCTGAAAATCATTTTACCAGGTGTCATAGCAGCCACTTCGTTTGCTTTCGAAATTCGCTCGAACTACTTCCATTCCACAAAAAAAGCCCCCTCAAACCGAAGTTCGAGAGGGCTGAAGTTTTTCTCAGTCAGACGACTAGTTCAACAGCGGATTGTCTCCATCGACAATCGAACTGAAGAAGTCATCCACGTCGGACGTGTCTGCCGCTTCTTCGATCACGGGCAGGCGTCTGAGTGACTCACCCAGGGATTCACTCATCAGGTCGTGACCCGCTTCGTCCGCATCCAGGTCGGCATAACCCAGGGTGTGACCGAATTCGTGTAATACCACAGTCAACAGGTCCATGCGACCAAAGGCATCACTCTCTTCGTTCGCAGTCAGACCGCCATTGGCGTCCTCTGTGAACTCACTGTGATCAAAGGGTGTGTCATCCACGAACCAGCCATGACCGGCGGCATTGATGTCGATCATGATGGTCGTACTCGTGGCACCCCCCAGCATCGTGTCCGGCAGATCGGCCAGCACAAAACTGATTGATTGCAGCCGCTCTAACTCAGCTGCGGAAATCCCGGTAGCCGTCCAGTAGCTCAACGCCGCATCACGTACCGAATTCAAATCGGCCTGCGTCAGCACAGGGGCTCCCGAGTTGGCCACACTACTGGTGGCCTGAAGCGGTCCCGTGCGTTCAATGCGAATCGCATCGGCCAGAATCGAACCATCCACGGCCGTATCGTTCAGGGTCACGGTAATCGAACCACCGGCACCGATGGTCACGGTTCCCAGGATCTCCCAGTTTGAACCCTCGGCGTTAAAGTCATTCGGGTCGATACGCTGATTGATGGCAATCGCTCCGCCACCGACTCCCGAACTGGTCACGTCATAGTCCACACCCGTGTCACGCAGTGGATGACCGTCCCAGGTCGCTGAGACCTGATACGTGCCGGCCACCAGACCGGTGAAGTTCCAACTTGCCGTACCGGTCTGCCCGATATTCATTTTCTGAGAATCAAAACCACGGTATGCCACAGCCCCCGATGCGAAGTAGTCGCCCCCGCTCGTGAAGCCGGCATCACCATCGTCAATGATCAGTGAATTGACCGCAGTCGCCGAGACAGTAAAGCTGAAGGGATTCTCATCCGCATCATCGTTGGCAATGGTCAAGGCACCCGATGTCGAAGTCGCTCCATTGAACTCCAGTTCAAACGTCGTCGACTGACCGGCGGCCAGAGCCGTGGTGCCCAGCGCCGTCGAAACCACAAAACCGGCAGGCGGAGTGATGGCTCCTAAATTCAGTGTCGCGGTTCCGGTATTCGTAATCGTAAATGTCTGGAACAACGAACTACCGAAGTTGGAAGTGCCCAGGTCCACACTGCTGGCACCACTGGTCAGATTCGTGGCACCGGCCCGCACTTCAATTTCCGGAGCGGTCAGACCGACGGGAATCAATTCCAGTCGCATGGCGTCCGCGGCCAGATGGCCCGTCGCCCCATCATCGCTCATGGTGACCGTCAGGGTCCCACCGGCGGCAACCTGGAAGTTGCCCAGTTCTTCCCAGTTCGTGCCGTCGGCACTGAAGTCATTCGGAGCAAACCGCTGATCCAGGCTGACCGTAATCGGACCACCGACAATCCCTGAGATCGTGATCTGGGCATTCGGAGCCAGATTACTGTGCTGGAACCAGTGGCTGGCAACCTGATAGGTGCCCGCGCCCAGATTGGTGAACTGCCAGGTCGCTGTATTGACACCCGGCAAATCGCCGCCAATCAGTAAGTCCTGGTCATCCTGGAAGTAGTCGATGTAGGCCACCTGGGCAGTTCTGGTCTCCCAGGGATCACCCGTGTTGGTGTAATCCAAGTCGCCGTTGTCCACAATCATCGAAGCCGAAGCCGATCCGGAAACCATAAAGTTAAACGGATTCGCATCGGTCGAATCCACGCCAAAGGAGACCATACCACTAAAGCTGCCCGACGTGGCGGCGTTCATCTGCAGACTGAAGGTCGTGGAAGCACCCGGAGGCAGATTGGTATTACCCGGAGGGGCCACCATGCTGAAGCCGGCTGGGATATTGATCGGTCCCAGAGCCATGTTGCGTTCACCAAAGTTCGTAATCGTAAAGGTGCGGATGACCGGAGCCCCCACAATCGTTTCTTCAAAATCAACGGCGCCCCCGTCTGCGACTTCCTGTGTGTCCAGACCACTGCCGACTTCCACAACGATCACCGGATCCACGACACGGTAAATTCGGATTTGATCCGCATACACGATGCCGTCCGCATTATCGCTCAGTTGCACACTCAGCGTGTTACTGGTGATCTGCACCGGATCGCCGATGAACTCCCAGAGGATTCCGTCATCCAGGAAGTCATCGCTGCTCGTCCGCTGGTCTACAGCGACCGTGGTCACAGTCGCACCGTTATCAAAGATCGTATAGGGAGCATTCGAAGCAGCCCCCACCCCATTGGTGGTAATGTTGGGATTCACGTACCAGTTCGCTACCACCTGATAACGGCCCGGTTCCACATCGAAGGTCCAGGTCGCCGCATTGGCGCCTGTGCCTCCCTGGAAGAAGTCGCCCGCATACAGAAACTCCGGATCGCCCACAACACCCGGTGTGTGTCCAGTCCAGCTGCCCACCGTCGAGAATTCCGCATCGGTGATCTCGACCGTCATCGGCCTCGCTTCCCCCATTACGGTGAAGTTATAAGGATTTTCGTCTTCATCACCGGTTGTGAAGGAGATCTGACCGAAGGTCGAACCTGTGGTGCCCCCGTCAAACTGGATGGTAAAGGTCACCGAAGACCCGCCATTGAGCGTCACCGGTGTGGTGTCGGTTCCAAAGGGGGAGGTCGGATCAATGCTGAAGCCGGGCGGAAACTCGATCAGGCCGGTAACATCCACGGGATCGGCTGACAGGTTCGTCACGGTAAAGGTCTTGATGATCGGAATGCCCGGCAGGGTGCTGCCGAAGTCGACCACGCCGGTGTCGTCTTCCACGACGTCCCCGTCCACGGTCACCTGAATATCAGGTTCCGGCAGATATTCGATGCGGACCGCATCGGCAATCACACCGTTGGAGAGCGTGAAGTGGTCGCGGGGGAAACTGTTGGCATCGTTGGTCAGTTCCACAGTCAGTGTCCCGCCGATCACGGAGAAGGAGACATCCAGATCGAACCATTGCACACCGTTGGCGTCGACAAAGCTCGACGGGGCAACGGTCTGATCCACGTCGATCGGACCCCCTCCGTTCAGAGTGAAAGGTGCATCATCCACACGGTTGGTGGCCGTTGGTGTGGTCGACCAGGTGGTGGAGACCCGGTAGTTTCCATCGGCCAGACCGGTAAAGGTCCAGGTTGCCGTTTCCGCCCCCGGTTGCGGTGTACTGCCCGGTTGATTGGGGACCGCACCGGAAACATCGCCTTCAAACCCACCGGCCCCGTTATTGACCGCATCCGGGAAGCTCACAAAACCGGCTGTGGCGGAGAAATCGGTATCCCCGTCATCGATGATGATCACATTCGAAACCGAACCCTGTAACAGGATGTTGAAGGTCTCTTCATCCACATCATCGGTGGTAAAGGAGAAGATCCCCGAACGGTCGCCGAAGGTATTCGAATCCATGGTCAGTGTGAACTGAATCGTATTACCGGGAGCAATCGCCTGATTGACCAGGTTGGTTGTGAAGCCGGCTGGCACCACAATGTTGCTGATATTCAGCGGTGCACTACCCTGGTTCGTGATTTCAAAGGTGCGGACCGCATCGGTCAACAGTTCGGTGGCACCGAAGTTGATGCCCCCCTGATGACCGTCCATGATGATCGTCGGCGGGACCGGTGCATCGGTGATATCGCGTAGTTCGATCTCGGGTCCGGCAGAGACACGTTCGATGCGGATTGCATCGGCGGTGATGCGGCCATTGGCCAGATTGGTCAGCATGACGGTCAACGTCCGGCTGTTGATTGTAAATACACCCAGGTTTTCCCAGACCGTGCCATCGGCGGTGAAGTCATCCGGCTCGAGTTGCTGGTTGAGATCGATGGTTCCCAGATCGACGGCGGCGGTGCCGATGTCGGTGCGGGCGCCGTCGAAGATCGTATACGGGGCATCCGTGGCCGCCTGTCCGATGACCGTCGGATTGGTGGAAACAGGCCAGGTGACCGAAATCCGGTAGTCACCCGGTGTCAAACCGTAGAATTCCCAGAAGGCCTGCGCGGGTCCGTTGCCGATCGGAGATTCCTCACGTACCGAATGCACGTCATCTCCAAAACCGATACCATTCGTAATCGCGGCCGTACCCCCCGGATGGAAGGGCCAGTCGCCCCCGAGTGAGAAGCCGAGGTCACCGTCATCGACGATGAAGGCGGGGGTGTCTTCGAAGGGCCGTACGTTTTCAAAGTTCAGGTATTGCACGGTGCCCACCCCGTCGGCGGTCAGGGAGAAACCGGTGTCGATCACTTCCTGGCCTTTGGCGTCGAAGTCGAGTACATCAATGCCCCCGCGGCCGTCAGCCGAACGCAGCACCGGAGGTCCGTCGATCGGGAAGTTGCCGTCCTGGGAGAGCGGATCAATGAAGATGATATCGTTGAACTCACTGCCCACGATGTTTTCCATGAAGCTGGGGTTCGTGTCGGGCTGCTGAGGTTGAATCTGTCTTAGTTCGATGGTGTTGCCACCGAAGACATCCTGTGGGGTGTTGATGATGTCGACATCAAAGATAATGCCCTGGCTGGCGAAGCGGAAGTCGATCGTGTCGTTACCGTGGATGTCGGTAATCACATCCTGGCTACCGCCAGCCCCCGGTTCCATCAGGAAGACATCGTTGCCCCCGTTTTCACTGCCGACGCCGTTACCGCCGCCGTCCAGGTTGTCGTTGCCGAAGCCATCACCGAGGATGTTGTTGTCGTTGTCGCCAGTGATATTGTCGTTGCCATCACCACCGAACACGTTTTCGATGCTGTTGTCGTCATCGCCACCACCGGTGCCGGCCACCAGGCCACCACCAATGTTGGTGGCAGTACCGGCAAACAGGTCGACGGTGACGCCGGTTGTAAAGTCGCGGTAGTCCAGGCTGTCGTTACCGAGGGCCCCGTCGAGCGTACCGGTAAGACCAGCGCCATCACTTACATCGAAGCGATCCTGCTGGTTACCACCGATCAGGTTTTCGAACATAGTGAAGTCAATTCGCTGTTCGGGTGGTGTGGCGATCGCATCTCCGGCTGTGGTCGGACGACCGTTCATCAGATTGGGACGATCGGCAATCAGGAAACCTTCGTCGTTACCGGTAATGCCCCAGTAGTTATTCAGGTCGGGACCCTGCAGTGTATCCACACCCGCGGTACCTTCCACATCGTCGATATTGTCAAAGCCGAGGCTGGCAACACCGGTACCCAGGATGCTGCCGTTGTTTTCGCGGCCCTGGAAGCCGTCAATCGTACCCAGACCGGACAAGGCCACATGCACGACCGGTGTATAACCGCTGTAGTCGAGCAGGTCGAGATCGCCACCTCCGTCGATGAATCCATTGAGTACATTGCTGGCCAGGAAGATAAAGTTGTCTTCCCCGGCATCCCCGTTCAGGCGCGTATCAACGCCGGCAGGCGTGCTGTTCTGGAGAAAGAAATCATCATCGCCGCCAAAGCCGTTGATTGTCACATTGTTCAAGTCTTCCTGTGTGGTCAGATTGACGTTGATTGTATCATTGCCGCCGGTCCCGGTCACGTTCAAGTCATCGATGTTCGCAAACGTGACATCGGTCGAACCTGGTGTACCACTCAGGCCATCGACAGTGGTCGAAGTGACTTCAAACGTGTCCCCTGTGCCATCGCCCGAATCGATGACCGTCAGTGTGTCATTGCCACCTTCCCCGTCGACGGTGATAGCAGCGTGGATGTTGTTGACAGAGTCCAGATTACTAAACATCTGAATCAGGTCATCACCCAGGCCAGCCAGAATGTTGATATCAGTCACCGTTCCTGGTGGAGTCGTCCGCACACGGATCGTGTCGTTGGCCGTATCATCGGCGGCAAACACATCATCGGCATCCAGCTCAATCTGGGTGAGGGTGGTCGCAGAGTCCAATGCGATCAGGTCGATCAGTTCTGCCCCCGTACCGGAGACCACCTGCAGTCCCTGGAAGCCGCTGAAGACCATATTGGTAAAACCGCCGTTAGCCGTGATCTGGGAAACACCGTCTCCCGCGACACCGTCATCATCGATATTCACGGTTGTGGTCAAGGGAGTCGATGAAGCATCGACCCGCAAGCCACCACCGGCGCCGTTGATGCCCACACCTTCCACAGCACCAAAGGAGAGACCCAGATCAATATCGGTTCCCAGTGGGGTCGCTGCGACGATGTTACCACTGCCCAGACTGTCAATGTTGTCCGAGAAGTAGGCCGCATTGTGCGCGGTTGCGAAATTGACGTTGATGGCATCAGTACCATCACCCCCATCGTAGTGAATCGTGATGTCATCGGCATCGTAGGTGGTCGGATTGAACTGATCTTCCAGCAACGTATCGGCAGCATTGTTCAGATGCGAACCGTTTGAGCCGGGAATCGCAGGTGCGGCGGCCTGGAACAGGGGCAGACCACCCGGTGATTCGTTGATGTTGAGTGTTTCATCGTCATTCGATCCGATCACGGTGAACGACAGAATGTCGGCGGCCGCTCCAGAGAAGATATTGCTGGCGTTGACGTCGATCAACAGATTGGTGCCTGCGGCATCCAGTTGTACGTCAATCGTGTCGGCAGCCGCGTCTTCAAAGCCGGAAGCTGCCATGTCCAGGACCAGGTGGAAAGGAACACCACCGCTGTTGACGTTTTCGATGCTGGTGAAATCCACAGTCTGTTCAAGGTCCGGAGCAATAAATCCGAAGGAACCCGAACCGGGGGTCGCCCCCAGTGTGAGGAATGGTGCATTGGCCAGACCGCTGAAGTCGAGGTTGAGTACATCACCGGGTCCCGGTAATATGGGATCGCCACCGTTCACCGTAATCGGTGAACCCGCGGTGGGCAGAATGTTGAAGATATCCGCGTCGTCACCACCGTTGATGGTTGTCTGTGTGGCGTCGACATTGCCCAGCAGGTCGACCGTGGCACCGACGGGATCCGGGTCACCACCACTGGGATCAACGTTGATTTCAATTGTGGTGTTCGCGATCACTTCGCCACCCAGCGAGAGCAGGAAATCATCACCGGCATTCAGAACCACATTGGCTCCCGTTGATTCGACGGTCACGCCAGCGTTAACAGTCAGGTCATCACCGGCTCCTGCGGAATCACCGGCGGTCAGAGTGACTGGTAATGCCCCCGTCACATTGGCGGCGACCGTTAAGGGACTGGCAGCGGAAACATTCACCGATCCCGCACCAGCACTGACACCTACCAGACCATCGACGGTACCAATTTCCAAAGCACCCGTATTGCTGATTTCAATATTGCCATCAGGGGATGCCGCCGCCAGAGTATCGACTGCAGTTTCGATCTCATCGCCGGTGCCGATACCTGTGAAAGCTCGTAAAGCAACCGAACCCGCCGTAATATTGTTGGCCCCAGTGTTGGCATCGCTGATCAATCCTGTGACAGCCGTGACTGTTACATTTCCAGTGGTGGATAGCTGACCCAAAAAGATATTATTGCCTGCTGTTAAATCGATATTACCGCTGCCGGCAGAAATACTACCAAACGTAGCAGACCCAATGCTATTCTCAGCATCAATAATCACATTCCCAGTTGTGGTGACTGGCCCGAGCAGGTTGACGATGTCAGCTTCCACGGTAGTGTTTCCACTCCCCAGATCAAGACCAGTAACCAATCCCACCGAGTCACTATCGGCTTGTCCATCAATAAAAATGTCAGCAGCAAAACCTGTGCCCAGTGAATGGACTTGGATCGAATCATTACCATCACCAGAATTAATCCTAAATGTTGTCGTGGGGTTAATGAAAGTAACACTCTCACCGAAAGTTGAGTCAACATTCGTTTGGCCGCCACCTGCATCGAAGACCTCAATAAAATCGTTGGCACCACTATAGGTCAGAATAACATTGTCGTTTGTGATAGTAGAAGTAATCGGTTCCAAACCAGTATAGGAAATAGTCGCTGTGCCTTCACCATCATAGAGTACACTACCATCGCTATTGTTTACGAAGCGATACTCTACCGTCGTTGCCGTACCATCCAAAATTTCAAGCGTATCACCGGCTCCATCTTCGCCACCGGTCCCCCCATTGAAGATGATGCCGTCGATGGGATCAAACAAACTACCACCGGGATTGATAATACGTAGTGTGTCATCTCCAACCAGACCGTTGAAAGTGAATTGTGTCAGATCAGAAAAATTGAAGACCGGACCTGGCGTTCCATCGGTAACAATTTGAAAGCTGCCGGAATTGGCGCTGGTAGCAGTAATTGTGAGCACGTCGTCATTCCCAGTTCCATTTACCACAACAGGACCATCCAGAGTCAGACTTTCGAATTCATCAAACACAACATCTGCAAATCCACCAGTGGAAGCAATCGTGCCACCATCACTACCCGCTGGAGTAAGTGTTGCTGTTTCTCCTACTGGAGTGACATAAGTCAAACCATCTCCTGGGAGCGCTGTGGGGTCACCACCATTGAGATCGATAATGGTGGTAGAATGCGGGACAACGGTAACGGTGTCGTCTCCTGCATCAAAATCAATATCAAGTGTGCCGATGTTAGCAGTCTCGATAATATCTTGAACTGTCCCTCCGCGGGTGTGTTGCAGATGATCTTCGCCTCCGAGCGCTAGTGTGTTGATCTCAACATGGTCAACCGTATTGCCAGTGGTGGTATCGATATTCAATACCAATGCGCCACCGACAAAGCTGTTTAAAGTATTTCCTGTGAGAGACACATCAGTCAGCGTTACATCTCCGTTAACATCGATCAGGCTAATGCCTTCCTCTTCGTTTCCACTGATAGTGATAGCGTCTGTAGAACCATCGATGACGACCGAACCATCAACACCTTCCACATAAACACCAGCTGTCTGATGTGTGATACCGGGGTTCGTACTGCGGGCAGTGAGGCCATTGATTGTCAGATCACCACCAATGGCAACAGATTCAAAATCTGGGACAGCGGTGAATCCATCTCCAAAGTCCCCATCATCGGCATTGTTATCTTCTAAGATGGTGCGAGTCAGGTCGACGTTACCAAGAATATCAAACAGATGAATTCCAGCATCTTCGTTGGCCTGATAAGTCCCATCGGTATCAGAAAAAGAATCGACAAAAGTGACTTCGATTCCCGCATGCAGGTTGCTGCCTGAAGTCACATTGGTCAAGGTAACATCGAAAGTATCTTCAATTTCGATTCCATTTTCATGATTGCTACTGAAAGAGCCACCATTGATATCAACATTACCGAATATTTCGAATAGCTGTAATCCGTCGCCCCCATTGTTTTCGACAGTCACATTAGTGAAAGTGGCTGAGCCATCAACGAAGTCAATGTGAATACCATCCTCTGCGTTATTGGAATAAGTTCCATTGGTGAATGTGACTACGCTTGCAGGATCTGTAAACGCTTCCACATACACACCGAATTCGTCGTGGCCTTCGATTGTCACAGATTGAACGACACCCGTTGAATCCTGAAACGTGATATTACCTGAGATTCCATTAATAACAACCCCGTCTGTTTGAGATGCAGCCGTTCCTGCTCCATCCGTGTCTCGGATTGTTACACCTTCCGCGATAAAGTTTCCATCGATGTTTCCACCAGAGAAACCGGCCCCTGGCCCGAAGTCATCAGCATTATTGTCTTCTAACGTCGTACGATTGAGCCTCACATCACCGGTTATATCAAAGACTGTAAAACCATCATTCGTGTTTCCGGAATAGTTTCCGTTCGTATCAGTTATTGATCCGGAAAAAGCAATGGCTACCCCAGCACCACCTGGACCACTTAGGCCAAATGGATCAGTTCCATTATTGATAGATGTCACATTTGTCAGATTGGTATCCCCGGCAACACCAAGTAAAATGATGCCGTCAAAGGCATGCCCTTCCACCAGAACAGATTGAACGACGCCCGTTGAGTCCTGGAACGTGGCATTGCCACCGACTCCGCCTACGATAAAAGCCGCTAATTGGTCCGCAGCGCTTCCCGTTCCATCAGAGTCACGTGCTATCACTCCTTCCACAAGCAGGTCACCACCGATCGAATTGAAATTGAGATTGGCAAGTGCCGTAAAGCCTTCTCCTTGTGGATCTCCATCAGCGTTATTGTCTTCCAATAATGTACGAGTTAGTGTGACATTGTTGGTAATGTCTTCTACCAGTATTCCACCGTTGTTGTTGCTTTGATACGTACCATCAATGTCGGTGAAGTTATTGACGTTACTTGCCACCACTCCGATATCGTTGAAAGTCGAGGTTACGTTGGTTAAGAAGACATCCCCTGTCAGGCCTAATAGTAATATTCCAACTCCAGTTGTACCGGTCACCGTGAGGTTTTCAATGGTCGCGGAGGTTGCCGCAGCGGAAACCGTAATCCCATCACCTCCTGGAGGTGTTATGGTGACATCGCCGTCAACTCCAGAAGTACCGCGGAGAGTAATGTCTTTCGTGATTGTCACGTTTTCGGCATACGTTCCTGCATCTCCCGTCTGATCGGTAATATGGACAGTTCCGCCGATAGCGACAGCATCGACACCTTCCTGAATCGTAGCAAAGGCATTGATTCCAATCGTGGCAGCCTGGTTACCAACCGTATTGGGATCAGCGTCGACAATGATGGTCCCGTTCGGGCCAGTAAAGTCGTCATTAACAAAAACTTCAGGTAAAGAGGCAATGGATTGTACAAGTACAACATCGTTTCCATCACCGCCATTGTAATCTATGACGAGCGTCACTCCATTGAACACGAAAGCGGAATCGTCAGGTAAGCCACTAAACTCACCTACAACGGGATCAACGCCATCATTGTTGATGATTGTGAACGAGTCACCAAAAATTGGAATGTGACTACCAGAAAGATTCAATGTCGCGCCGGCACCAATCATAACCGTTCCCGTCACATCAACCTGATCATGTTCGGTTCCAGGAGTCGTTCCATTGATTTCAATATCTAAGCTTCCTGGTGGAATCGTATTCGTGCTGATCGTAATCGGAGCGTAAAATAGATCTTCGTTAGTACCATTGGATACGCTATCCCCATTGATCATCAATACGCCGGTAATCGTGTTGCTAACAATTTGGACAGCACCAATTGTCATCTCATCCAGGCTCGTTAAACCGGCTGAAGTCAAAGCAGCATCTGATACGGAGATGAAGTTATCGATCTGACTGGTAATGACCAAACCAGAAGCATCTACAATCAACGCACCAATGGCTCCCAAAGTTGATTCTGAACCTTCACCATCGACATAAAGATAGAGTGTTTGCCCGGAGGAGAGACCAATGGCATCACCACTGGGAGACTGGTTCTGGAAATCGCCCGTTGAACCATCGATGAGCGCCCCGATGTTCGTAAGCGGTCCACTATTACCCGTTGCTGCTGTCCACAATACAATATCGCCGAAATTGTTTTGAGCATAGATACGGCGTTCGCCATTGATTTCAATAATTCCCCCACCACCGGTCGTTCCAGAATCGGAACCGATTCCTGGAGTCGAGAAGGGGTAGGTGATTAAGGTTTCATTGATCCATGTCTGACCACCGTCATTACTGATGGCATGAAATTGTCCGGTTGCACTTGGGCCTCCCGGGTGGAAATATCCTTCCAAGACGCCGCCACCAAGATTCAGGATGCTGGCGTGGTCACCTGAAGTCAGGCCTGTGGGGCTGGTGATCGCTCCCAAAACTAAATTCGTCCCGTTCCAGGTATAGGTTGCCCGTCGCAGTTCTCCTGCAGAACCTCTCCAGAAGAGAATATTTTCCCCCTGAACCGATTCGACATATCGCAGGTCTTCACCGGGTCCAACATCGAGCTGCGTAAAACTACCGAGATTGATATTATTTAATTCAAAAGTCTCGCCAAGAATATTCAATCCATTCGACAAAATAATACCAGGGCTGAAACCCGGAGCAAGAGTTGCACCATCCGTAACAGTTATCGTTCCCTGAATGTCAGGCGTTCCACTAAGAGTAATTCCACGTCCAACGGTAATATCGCCAATATAAGTCCCTGGTTGAATTTCAATAGTACCGCCATCATCCACTTGATCGATTGCATTTTGAATTCTGTTTCCAGTACTCGGTTCTCCCCCCAGTGCATGCACAATTAAGTCAGACGTATCTGGTTGGAAACCAGGTGCAGTGCCATCGGTGTCAGTACCGCTAGTTAATATTGTCGAGAAGTCAATCTGTCCGTTGGTCTGTCCTAAGCCATCAACCACACCTACAATTCCCGCGGCGATTACGGTATAATCGGCCGTACCCCACCAGTTTCGATTTGCATCGAGATTCGTCTGGGAATCCTGCTGGAAGAAAATCAATGCTTCGTTATTCACAATACTGTTGTCACGTATCACCACGTTTGTGGGAAGATTGGTAACAGCTTTACCAATTCGGATTGCATAGTTAGTTTGGCCAGCTGTGACAGACGCCAGGTTATCGTGGATCGAATTATTTGTAATCTGGACGTTATCTGCAGTTCCACTCACATAGATCACGCCATTCTCACTCGTGCTTCCGCTGATATCGTTTCCACTGATGACAACATTAGATCGATCTACATTAATTCCATCCTGCAATGAATCGATGACCACATTATTAATGATGTAAGTTGTAGTAGTATCTGCACCAATATCGTCGATGACTTTGATCCCGTCATTTAGATTCAGATGATCTAAATCGAGCAGATTTCCTTCGATGGTAATTGCTTCGGAATCGTAGACATAAATGGCTCCGTTTACACTACGAATGTTATTCAATTCGTTAAAACTAATATTACCATTTGATGACTCGGCAAAATTGGCACCATCACCAGCAGTATCAAAGATGTAGTTGTACTGGATCGATGAGTTACTGGTTTGGGCAAGTTGAACTCCTTCATCTCCGGAGGAGTTATGGATGATATTGTATTGAACAACCGCTTGACTCACACCATTGCTGCTGCGAATAAGATCACCGGTTCCGTTTGTAATAACAAGTCCATCCAGAGTGACGTTGTCTGCATCAATCAAAAAGATGCGACTTAGTGCGCCGCCACCATCGATAATGGCTTCAGTTGTCGCATCGGTGTGATCTCGGGTTGAACCACTTCCAGGGCGGGGATCAACGCCCGCTTGAGGTCCTTGAATGGTTACAGATTGGGAAACCGTAATTGTCGACGCCGGACTATAAATTCCCGCAGAAATATTAATCGTAGCTCCATTACCTGCCACATCAATTGCATCTTGAATATCAGCCCCGCCAGTTGCCCCCAAGACACTGACTGTTGTGGCACTACCGGAAACATTCGATGAAATCAGGTCGCCGTCTAATTCAACGGTTGTCGCATTCAAGGCGATTCCAGTCGCGGTGATTGTGACGCCATTGGCGACTTCAATCGTTTCAGCATTAAATTCAATGTTATTACCAGTGTCAAATGAAATCGCAGAGTTAACATTGATTGTATCATTGTCTCCCTCGCCATTGATCGTGAGTGGAGCTGTAAAATTAGCGTCTAATGAATCGATATTGATGATGTCATTGCCGCCACCCGCATTAATGATGAATGATCCAGTTGGATTGAGAAAGCTGACAGACTCGCCAAATGTGGAATCGATTAACGTTCGACCGGCGATACCAGCATCTGAAACAGTAATCGTCTCATTCGCCCCTGAGAAGCTGAAAATACGATCGACGGCAACAACCGTATCAATCACAGGTTCCAAACCGATATAGGTAATCGTCGCAGTGCCTTCACCATCATAGAATACGCTGCCATCACTGTCGTTTACAAAACGATGCTCAACCGTCGTAGCCGTTCCACCCAGAATTTCGAGGGTATCACCAGTTGTTTCACCACCCGTGCCGCCATTAAAGGTGATTCCATTTAAGGGATCAAACAGACCACCAGCGGAATTATTGATCACTAAACGGTCATTACCGTTCAGACCGTTGAAAGTGAAGTCTGTGATACTTGCGAAGTTAACGGTCGGCCCGCCATTTAATTGATAGCTCCCCGAATTCGAATTGGTCGCAGTGATGGTCAACACATCATCACCTGAAGTACCGTTAACAATCAGATTTGCGTTGGCGTCCATTGTCAGGTTTTCGATTTCATCGAAGGACACAGCTTGATATCCGCCTGTTACAGAAATCGTTCCCCCATCTGCACCACTGGGGGTCAGAGTCGTGGTTTGTCCGGCAGGTGTGAGATAGGTCAGGGTATCACCGGGAGATACGGCAGGATCACCACCCACAATATTGAAAGCTGTTGTCAGATTGGGACTGACAGTGATGTCATCTGCTGCACTACTGGTCGCGAGTGAGATACTTTCCATGCCGATAAATCGGAAATCAACTAAGCCCGCACCGTTTACATAGCCTTGTCCAGTTCCTGCATTTGTAATTGCAATGGTATCACCAGTGGTGTCTCCTGAATCATCAAGAATGAGGGTATCGTTCCCTCCCGCAAGATTCACGAAAAGGTCTGTTTCGAAACCATCCAGTGTTCCACCATCGGCGACAGTACCACCGTTGCTGTCGATTTGCAAAACATCATTATCGGCATCGCCAAACACTCTGATATCGAATGTTGGGTCTGAACGAAACGTTCCATTTAATTCAGCGGTAGAACCAACGCCGACATCTGCGTTGTCATTATCCAAGTAAAAGCTGAGTGTGTTGGCAGAATCTACTGTGACTCCGCTTGCCACATTTATGTTATCACCTACATAAAAAGATACAACACCAGATGTACTCGTGATATCCGCATTGACATGAATGTCTTCGCCCGCGGAAGCACTGTCGATCGTATGTAACTGACTGACTAGTGCGCTGATCGCTGAATTCACAGTGATGGCCCCATAGGCTCTGATATTAGCGATACCGCTTGCGGCCGTGGCACCAACCAAACCATCAACGGTTCCAATGGTAAAATCACCGTCATTCCAGATATAAAGATTATCATTTTGCGACGTCACTGCGATGAGATCTACCTGAGTATTTATGTGATCCAATGACTCGCCGATTCTTTGGGCAGCGCGAATCGCGGCGCGATGGGCGGTAATATTGTTATCCGTGCCATTCACATCGGTAATCGCACCCAAAGTTGCGGTTACCGAAACATCACCAGTCGTGACAACCTGTCCCAGAGAAATCACTCGGCCACTCAGATCGATATTGCCGGCACCGGCAGAAATACTCCCATCGGCGGAAAATACGACGGAAATTAAGGTATCAATGTCAACATTACCGGTTGTGGTGACTGCGCCATTCACCCGGACGGACTCTGCATAGATAGTGCTATTACCACTGCCTAAATCAAGACCTCCCGCCAGATCCACCCGGTCATTGTCTGCTTGACCATCGATGGTGATATTGGCATTAAATGTTGCGTCAAATGAATTGACTTCAATGATGTCATTACCACCACCTGAGTTGATGGTGAATGAACCGGTGGGACTGACGAAGCTCACAGACTCACCAAGTGTGGAATCAATGAGTGTTTGACCGGCAGGGCCAGCATCAGATACGGTGATGGTCTCAGCTGCATCTGAGTAGCTGAAAAGACGATCGACGGCGACAACCGTATCAATCACAGGTTCCAAACCGGTATAGGTTATCGTCGCAGTGCCTTCACTATCATAGAATACGCTGCCATCGCTATCGTTTACAAAACGATGCTCAACCGTCGTAGCCGTTCCACCCAGGATTTCGAGCGTATCACCAGTTGTTTCACCACCTGTGCCACCATTAAAGGTGATTCCATTAGCCGGGTCAAATAAACCACTAACCGGGTTATTAATGATGAGCTGATCATCACCTTCCAGACCATTGAATACAAAGTCTGTAACATTAGAGAAATTAACGATTGGGCCGCTATTTAACTGATAGCTCCCCGAATTCGAATTAGTCGCAGTGATGGTCAACACGTCATCTCCGGCAGTGCCATCGACGGCCACACTACCGACCAGTGTCGAGCTTTCAATCTCATCATACACAACATCCTGATAACCGCCGGTAGCAGCGATGGTGCCACCATCCAAGCCAATGGCAGTCAATGTGGAAGTCTGCCCCGCTGGAGTGAGATAGGTCAAGGTGTCACCGGGAGACGTAATTGGATTGCCTCCAGTAATATTGATCGCAGTGGTCATATTTGGTGCGACAGTAATGTCATCTGCACCAGTGCCTGTAAACAATGTTAGATTTTCCAGAAATTCAAATGCGAATTCGGACGCACCTAAACCGGTAACACTTCCACTACCGGACGTGGTGCTGGTGACATGAATCGTATCACCGGTGAGATCGCCAGAGTTATCTATGATTAATGTGTCTTGGTCTGAAAAGCTATGACCTACGAATGAGAATAAGGGCGTTTGAATCCCGTCTGTAGTTCCCCCATCGTTGATGGCGCCACCATTCCCATCAATAATCACCGTATCATTGGTGCCGTTTCCGATCACAGTTATCTTTGTGTCTGCGATCAAAGTTCCGTTTAAATTGGCTACGCTTCCAGATAAATCTACAGCACTTGTGGCAATTACCAAGGTCATAGATGTTGCAGCATTCAATGTTGCACCTGAAGACACAGTCAAGTTATCTCCGGCTTGAATAGTGATATGGCCGAGTACCGAACCTGTACTGGTAATGTTTGCATTGATAGTGGTGTCTCTTCCAGCTGTTAACGTATCTAAGTGACGCAAACTCATATACCTTGCAGAAATATCCTGATTGATAACTGTAGAGCCGTAGTTATATAGAATGATGAAATCATCCGTAGTGATACCACTTAATCCATCCACAATGTCAATGTTTAAATCACCGGTGTTGTAGATAGAAATTTCACCAACAGCCAAAGCTGCTAAAGTATTCACTTGTAACTCAAGATGATCCGCGTGTAAGCCAATGACCCCATTACTACGAAAGGCAACACGATCTGCAGTAATGTTGTTGGTTGCAGCATTGGCGTTAGTAATGGCGCCTGTTGTTGCAGTGACTGTTACTTCACCAGTGGTGGAGACCTGCCCTAATGCTACATCTGTGCCTGCTGTCAAATCAATCCTGCTGGTATCTGCATGAATACTCCCACCAGCAGCAAACAGAATCGACGTTCCCGCATCAATGTTGACGCTACCACTTGTGGTGAAAGCATCATTTACATTGACCGTACCTGTGTCGAAATCGACATCTCCAGAACCGATGTCAACAGTGGTGGTTGTGATCGAATCATCGCTGCCGGCATTCACAGTCAGGTCAGCATCAAAGGTAGTATCCAAGCCATGGATTTCTACGGTATCCCCTCCGATGTTGCTATTGATCGTCAGCGAATTGGTTGGATTTGTAAAAGTAACTGATTCACCTAAAGTTGAATCAATTGTGGACTCGCCATCACCCACATCGCCGTCATCTGAGAGTGTGATAGTTTCATTTCCACCCAGGAAACTGAAAATACGATCTGCGGCGACAACCGTATCAATTACAGGTTCCAAACCGATATAGGTAATCGTCGCAGTGCCTTCACCATCATAGAATACGCTGCCATCACTGTCGTTTACAAAACGATGCTCAACCGTCGTAGCCGTTCCACCCAGAATTTCGAGGGTATCACCAGTTGTTTCACCACCCGTGCCGCCATTAAAGGTGATTCCATTTAAGGGATCAAACAGACCACCAGCGGAATTATTGATCACCAATCGGTCATCACCGTCCAGACCGTTGAAAGCAAAGTCGGTGATGTTCGAGAAGTTAACAATCGGCCCGCTATTTAACTGATAGGTTCCCGAATTTGAATTAGTGGCAGTGATAGTTAACACGTCATTACCAGCGGTGCCGTTAACAATCAGATTTGCGTTGGCGTCCATTGTCAGGTTTTCGATTTCATCGAAGGACACAGCTTGATATCCGCCTGTTACAGAAATCGTTCCCCCATCTGCACCACTGGGGGTCAGAGTCGTGGTTTGTCCTGCAGGTGTGAGATAGGTCAGGGTATCACCGGGTGATACGGCAGGATCACCACCCACAATATTGAAAGCTGTTGTCAGATTGGGACTGACAGTGATATCATCTGCGGCACTACTGGTCGCGAGTGCGATACTTTCCATGCCGATGAATTGGAAATCAACTAAGCCCGCGCCGTTTACATAGCCTTGTCCAGTTCCTGTATTTGTAATTGCAATGGTATCACCAGTGGTGTCTCCTGAATCATCAAGCATGAGGGTATCGTTCCCTCCCGCAAGATTCACGAAAAGGTCTGTTTCGAAACCATCCAGTGTTCCTCCATCGGCGACAGTACCACCGTTGCTGTCGATTTGCAAAACATCATTATCGTCATCGCCAAACACTCTGATATCGAATGTTGGGTCTGAACGAAATGTTCCATTTAATTCAGCAGTAGAACCAACGCCGACATCTGCGTTGTCATTATCCAAGTAAAAATTGAGTGTGTTAGCAGAATCTACCGTGACTCCGCTTGCCACATTTACGTTATCACCAACATAAAAAGATACGACACCGAGTGTGCTTGTCACGTTTGCATTTACATTAAGATCTTCACCAGCAGCAGCACTGTCAATGGTGTGCAACTGAGTGAAACCTGCGAATACTGGGGCATCGACAGTGATTGCACCATAGGCTCGCATATTCAGAAAAGTGCCTGTTGCAGTGGCACCAACCAAACCATCAACGGTTCCAATGGTAAGATCACCGTCATTCCAGATATATAGACCGTTTGCCTGAGTTGAAACGGCAATGGTATCAACTTGTGTATTTAAGTGATCCAATGATTCGCCGATTCTTTGGGCAGCGCGAATCGCGGCGCGATGGGCGGTAATATTGTTATCCGTGCCATTCACATCGGTAATCGCACCCAAAGTCGCGGTTACCGAAACATCACCAGTCGTGACAACCTGTCCCAGAGAGATCACTCGGCCACTCAGATCGATATTGCCGGCACCGGCAGAAATACTCCCATCGGCGGCAAATACGACGGAAATTAAGGTATCAATGTCAACATTACCGGTTGTGGTGACTGCGCCATTCACCCGGACGGACTCTGCATAGATAGTGCTATTACCACTGCCTAAATCAAGACCTCCCGCCAGATCCACCCGGTCATTGTCTGCTTGACCATCGATGGTGATATTGGCATTAAATGTTGCGTCTAATGAATTGACTTCAATGATGTCATTACCACCACCTGAGTTGATGGTGAATGAACCGGTGGGACTGACGAAGCTCACAGACTCACCAAGTGTGGAATCAATGAGTGTTTGACCGGCAGGACCAGCATCAGATACGGTGATGGTCTCAGCTGTATCTGAGTAGCTGAAAATACGATCGACGGCGACAACCGTATCAATTACAGGTTCCAAACCGATATAGGTTATCGTCGCAGTGCCTTCACCATCATAGAATACACTGCCATCGCTATCGTTTACAAAACGATGCTCAACCGTCGTAGCCGTTCCACCCAGGATTTCGAGGGTATCACCAGTTGTTTCACCACCGGTGCCGCCATTAAAGGTGATTCCATTGAAGGGATCAAACAGACCACCAGCGGGATTATTGATCACTAACCGATCATTACCATTCAGACCGTTGAAAGTAAAGTCTGTGATACTTGAGAAGTTAACGGTCGGCCCGCCATTTAACTGATAGCTTCCCGAATTCGAATTGGTCGCAGTGATGGTCAACACATCATCGCCTGAAGTACCGTTAACAATCAGATTTGCGTTGGCGTCCATTGTCAGGTTTTCGATTTCATCGAAGGACACAGCTTGATATCCGCCTGTTACAGAAATCGTTCCTCCATCTGCACCACTGGGGGTCAGAGTCGTGGTTTGTCCTGCAGGTGTGAGATAGGTCAGGGTATCACCGGGAGATACGGCAGGATCACCACCTAACACATTGATTGATGAATTCACACTTGGAGTGATGTTAAATGTGTCAGCATCATCACCGCCGGTGATAGTTGTACCCGTCGCAGAGATCCCCCCCAGTACATCAACCGAGCTGCCTGACAAGTCAGGGTCACCCGTACTGGGATCAACGTTGATATTCACTGTTGTATTCGCTGAGAGAGAAGCAACTGCAGATAGTGTGAAATCGTCGCCGGCATTCAAGGTGATATCGGAGACGGTACTGGTAACATCAGCATTAATAATGAGGTTATCCCCACTGAGTGCGCCGTCTGTCGCCGTCAGAACGACAGATTCGCCTGTCACATTTTGATTCACTGTCAGTGGACTGGCGGTAGTCACTATGACTTCACCATTCACTGCAGAAATACCCGACAGCGAATCGACTGTGCCAATTTCAAGTGCTCCTGTATTGGATATATTAATATCTCCTAAAGCTGAAATTGCAGACAAGGTATTAACGTCAATATCTAAAGTTGCATCAGCAAAGCCAGCGATATTTGTTTCAGCACGCAAAGCGGCACTGTTTGCATTAATGTTACTCGTCTCCGCGGCAGAATTATCAAGAATTGCCCCGGTTAAAGCTGTGATATGAACTTCACCAGTGGTAGTCACATTCGTTAGACCGACGTCAGTTCCCGCAGTGATTTCAATATCAGCTGAACCAGTATTAATGGAACCAGCCACCTGACCGACAAGGCCACCTGCATTCGCGACAAGAGAAGCCACAGTAACATCGTCATAAAAAATGATATTTCCACCTGATGAAACATCGAGCGCGAAATTTCCATCAACCGTAAAGTCAAAAAATACTGCATCACCACCAATATTGTTGATGACTGTATCGGCTCCCAGCGTTACATCGCCATGGAAGGACTGCCAAACAAAACCATTCGTAGTAATACTACCACCATTTAGATTGATTGATTCTGCTGTCAGAAGCAGAAGTTTATCGTTTGCCAAACTCAATGCCGAATTCACGTTTAATGTGTCATCATCGGCTCCACCAACGATACGTAATTCCGCACTATAATTGGCTGCGAGAGAATCGATGTTGATAATGTCATTACCGGCACCAGAATCCAGTAATAAGGCCCCAGTGGGGTTAATAAAAGTCAGCACCTCACCAGCAGTCGAATTGATTGTAGTCTGACCGCTTCCCGCATCGGTAATCGTTACCGTTTCACTGGCACCACTATAGTTTAAAGTGACATTGGTTGCGTTGACTGAAGAGGTAATCGGTTCTAAGCCTGTATAAGTCAGAAAATCAGTCATGGATGCATTCAAGCGAATTCGTCCATCGCTGGCATTATCAAAATGGTAACCCATTGTAGTCAGGCTGCCGCCAGTAAAATTCAAGGCATCATTCCCGCTGGTACCTCCATTGAAAATAACCTGCAGTGGTGTTGTTTGATCGATGCCGGTTAGATCGACTGTTAAGGTATCATCCTGGCCGGGCTCACCATCAATTACCAGCGGTCCCCCCAATGCACTTAACGGCGCGTTGTAAAGTACCTCGCTAGTAGTGTCATCCGATAGGATCACGTTCTCACCAACAAGACGTAACGTGTATTGATCGGCAGTACCATTTGCGGGGAGCGAAATCTGAGGAGTGGAATCTTCGACAACAATTGCCACATCGTTTCCGTCACCACCCTGGTAAGTCAAGAATGCACTCTGTCCGGTAACTCCCAGGAAATCTGTGAATTCATAACCTTCGGAAAGTCTGGTTAGTGTACCATCAAGAAAAAAAGTTCCACTAATCGGATCTGTTCCATCATTTTGAATCAACAGGAACTGATCTCCTTCCAGGGGAGTATAGAAGTCAGAAAGCTTTAAGAACGCATCATTGATCGAAACCACACCATTCACAACCAGCTGATCATAGCTAGTTCCTGCAACGTTTCCCGCAATTTGGAATTCAACACTGTCACCAAAGTCGAGGCTCAAATCGCCGTTGATAATTACCTGAGCAGCGGTATTTCCAGGGACTAACGAGACTTGTTTATTAGCACCAGTCGTTGTTGCATTGACATTTCCGCTATAGGTTCCAGTCGCGATGTGTATCGTACCACCGTCGGCAACATTGTTGATGGCTTCCTGAATTGTTGCAAAGGCATCAAACCCAAATTCAGTAGCTCCTCCAGGGCCATCCGGATCCTGACCAGTAATTGGATTACTGAAATTGTCATCGACATACACTATTGAAGGAAGAGTCGCGCCAAAAGCATAAGCCACACCACTGTCAACAGCGCCAATTGCACCACCGTAGTTGTAAATAGTTTTGGCTGCTCCAACAACGATTGATTCTCCACTAATATCAACACTAGAAGCAAAAAGATTGTTCGCCTGGGCAGCAGGATCAGAAATTTTCTGCTCGGTCGCAGACGCCCATCCACCAGAACCATCATAGATATATACGGCCCCGAGATCATTATCTGCCTGGCGAGCACCTATTACGATATAATCTCCATCAATCGAGGAAGATATTCCAAATTGGTCACCTGACATCGCATCAGAGGCTGTTAAGCGTGTGAGTAGAGTAGGGGTAGCCCAACCAGCCGAACCATCGTAGACATAAGCTGCTCCACCACCTGATTCAAGCCAAGAACCGATGACTGCAATGTTCCCATCAATGGCAACCGACTGACCAAATTGGCCATTATTGGTTGAGGTAAGTTTGACTGTTTCATCCCAGGTATCATCTGAAATATCACCGAGCAAAGTTTGATCATTCCGCTCAAAGATATAAACGGCACCGCTATTACCAGCCAGAGTATCGTCCAGAGGTGTACCCACCAAAATCGTGTTACCATTGATTGTTGCAGATGTCCCAAAATTAGCACCCACAACTGCGTCAGAAGCTGTTAGTGCTGAAACAGTCACAGTACTCCAACTATCATCAGTATCAAAAACGTAAACTGAACCGCTAGCATCCCCACCAATGTCATCAAACCTTGCTGTCACGATGGCCGTGCTGCCACTTATAGAAACATGAGTTCCAAAACCCTCATCATCAGTTCCCGGAGCACCTGTCAGGCTTAATGGTCTGGAAAGACTTTTTGTATGAACCCACACATCATCAGTCAGATTTGCAGGAGTCACACTGGGATCAGTGCGAGTATAGATATAAGCAGAACCATATGTATCCCCGTCGCGTGCAAGTCTAGCACTGATGATGATTGAATCCCCATCGATATCAACTGAGCTACCGAATAGATTGTTATATGGGCCTGAGCGGTTAGTGGGGTCTAAGGGATCTACTGGAACAGGAGAAAGAATCGTTGAATGGAAATCCCAAGTATCGTCTCCTTCGATACCGGGTGTACCAGTATCATTTCGCGAATAAAGATAAACGGCTCCCGCACCAGCGCCATTCGCATTGTTATCAAACACCGCTCCGACCACCATCCAATCACCATCAACGGCGACTGAGTTACCGGTGTTATCAAAACTTCCGGGAGTCACAGCAGGATCAGGAAGCAACTCACTCTGTAAACCAAATGTGGTCAACAGTGTGCGATCTTCCAGAACTTCCGTTGTAGAAATTTGATTGTTGACTGCGGCTTGCCAGCGCCGTCTGATTGTACGTCGTTCACGTGAGCGAAAAGCAGGGCGTTGTTTAATATGAGTGGAGAGCTTCTTGAGCCAGTTTGTAAGTAGCATCCTGTCATTCTTTCATTAGTTAATTGAAGACTCAGAGGAGGTAAATTGCTTCGCCGTTAGGTAGGGTAATTTGATAGTAGGCGCGTTTGCAGTAATATTAGCAAACAAGGGACTGATTCTTCGTTTGCGCAATCTACCTAGTGTTACTTTAACCAGTAAAGCTAACTAAACAGAGACTCTCTTTCCATTGATTTAGACTCATATTCTTCCTTTTTTAACAATTTTACCAAATATTTGATCTTACCCAAAACAGGACTTGACTGCACTAAAACGACTTAATAGACAAAGAAATCAGAAGAAATACGTCCAGATATCGTAGAAGAACATCCAATTTTTTCACCAGATGAAACTGGACTAAGAAAAAATCGATGCATAAAAGAGGGAGGCGTTGGATCAAGCTTTGGACTTTTAAACTACTCGGCCGGTACAGACACCTGGCCGATGCAGACAAGTTCTTCCTGCCGTTTACCGTCTGACTGTTTTCCAATTCTTAGAAACAGCTGACCATCAGAAACTGCAGGGCTGGCGTAGCAATCATCGCCGAGCTTGTTAATGGCGACTTCTTGATAACCATTAGCGTTCGCTTCGAAAACAAACGTGTCCCCTAAAAGATTAGATACATAGATCAATCCGTTGCAGAGAATCGGTGAAGCACTGAAAGAACCACGCATTCGATTTTTCCAGAGCACGTCACCTGTCTCTGTGGACCAGCAGTAGGCAATTCCATCATCTGTAATTCCATAAAGTTGACTGCCATCCACCAACATCGATGGTTCATAGATCTTCGTTTTATCAGACCAGAGCAGTTTACCGTCAGCAGACAAACAGACGGTCTCACGTTTGGGGTAACCGCCACTGGCAAAAATTCGATCCTTCGTCGTGACAATCGTTCCACAAGTCGCTTCAGCCAGACAGGGAGTACTCCAATTAAGTTTTCCCGTCGATGGATCATAGCTGGCGACCTGATCACAACCGCTGATCAGTAATTGATCGCGTCCGCCTACATCTGCAACTACAGGACTTGAATAAGTACTGATTGCAGGGCGAGCGATGCGCCAGGCAATCTTTCCTGATTTCCGATCCAAGGCGGCAATGTAGCCTCCACCACGATTATCCGCGGCAATAATCACGAATGACTTATAAAGCAGTGGTGAAGGGGCGTAGCCAAATTTGGAATTGAAGGCTCCCAATTCTTGCTGCCAAAGTTGCTTGCCCTCTAAATCGAGAGCCGTTGCAATAATCTTACCGGAATTGAAAAAGACGGCATAAATGTGGTCGCCATCACATAAAACGGTTCCATTCGCATTGGTTCCCTTTTTGTGTAATTCCCTCGGTGAAGGAAATCCACCCTCATGAACCACAGACTCCCAACGAACTGTTCCATCGGCACGATTCAAGGCCATGACCATCTGCTGCTGACTTTGGTCATCAGCGGTTGCCAGTAAAACCAGGTCATCAACGACAATAGGAGAACTATGCCCCCGCCCGGGAATGTCTGTTCTCCAGATGATATTCGTTGTTTCATTCCATTGAGTCGGCAATTCTTGATCTGGGGCGATGCCATTCTGCTGAGGTCCACGCCAGCCCGGCCATGCAGTGGAAAGATCAGTCACATCACTTTCATCCAGAGCAATGCCACTTGATTTTACTGAAACTTCTTCCACAGGAGTCGTTTTCGTACACCCGGCAAGGAGCAACATCCCAACTAGAAACAATCGATTACAATATCGCATCATGTAGAGCATCCTCCCTGAACAGCCCCTGTCTGGAATGTTGAACCATCTGTAACACCAGTAAAAATATTCGGCCTCACGCTTAGAACGAGTGCTAATTCTAAGGCGCTGCTTAATTTCTATTTTAATTGTTTCAGAAACACATTGCGAAAACGAATTTCGCCACCATGTGTCTGTAATTGTATGGGGCCAGTCGCATAGATGGGAGTATCTTTTTCGTAATAGTTATCCATTTTCTTATTATCTACGACCAGTTTATCGTTCAAATAAACTGTAACCTTTTCCCCTTTCATGATAATCCGTAGATGGTTCCATTCACCAAATGGCTTGTCAGCATGGACGAGCGGGTATTTACCTTCACCTTTGTTATTGTATAACCCACCTGAACCCAAGTTGGCTTTACGATCCCATTTGCCTCCTTCTTTAGTCGTGTCCCAAATTTGGACCTGTGGAACACCGCGAAGATAGATACCGCTATCCGCTTTCGCAACCGTTTTATAGTCAAGTAATAGTTCAAAATCACCATAATTCTCGGCTGTGGTTAGATAGACGCCATGCCCATCATTTACCAACTCTCCCTTTTCTACAGACCAATGCTTTAGAACGTCTTCCCAGTTCTTTTTCAGCAATGCTTCACGTTCCGCAGCAGGCATCTTCTTGACGGCGAGCGGACTTTTTCCTTTGACTGTGTGAAAATTCATCCCAATCCAGCCGGACAAATCTTTCCCGTTAAATAAAGCCACAAATCCTTCAGGTGGAACATTCTGTTTTTTAGAAGCTTGTTTTTCACCCGCGGTTAAGGTGGATGCACACAGTAACATCAAAACCAAACCTGAGCAGAGGCCTTTTTTCAGATAAAGTGTCGTATTCATAACTCATTCCTGTTGTTGTATGTCAAAAGAAGATTTTACTTGTATTCGGAAACGGTAAACGTGTTATTTACTGTAATTTGAGGATGCCCGAATTACAATGTGTTATTAAGAAAGTGGGGCAAATTTCTCGATTCCGAACTCGAAAGCGAAAATAGAGCAGGGTGATAAGCGGTGTGAATCATTGATCAAGTTCACCTTACTTCAATTCCGTTTCAACAGAAGAGGCACTATCTCTGCACTGCCAATTCCTTGCGGAAGATCACTTTGTCCATACCTTCAGCGTAAAAATCACGAATGCGTGCTTCTTCGTCAAAACCCTTCTTTCGATAGAATTCGCGCACGTATTCAAAATCGGGTGTCCCCGACGTCTCGACCAGCAAAATCCGAGCTGCACGAGCTGACAAAGTTTGTTCCACATAGTGTATCAATTTTTCGCCACGACCTTGCTTCTGGTGACTCGGATGGACGGCTATTAATAAGAGATTCCATGTCCCTTCAGTCATTCGCTCTGGTTCACAGTAGGCAACTCCCACCAGCCCATTGTCGTCGTCGGTAATCCATAACGGCCGTTGATCCCCAGCACTGGTCAACGATTCGACCAACATCTGTCGCAGATCTTCTAACTCATCAGGTGAGAAAAGGCCTACCTCTTCAGCCAAATGAATCAGTGAATCTGTATCTTCAGGTGTGACTGTTCGGATCATTTTTTTAAATGGTTTCGAATTTCAGAAACTAATTAGTCGTTACCGTTTCCAGTGCAAACCATGATTTATTCAAATAGCTGCAACTGCAGGCTGCCGAGGCGTCGGGAACCAGCACAAGACCACCAGCGGGAATAGCGTTGATCCAGCACCCCGGACGGACACCGCCGTAGTTTTCGATTTTTGTATTTTTGTTGAAATCGAAATAGCCAAGCGTGGCGGATCGGAAGAACATCATGTTTTCACAGCTCGCCAGGATGCCGCAACCGTACGAGCGCTTGAAATTAAACGGTTTCGGTTTTCCTGAAAGTAAATCCCAGGCGCCTCCCTGCGCGTATACGGTCTTGCCATTAATGAGCGGACGTGACTTGTAATTGGCTTTGGCCTCCCAGGTTTTTTCTCCGGTGTTGCTGTCAAAGACACTGAGCCTGCCCCCAATTTCTGAAGAGAGCCTGAAGCTTGTTGGTTGATAACTCATCAGCAACGCATTGTTTTCAGGGCTCACAGCGAGCATCGTGCCGTAGATATCCTTACCGTTTTTCCAGAGAACATAACCATCTGTTATACTCAGGCAGATCAATTGACCGGTGGGGTGGTTTCTAGTCTTGGGAAGGGGCTTTCGTTTGGACTCTTTCGTGCGATCAAACTCAGCCAGCGGACGATCGATCAAATAAATCTTATCGTCGGCAATCGCAATCGCATTGTGACGAAACGAGTCTTTGGAATCGTGCTGCCATTTCAGTCGGCCTGTTTTTACATCAAACGCAAACAGTCTGTTTGATTCGGTGAGCTGTTTTTTCATGTCTCCTGTTGTGTGATGATATCGGTAGGCAACAATATGGCTGGGGTCAGCTGCTGAACCGATGATCGCACCATCATGAAAGGCAATGTATCCCCAAGGTTGTTTCACTTCTTCTTTGCTGGAAGCATCCTTGGGTGGGGGAACTTCAAACGTTTTCACCAGTTGCCCTGTAGCAGCATCCACCTGAAAACATTTCTGCTCATGACGTACAAAAACAAAGTTGTCACCCAGGCAATAGTTACTGCCTGTTCCCGACGCCCCCATCAACTCATCGCCATCATAAGCTTTGAGAACCCCTTCGATTTTGAATTGCCATAGCTCGTGGCCGTTAAATGCATCAACGGCGATAATGCCATCGTTACCTTCGTGAAATAGACGTCCGTTTGAGAACAGGGGAGCAGGTCCGCGACCATGCCGGGAAGGAACGACAAAGTCAAAGTCACGATACCAGAGCATGCCTAACTGGCCGTTGACCAGTTTATCGTTACTACAGAGTGAATTTCCTGCATCCGCATATTGGTGTGTCCATTCTCCAGCACCAGGAATTGCTCCACGCAGCTCTGTTTTTAACTCTCCCGGTTTACCGTAACAAATGACACCACCATAAGGTCGTTGTAATCGTCTGGCTTCAGTAAGCGAAAGGGACTTCGTTCCTGCCTTAATTGACCGACTGGATACAATCAGATTGGCAACCTTGTTAGGACAGTTTGTTTGATCGAGCGGACGCTGCAATACAACGACTCGTTTTCCATACAATCCTGCTGCCGTCAAATTTTTACGAGCCATTGCAACCAGCTGCGGATCTGACTCAATAGCAACAACACGCATTTTGGTACGGGTTGCTATTTCATAAGCCAGGGCTCCATCGCCACAACCGATGTCAAAACAGTAGCCGTGATCGACTTTTGATTCACTGAGAATTTCTGCAGCCACGTTTGCTATTTTTGAATTTGAGGGGAAGGGCGTTTTGTGTGCAGTTTTCTCTTGCTGACCTGGAGGTATTGAATTGGGAGAGCCAAACGCATAAATCATACCGCGATCTGTGCTGACGACCAGATTTCCATTGCTCACAGCTAAGCCATAGGCGGTACCTTCCACAGAGGTCGTCCAGAGATTCTTGCCTGAGTTCAAATCTATCAGATCCACAAAACCAGCAGACCCAGAAACAATTTTGTTACCGGCAATAATGATACTGTCACAAGTATGAGCGGCTTTGGCAGACCAGAGTTTCTTAAGGCTTTTCGTTTGAACGAGCTTCCCCTTCCGATCAGGATTTTCGCTATCAATCCATTGATAGCGGGTGATTGTACCTTTATTTGCCAGTACCAGCCCGTCTTTCGTCGCAGCGATTTGACCGCCCCCCGATTTCCCAATGGCCTGACCGTCAGCTGATTTGAAAATCACTCCACTGTTTAAGAAAAGATCGCCGATAACAATCGTATCGCCGCCACCTTCTTTTCTGTTTTTTTGTAGATGAAAATATTCAAATTTCCCTGTGTGGCGATCCATTGACGCAGGGACTGCGCGTCCGGCAGGTACGAGCAGGTGATCTCCAGCAACCGCCAGATATCCCTGTGCGGAGATACCGCTATTGGCATTAGCGCCACCGTGGGGCTGGGGCATATAAATCTGCCCCGAATCTTTGTTAGACCAGATTTGCTCTCCCGTTTTCGCATTTAAAGCATAAAGAAAAATGCCATCACTGGGCCAGATACCGGATGCAAAATAAACAGTATTGCCCCAAACAACAGGTGCCCCGCGCGCTGGCCATTTGGAAATCACACGCTCATTTCCCACAACCATCTTGTCTCCTGGTCCACCTCGGCGTTTCCATAATAACGTTCCATTGTCAACCTGAAGGGCATAAAGATGACCGTCATCACTGGCAACGAACAGTTGATCCTGCCAGACTGCTGGGGCAAATCGAACGGGGCCTTCAGTGTAGAATTCCCAAATCTGTTGACCGGTTTTGAGATCCAGAGCACGTACTTTTCCAGTTACACTGTCACCATGAAAAACGCGTCCCTTGGCTATCACGCAATGATTTGCACGATCATAGGTTAAACGTGTGCTACGTGGCCAGGCAGGTTGAGGTGCATGCTCGGTTTGATGTTTCCAGTGTTGTACAAGTTCCGTCGGCAATTCATCAGCCGTGTATCCACTGCGATTTGCATCTGCTCGATAAGTGGGCCAATCTGCAGCGAACAGGCTCAGACAAGAAGAACTAACTCCTATGACGATCACTGCAATCAAAACCAGATTGAGGGAGATTCGATGATAAACGTATTGCATGATATGTACTTTACTTTTTTCTCACTTATGGTGTAACCACCACAAATCAGCCTCTCATAATTAAGCAGATTTCAGACCAATTATGGAGCTATTTTCAATAGATCACTGTCAAGTAACTAATAATCACTTTTAGTAGTGTTATCTCATGATTGCCTGCATAAAAGTAATCTTAGTCCAACTTAGATTTTCACACAATCTTCAGGAAGAGAGCTATTGGTTCGTTTTGTGTGCCAGAAAACCAACTCTTTTCAACAAACTTATTCAGACGTATTTTCTATCGTTTTATGATGCTGAATGAGAGAAATAAGAAGGGTAATCTATTCCAATCTCCAGGATTCAGTTATTTCTTAATAGAGTGTTAATTGCTAATTCACAAAATGCACGCTTCAGAACGCCTATCGTGTCCTATGTTAGACCGCGCTTCGGCCCCGAATGCGAGCCTTGGACCATTCTGTTTCAAGGCTGATTCCAGCGAACATTGAACAGTGCACAAACAGTCAACTACATCAAAGTAATAATGTCTAGCTACTTATTACCTTTTGAGCCACTTCGGAACAGAAATCAGTTTACAATCATAAAAGCTTAGTGTTTCGGTTTAGGAAACAGCTGTTTTTGGGGTTTTCTACTGATCAATTACTAAAATAAAGCTATTTTGTGTAGCAACAAATGAGCCACTCACGTTATTAAACTTAAGCCTGATTGTAATGTATTAGACACTTTTATCAGTTTATTACGATCTCTATGGCGACGTGAAATGAAATCGACGGTAAAGCATAAAAAGCAGTTTATCCTGACAAGATTTCAAATATTTACTCAATGCTACGCCGTACTAATAGTACAAGCAAGAGTAATGGAATCGTAAACGTTGCCTTGGGATACTTTGAAGGGCCAACATGAATTCTGAACCTCAAAAAACGAAAGGTCACTCTTCTGAGATAGTAACAGAAGGCAATTCACTTGAAACGCTGGCGAGCCAGTTTCTGGATGAATATCGACAGTGGTTGAACCCTTCAATTGAAGATTATGCGATTGCTTATCCTGAATATGCCGAAGCAATCCGTGAAAGCTTTCCCGTGCTGATCACAATGGAGCAATGGAAAGGAAATCGAGAGTCCTCGCGCTTACTATACCCACCACCTGATGAGTTCATTGTTAAACAACTGGGGGATTATCGATTCATTCGTGAAATCAGTCGCAACAAAACATCAATCTCTTACGAAGCAATACAGGGTAGCTCAAATCGTCATGTTGCAGTAAAGATGTTACCCTGGAAGGCAGAAACGATCCCACGTTGGAGGGATCGATTCAAACTTGAGTCCGGTCTGGCATCTCGGCTCAAGCACCCGAATATCATCTCCCTCTATCATGTTGGAGAAGATCAGGGATATTGCTACGCGGTTCTGCAACTAGTGAATGGAGTCAGGTTGGATCAAATCATCCAATATCTGTCAGACGAGAACAAAGAAGTTTCTCATGACAAGCAGACTGAAGCAATTGCGCTCACTTTAACACAAAATAAATGGAATGCATTTGCAGAAATCGGGCTGCAGATAGCCAAAGCCTTACGTTATTCTCATAGCCGAGGAATATTACATTTTAATATCAGCCCGGAAAACATCTTATTAAATCGTGAAAGGCAGAGCTGGCTGGCCAATTTCAGCTTACCACAATTTGCAGATGGATTACTAAAACAACAGTCTGCAAGAGTGTTACTTTACCAGGCCCCTGAACGATTCAAAGATCAGCATAACGAGCAAAGTGACCTCTATTCTCTAGGAATGGTACTCTACGAACTGGCAACACTCTCGCCCGCTTTCAAGATTGATAAGAGAAGTAAACTGATCGATCATATCCTCCACAATGAAGCATTGCGGCCCCGTAAACGAAACGCAAATATTCCAGTAGACTTTGAAACGATCATTTTGAATTGTATCGCAAAATCGCAACAAACACGGTATCGATCAGCAAAAGAACTCAGTGTTGATCTTGTTCGATTTATTAATGGGAGGAATATCAAACTCCGTACAAAGCACCGTCACAATTCCCCCAAAAGTTGGTTTATATTCCGTAAAAATAACCACTAAAACGTTATAAATAGCCTCAGATCATATAACACGGTCACTTAGGGCTAGTATCGCCGAAACGGCGGAGGCTGCTGATCACGCATAGGACGGCGTCTACCACGTGGGGGACGTCTCAGATTTCCGGGACGACGTGGGGCACCTTCTGGTTGTAGTTTCTTGAGAACAGATTTGTATTTTTCAAATTTGTCCCACATCACGATGCTATCTACTTCATTTCCCATTTCTTCATAAATATGAGAGAGTTCCTCTGTTGCATCGCGAAGCTCATAATAAATAAAAGGCGCCTGGGATTGTGTTTTCAATTCTGTTTCCAGAATTTCAACCGCACCCTCCAATAAACTGATTGCTTCTTCTTCGTGTTCTTTTCTATAAAGAATTTTTCCTAACGCAATTTGAAACTTTGCTAACCAGTTTTTATATTCAGCGTATTGAGGAAATTGAACAATGAGTTCTTTTTGTAATCTGATGGCTGCTCTTAACGAAAGCTCAGCTGAATCATGACGTAGACGTACTTCCTCTAAAGTCGCATTCTGTTTTGATAATGCATCTAATACATGAGCCATCTTATTGTGTGCATGGATTAAAGAAATTTTGTACTCAGGAATAGTCGGGTATTCAGAAACCAAACGGCTCGCATGCTGAATTGCTTTTTTTAATTGTGTAAGAAGCGCCTCATTTACTAAGAACGTGGGAACATGTTGAATATCTATTCTTTCATAAGCTTTAACAATGGCCTGACGATAGTCTGCAACATGGGGGTATTCCTGAACCAGATTTTCAAGAATCTGATGCACACGTTCTTGTTTTTTGCTGTCTTCCGACGATTGCGGAAAAGATCGATTTGATATTTGCTCCTGCAGACACAAAGCCAGGAGGTATCGATATTCCGGTTTTGCAGAATTGGAGTGAATCAGCTGTTCAAGAATATCAATCGCTTCTTGTAAACGAGCCTGCTCGTACCCTGACTCATTATCAATCATATGGGGCAGGGGAGTTGCTGATTCTGCTCTGTTTCTCTCAATTTGTTCAGGACGAATTTTCCGAGACATCAAATAGTAAGTACGTGCCAGTTCAAAACGAAGCGAAGCTTGATCCGGTTTTTGAGCCAGCGCGGTTTGCAATATTTGTTCTGCCTTGTGATGAGACTGTTTTGCCTCCTGACGTTGCCCCAGATAGCTATAAACTCGACCAATTTCATTTAAAAGAGTAGCAATCGTAAAGGGATCTGATTTTTCGAGATTCTGCTGATAAAGTGTGAGCGACTTTTGATATGCATCTAACGCAGACTCAAAGTCCCCCAGTCGACGATGAATATCACCGACTTTGTGTTGCGCATTTGCCGCTTTTAGCTCAAACTCATGTTGCTCTCCGGTCGATTCAGCCAACTGCTCATAGAACTGTACCATTCCCGCCAATAAATCAGCCGATTCGCGAGACAAAACTGGTTCTACATAATCGGCAGTTGTATTGTCACTTTTCGAAGAACCAGCGCGACTTGGAACAAATCGGTTAAAGACTCGGTCAAGTGCCTCTGTCGCCAATTGAGAAGACGCTTCAGCACGTTTTCTTTGCTGTCGTTCCTGTTCAAATCCAAAAGCAAAAGAGACTCCCAGCATCATTAACAGGAATAAAGCAAGACTCGATAAGGTTGCAACAGCGGGATTTCTACGACTCCAGCGCCAGAGACGCTCAATGGCAGTCACGCGCCTGGCTCGAATCGGCCGGTTATCAAGAAAACGTTGCAGGTCCTCAGCTAAATCTCTCGCATTCTGATAGCGATGTTTGGGGTTATGTGCAATCGCTTTGAGCACAATCGTTTCCAGATCGCGTGAAATCTCAGGATTAATACGCCTGAGTGGAACAACAGAACCATGTGTAATCCGTTCAATCATTTGGTGCCGACTTGAACGTTCAATGGCGGGATGTTTTGTTAATAATTCATAAAGCGTGATTCCCAGCCCATAAATATCGCTTTGGGAGCAGGTCTCCCCCCGAAACATTTCAGGCGCCATATAGCCCAGAGTACCCACGATATCTGTTGACTGACTGACATCACTCTGTTCGGCTGCACGTGCTAAACCAAAATCTGTGATGCATAATAGGCCATCTCGATCGAGAAGTAGATTTCCCGGTTTAATGTCACGATGCAAGATTCCGCGTTCATGGGCATATTGCAAAGCATTCGCAGCCTGGATTCCCAAAACGGCAATCTTTTGTGGAGTTTTTACATATTCTTCAAAGTCCGCTTCCACGTGATTTTCTGTTTTTGCTTGACCCAGCGTATTTGGATTTGAAAATTTATCTTCCGATTCAGAAGTCTCTATTCCCATCTGCGTTGTCGAATTACCTGCAACATTCAATCTGCTGGATACTTTATCAGCAGCCGTGACAACCATTCTCTGAGCCAGTTCATCGAGCCCGATCCCTTCGATGAGTTGCATTACGTAATAATGAAAGCCATCATTCTCTCCCACACCATAGACGGGCACGATATTTGTGTGATGGAGTGAAGCAGTTAACTCAGCTTCACGACGAAACCGCTTCAACTGTTTTTCTTCGAGTAGTAGATGTCGCGGTAAAAGCTTTAGTGCGACTCGTCGATTGAGCGATTCCTGAACTGCTTCATAAACGACTCCCATACCACCTCGTCCAAGTTCTTGAACGATTCTAAAATCACCGAGTTGCTTTGGTGTGCTTGCCCCTAAAGAAACTTTCCCATTAGAATCACCGACATGTTTTCCACCTTCGAGTGCAATGATAGCGGGAAAATATTCTTGAATTTCATTGGCAAGATCAGGATAACGTTCAACATACTCTGAAATAGATACGCTGGTTCCTTTTCGGAGTTGCGCGATAAACTCCTCAGCAATCTGCTCCAAGTCGGGAAACTCGGACGTAATCTGATCATTGATTGCGTGCTGTGAACGGGATGACATTGCCTGCTGTCCTGTAAATTTTAAATCTCAACCACTCTCATCAAATCAGTCTGACTATTCAATAATACCCGGAATTTGGACGAGAACGGAGCGCAATCTGGTTAATGCACGAAAATATCTCATACTGGCTGCTTTAGGTTCAATTTCCAGTACTTCAGCGGCTTCGAGATTCGACAATTCTTCAAAATGGCGAAGTACTAATATCTCACGATCCATTTCATTCAGACTTTCAAGTGCCTCATGTAACTGAATGGATAACTCTTCCTTGAGTGCTGCCTGACTGGGAGATGACAAATTCCCCAGCAACATATCTGCTATTTGAAATGATGTCGAAGCGGAAAATATTCTGCGTTTTTGCTTCACTTCTCTTCTGACATCGCGTTTTTGTGCTCCCAGGTGACGCCGGTGAACATCGATCAGAGTTTGTCCGACAATTGTACGGAGCCAGATAAAAAATGAAGTTGCCGGATCATTGAGATAATGTTCAATGCGTGTCGCAGCATCGAGGTATGCTTCCTGCAAAATATCATCCGCATCGACTCGACCTAACAGACGTTGATCGATGCGGAAATTCACAATTCCCCAGAGACGATCACGATGCTGGCTGTATTCATCGGCAAGAACTCCTTCCGGATCCTGACGTAACCGTTTGAGAAACTCTTCCGAGTTTTCTTGCTCATCTATCAACAAACAGATCTCCCAGCCGATGTAAGTACCTTCGATATATTATAGTTCCGGCTATTCTAGCTGATTGCCATTAGTAACGACAAGCCGAGACTCTCAGATAAGCTTACTTCGTTTTGTAACGGTTATACCAACGTTGTGAACAGAACACCCTGGGGAGAATCCTTTAACATCATACGTCTGATTGAAGTATGATGCTGGAAGCACTTTAGAACTTCGCAAGAAACTCGATGCGCGCACCGGAACCAACGCCGCGAGATTCCTGTTTGGAGACAAAGCTATCGAGTAGCATAATCCAATGTTGCCCAATCGCTTTCTGATAGCGTATGGCTCCAGCGATAGCACCATCATTGATTCCCTTCGTATTTTTTCGACCACCAATTTCGAAAATGAGTTGCTGGCGGGTCTTATCATAAAACAGTTGGTAGCCGAGACTGGCCCCCGCAGCATCCGTCGCCTGATTACTTAACGGGGCACCATATTGCCCTAAACCAGCTGCGGCATAAAGCAAACCAACTTGCCCTAAAGGTCCCCCTGCCAGTGTTCCTCGTGCGGGAGACGTAAACTCATCGATGGCCAGAAACGCATTGAAATAGACTAGATCAGACGAATGGTGCGGCGTTAGTGAAATCTGACTGAAAAGCAATTCCCCCTGTCCAGACGCCGCAGTTTCTCCTTCATGCGGAAATGACCCTAATACCTGGAATGAAGTATTATAAGTGTTGTGAAATCCATGTAGACGTTGAATGGCACTTAAGCCGAAGGCAGTCATACTGCCAAATTGCTGATTGCTGGAATGAACGGTGGCTACGTCGGCATTCACCGTGCTGACGGCAAGATCTGTCTCAGTGAAAATACCATACATGCGGGAATCCGGATCGCGTACGTTATTATTTCGATTGATCTCCCCCTCAACGTAGACACCCGTAATTCGCATATTCAAAATGCCTCCGCCGTTAACTGTGTTTCGCGTTACGGTAACGGCATCAACCATATCTTCATTAATCAACAATCCCTGCTGAAACGACATCGGCTGTCGACCCACTGAAAACCCAATGTCGTATCTGTGGACATCATAAGGGTCCAGATTGGGAAAAATCTCCCCAAAATCACCTTCAAAAAAGAGTGTTTGGATATCCGCATTCAAACCATCGAGCCATCGACCATCATGGAAGTCATAACCTGTGAACAGCCTGGAAGCCGTTAACTCTTTATCAAGTGAACGCAGCCCTAACAAAATTCGTTCTGTTCCTGAGAGATTCAGTTGTCCGAATAGATCAAGCCGGTTGGCCCATTCTGTAGTATTGGTTCCCGTTCGATTATTAAAATAGTTCAAGCCAGTTCGATAGGTACCGAAGACCCAGATAGAAGGTCGCCAGACCGCACCGGTTGGTATTACGATCCCTTGATTCAAAAATCCAATATCCAGGAATTTTTCGTTTGTCTCGACCAGTAAATTAGGACGATCGGGAATCGGTTGTAACCCGATCGCATACTCATCTAAGGGAGATTCTGATGTGTAGTGTTCTGCACAAATCAATCGCTCACCAAAGTGTGCCAGTGGTTCAGCTGGCGCTGACAAGATTTCTAAAAGCGTCTCACCTAGCTTCCAGTAGAGTGGATCGTGATCATGCACCAGACTCGGATCGTATTCAATACGTTCGGCGAATGGGTTAATATAGGTCTCGCCGTACTTTTCAAGTTCGAGATCTTCTATTTCTTGACTCTCATCTACGGCGGGAGGAAGAAACACTCTGCCTGGTTCTTCGAGATCCTGCGCAACAACGATCCCTGAATACAATAGGATTGTATGCATGAGTAGTAGTCGTAGAGAGCGCTGATGGTTAATTATCATGTCCAGAAATCTGTCTTAGCGAACACAGATTGTTTCTACCTTTTCGTATAAAACCATGTGTCCTTCAACAACGCCATCCGCAATATTTCGGGCGGACATGCCATAATCAAATCCGACATCAGAAATTTCATGAACCAGATTGACCGGCACCATCCCGGCGATCATTTGGATACGAACGGTATAGTTTCCTGGTCCTGTCAACTGCCTGCGTGATAGATGGTATTTTGCCAGTCGGCTACTTCTGGGTGGTATATTCTGCTTTTGCTTTCGTGCTCCCGTGGGACGCCCCAGAACAGTAAAGGGACGCGTCTCTGGCCGAAAATAGGGGAGTGGATCAAGAGAATAGGGAACGTTAAGAACCTGCTCACGTTCTCCTCCACGAATATTGCGTGTGATAAATCTTGATTGCAGCGTAAAGAGCTGTCGATCGAGAGGCACTTTTCCATTATGCACATACAACGAATGTGAATCTCGAATGTCACCATTCGGATCCAGGTCTCCCGATTGAAAGACAAGTCTGCCATTTTGATCCCAGACCATTGTCCTTAAAAAAACAACACGTTCTGCATCGAACCCGGTTGGTACCCCATGTCCCAGCGTGATATTGGAAACAGGAACACAAAACTTCAATCCATAACCGTTTGCTTTTTCAACCTGTATGTCTCCCAGATGATAACCTGCCTGCAAAATTTGCAGCCTCTGTGACGTTGCCTCAGCGAGCAATTCATATTGATCGTTTAAAATGTGCCGTGCCTTGATCCGCATCACCTGATCATCCCAGGGAGGCGGAAAATAAGTTCCCTTGGTTACATGCTTTTCGAAAACAGGTGTTCCCCAACCTCCGGCGTCATCAAAGACGAGCCACTCGCGCATAGTAGCAAGCCCTTCGGCTGTTTTCGGGTCTGAATCTTCCTCACGAACCGCTTTAGGATTATGCGGAAAGAGGCCCCGATGAATGATCGGATAATCAGGACCAATCATCATATGATTTGTATGCTTACGTACTGGTGTCTTCACATTGCCAACGATAGCAGCAGGAGAAAAGCTGTATCCTTTGGGCTCACCTGGTACGGCTCCCATATGACAGTCCTGACAGTTTTCTTTGAACTTCTTAGCGGAAGGAGAATGTTTAAATTCACTGAAGGCGTCTTCTAATCGAAACCCGTTGGGCGCAAAAACATCATGACAACTGCCACAGAAACCAGGCGTAATCAACTGGAAAAACCGATACGCTTTCGCGTGAACTTCACGACCTTTGATATGTGGATTTTCCGTTGTTTTCAAAACACCATACTTATCCGGGTTTGCCAGGACTTCCGCGAGTCCTTCATCACCATTGGGACCATACACGACCTGATTGATGTCTCCACTGACCAGCGCCTGTCGCCCTGCGCCTTTCCCCCAGGCCTGATTAATTCGATGACAGTTGACACAGGTCACTCCTTCACGCGATGAAGGGGGGCGATCAAGGTTACTCATATTAATGGGTTCAGATAACGCCATTCCAATTGGTGTATGGCAACGGATACAAAAATCCCCCAAGGTGCCGTTATTCAGTTTGATGAGTTTATTTGACATCGCATTGAAGACGGGACTTAACTGCGCATACGCGTGAGGTGAGACCGACCATTCTCGATAATGTTGTGGATGACATTTGCCACACTTGGCGGCAGAAGGGAAGGGGTCATCGACAAAGCAGTCAGCATGTGCTTTATCAACGACATAATCAAGCACATCCTGGGGTTTTTTGCTCGTCTCTGTGTTTGTTGAATTCTCAGATCCAAAGAGGCTCACAAAACCTTTGTCTTCTGCCTGAGCATCCTGAAAAGCGAGATTAGGCAGCACGAGTGCGCCAAAGCCCAATACGATCGCTAAATAGCGATAACACCTGGCTTGCTTCTTGCTGGGGAAGGGTTCCATCCCTCTCCTCCTGAAAAACACGGGACGTATTGTCCGCGCATAATGGGACTGAAATTGTGATGTCAGAAGAATCGTTGCAGCAGGCTTAATAGGTATAATCGGAATAAATTAACATTCTGTTAACTAATTAACAGAGTTGATTGGCAAGTATCCAGGAAAAGATGAGCGACAAATTCACCGACTTAATCAGCATTCAACGCAGCCACCCTAATATCTCAACATTGGATCTACCAAGCAGTTGATACCTAAATGAATGCCATTTCATTCGCGCGCAAAGTATTTACTCCATTTCAAGCGCAACTTACTTAGGTAAGTTGGTGGGATAAACCTCGTAAAATAATTATTGATTATTAATTTTTAGACATGAATCTTGTGTCATATTTGTGAAATTTAAATCCTAGTTGAATCTAATGCAGAAAAACCAAAAAAAGACAGAAAATGTCACTAAATGTTACCTGAATCTTTACTCTTTCGCTGGGGGCAGGTAATAGATTTTAATTGCATGACCAATGCTGGTTACCGGTTTGAGGTCTAGAAAGGCGGAACAGTCTATGTCAACAAGATGATGTCTATATCCATGCAAGTGATTCACACTAATGGCATATAGACCACTTGGTAGTTTATCAATGGGTTTAGAAACATACATTTTTTTTATTTGATCATATTCAAGTGGAAGTGGTCTCGCTGATATTCCCATGTCTGACGGGCGCATACAATACATTTCAGCAAATAATGATACATAAACGTCCTCGTGATTGTTCTTATCAATCCAGTTCTTAAGTTCCAGACTAGCCTGCCCCCAGTCAACATTGGCGTCCAGGAGATGCCAATGTCCGTTCTGTGGGCCACCTGAGACTTCATTGAAGTAGGCTAGATAATGTGGATAAATTCGAATACAAGCATAAAGATTTCCAAGGCAGCACAAAATAACACACGCAATCCACCATCTACGTCGAGCTAAATTACTATGAAGTACACAACCAATCCATACATACACAAAGGGAAATGCAGGTAGGAGATATCGGAGATATCTTGAAAATGCGGTTTGACTCATCACAAGTATGGCGATTAAGATTGCAGGAACAAAGACACACCAAGTAGCAGGGATTTTATTTCTATCAACTATCCTATATTGGGTAAAAACAATCGCCATGAAGAAAAGCAGTATTGTTCCGAGTGGTACTTTGACTGCTAGAGCATAATAGTACCACCACCACCAACCTCCCAATTGTTGATGATTATTTACGTAAGACCACCTCGGTTTTTCAAAGTCAGCTTTTTGCAGATCGATGCCATGAATATAATCGGCAGGTAGTGGTATTGGTATAATACCTAGTAATTGATTTTTAAATCTATTACCTGGAGGCAAAACTGATTCATTTGATCCTCTTAATGATTTTGAAACGAAGTCAAAATTTCCTAATTGTTGAAATGAACCGTCAAAGGCATACATTAGATTTAAAACAATAATCGCTACAATAAAAATTGACGCGAGTTGCCAAGCTTCTTTACTACGTTTTCTATTGGCGTTGAAAGAATTTGCTAAAGTCGACACCCAAATAATTAACCACGCTACTGGTAAAATGATACATGTTCCTTTGGCTGAGAGTGCAAACCCAAGGGTCACACCTGCAATCAAAGAAGTATTGAGTACCGGTTTGATGAGCCATTGCCAAAAGGTTAAAGCAGCTAGGATAGACAGTGCAGCAGCTGGAATATCAGGAGTAATAATGGCTGCGTTCCCAATGATATTAGGAGAAAAACACCAAAGGCTCATTGAGAGTAAACCGGCATAGCTATCAAATATTTGGCGCCCAAGAAAAAATATTGCTGTAGCCCCGAGGAGGGTAAATGGCAAGCAGGCGAGTCGTCCAATTCGATAGAGCTGAATTGCTCTTGTCTTATTTGCATCCAAGAATTTGCGACCACATGCAAATTCTCTCCGCTCAGTTTTAGTTGTAGAGTACGGACTCCAGTCTTCCTTTACGTCATCAAGAAACAGTAATGGAAATGCTGCTACTAGATGTACAAGGGGAGGGTTAACTCGATAAAGATCAAATCTGCTAAATCTCCAATGGCTGAGTCCAGCTACCAGATGAGAAACCTCATCAACAGTAGGGCTATAGCTCCAAGCTGCTCCTACAACAAAGAAAGAATGTGCGATAAGCAAAAACGAGAAACAGTATTTAATAAAGTGGCGTCGATCTAATAGAACCAGTTTGATGTATCTTAGCCAAGATAATGAGAGACACATAAATTTTTGAAGTTAACTCTCAATACGTAAAACTGTGGAAGCGGCATCGATAGAGTTTGTTCCTTCAATTTTTACTCTGAGTAACAAAGTTCGTGATGCTCGCATCTGCTCGGGGATATCTAAATTCACTCGTATGACTCCATTTTCAATATGTAACTTTGAATTCAGAGTACTTCCAGAAAATGCAGGTGCGGTAATAGTAATCTTAGGAAGATGCTTTTCGAGACTATTTCTTACACTAAGACTGTGTAATGATAAGCTTGTAGTAGTTTCGCCAGGCTTAATAGACACGACAGTAGGCTTAAAGAAATAGGTAGATTCTCGTGAAATGAAAACAGGCACTTCTGTCTTTTTACTCGTGAATGAATCTTCTATGCTCAGAGTTGATCTTACGCGAGAACTTGAATCCCTCAGCAAACGTTTCAGTTTATCGGTAACCGAGACTTGAGGTGTCATACTTAAAATGTCTGAGGAAATTCGTTTGGGTGTTATGATCATCCAGTCATGACTTGAACTCACACTGATCGTATCAAGAATACGATCATCACCACGAATCGATAATGGTGTTCCAGAAACTAAACTAGCATTACCTGACCACTCGTTATCAGATAATTCAACTTCAATTTTTTCTGGCTTTATCATGAGCCCATTTAAATCAATTTCTTGCACCCCATTGGCACGAATTTCGACGTGTGCTATTGGTTCACCTTGATATCTTGCAGAAAGAAACTTCGAGTGGATACCTCTTCCCCATGCTGATTTTTCAATAATTGCTTCCATGCTTATTGTAGAGTTTGCATCAATGATACATGAAGGGATGCTCGAACTCAGGCAACCACAAGTACCTTTGAACTGATCAAGTAAAACTGGGCGATTTGATCGATTCGAAACACTTAACTCAACATGCAATTTAGGCTTTTCTTGACTTCTTAGAATCGAAAGATCACCTACATTTATAATTGTCTTATCAAATGATACATTTTTTTTTAGCTGGGCAAGATACTCTTCATGAGGCATATCCAACCCTTCACAAATAAGGCAAATTCCATCCATCGATGTCAGAACCTTGTTTGCTTTATCTGCCACTGGAACAACAAATTTAAGAGGATCTACTACGACAAGTTTACCATCTTTCACACGACGCAATAACAGAACATAATGGTTTGCCTTATCATTGATCGCAACAGGAACGATTGCAATTCGTGATTTGTTGAGATACTTCTTATAATCAGCCAAATCAAGGCCTTTTCGGCCAATCACTCGTATACCGTAAGCCGAAAGCACACGTTGAATACGAGAAAGATTGATCCCGCGTTTTCCGACTTTCAGTTCCTGTTGAATTAAATCTGCGTTAGCCTCTATGCCATATAATTGCAATGTAGCAATTGTAACCAGTTGTCCACAACGTTTCTCATGTTGGTGAGAGAGTTCATCATCAGCATAGGAAGATGAACAAAGACAGAGAGAACCAAACAAAAGAATAGATGAAATGATGTTTTTCCGATGTTTCCACCGCAAGAAAATGATAATAATTAAAATAACAAATAAAATTCCGAGATTAATTAAGATTAAATTCTGATTGCGTTTAGGTGGAGATTGTCCCACACGACGCTGGCCAGAATCGTCGAGCAGATTATGATAAGCAAGAAATTTCTGAGTAGCTTCGACGTCATTGGTACTATCATCACCCTCAGTATATATTTTTTTATTTATGTAATCCCGAACCACAGTTCCCTTAGTAAATTTGATGCGAAAATCATTTTCGTTCAAATTCTGATTAAGGGCTTGGTCTGTAAAGTTCATGACAAGTCCGGACTCTTGACGACCTTTAACAAACTTCTCTTTTTTCCCAAATGCTTTAACAAAAATCACTTGGTTCGGTATCAATGACTTTGAATCGGCATAGTAGTACTGAGCAAAATTTGTAAAAGTCATATTTTTAAATTTTGGCCCACCCTCAACTGGACACTCTATACAAGCTCCCCATAAGGATTTGTCGATGCGCCCTGCAACGGGGTCATAGAATATTCGAAATCCATATGGCAGGCCAAAGTGGATGTCCCATAATCCTTCTGTAGTTTGTTGAAAAATGACCTGCTCACCCTCATCCAATCTGAGCTGTAACAGATCGGAAAGCTTCATAATCGGTTCTTCCATCGAGTAGACAAAAGGAGTCACCCAGCCGATTCCACAGTTAACTGCAGTAGACTCCATAAAAGATAGATTATCCTGGATGTACTTGGACTGATTTTGAGGCAAGTCAATGATTCCAGCTGGAGGGCTTGTATAGACACTTTTCCAATTTTTAGGCGGTTGTTGCCAGTCAGGTAATTCTTTAGTTAGATGCTCTAAACGTAACTGCATGAACTGAGATCCGTCATATGCATATTTCATTTCACGATTTGAAAACAGGTTCTTGCCTTCAGGGTCTTTACTTTCAGAAAGAACATCATAAGTTGCGTGAAATTGGCTGTTTGATGATTCAAAGGTGACTTCGGAAGCTGATTGGAACATACCTGGAAAAAGGGATTTTCCAGGATTTGTGTCCTTATCAGAAACATTGACAATCCACTTCGAGCCATCATAGATTACAGTATGGGGCTCTGTTGTCATCTTATACTGAAAGTTTTGAACGTTTTTTTCACTCTGAGCAATAGTATCAATGACTGCATTAATTGACTGCTCTTCTGCAACCACTAAAGTAACTTTCAGAATCGCGATTAGTAAAATAAGAAAGTGGAGATTCCGGATCATACTTTTACCTTCTACTGTTGCTGTATCGCATTCATGCTCAATTTCAAGTAGCTATGACAAAATCAGACCCAGCGCCAGCAGAGTCTGATTTTTCAAATAGCAAACTGACGCAATTTAAAAGTTTTATGTGCATGTTTCTCTACTGTTATGAGGAGTTGGAACAAGTAGATTTTGAAAACATTCACATACTCCTCCTTGACCGAACACTGCTCTAAACCTGCAAGTTTTTTTATTACAACAGAATAACATAGGAGTAGAACCCGTGCACGCAGTACACCAAAAATAACAACCTGACAAAGCACAAGATTCTTGATCTGCCCCTGAACAAGATCCACAAACGAGTCCAGGCTGCCCACCCCTGCCGCTAGTAAGAATACCTGAATCTGTACACGTTCCAGCTCCATCGTCTGGGATACCACAAGATTGACTAGATTCTGGACTTGAACATGCTGGCCCAACAGTGCAATCTGACCAACCACCGGTAGCAAATACGTTTTCCATCTCTGTTGCAGTTAATGGTTCACCCGGGGCAGATGAGCTAAGAACCACTGAATTAAAGATTACGATTGATACAAAAAGAACCGCAGTTAACATAAGAAATCGTGACATGAGCTATCCTCCATAAAATTTTTAATTTGTATCATATATACACATATAATCGGTGCATATCAGATCTGAACAAGCACACATTTATTTTACAATATTTAAAAAACACATCAAGAGTGTATCGTTTCTTTTACATGGATTTCTATATTAATGTATTTAATGCAAATATGACACCTACTGCATTGTCAATAATGTTAATTAATTGATATGGACCAAGCAATTTGACTAGCATCTCCAGGTTGGTCTATATGGCTCTATTAAACTTCCTGTCATGGTGATCTATTTCAAAAAATTCACATAATTAATCTGTTAGGGAACCTGTTAATAGAGGGCCAATTCTCTTTTCGCCATTTTGAATTTCTTTTTTATGATTATTACAACATTAAGTTCGTGAAATACATTAGCAACTAAAATACCGATTTAGAATTCACTCCATAGTGTTTTCAATCTGAGTCCTTCTGGCTATTCAGTTTGAAAAAGAGTAGGCTACTTATTCATAACTCTTCCTAGTTATTTCTCCAACCAATGAGTGTTGAGTAGAATTATTCGAAGTTAACGTTTCGATTATCGCCTCTACCTGCATTTTATCAGGAACGGTATCTCGACAAGTAGGATACAGCATTCACTCCTCTGAGCGATTGGATATTCGATATCCAAGTCGCGAAGACTGTCATATTTCCAGTCTATAATCTATTGCTTACAAATATTGGCTATACCGAGCGTCTGGAAGTGTTGCCGAATTTCGCAGAAGTAAAAATGATTACGCGATACTTTACTGTTGAGAGTTACACAGTCACTAGAAATTTTGAAGGATGATAAAAAGATAATTTTATGGTGCCCTCTGATCTCACTCAGTTGGAAAAATGCTACCATCGCGATCTTAGGATCGATTTTTTTCGGGGACTGGCATTGTTGATGATCTTAATTGATCATGTGGAAAGCATGCTTGGGGAATCGTTTATAAGTCAATTTACTTTACAAGGAGTAGGATCATGTGATGCAGCTGAAGTTTTTGTTTTTTTATCGGGATACCTATATGGGAGAGTCTATAATCGTGTTTATTTAAAAGAAGGTTACAAAGCTTGTGTCAAGAAGTCTTTGTATCGTGGTATCAGGCTCTATTTAGCCACTTTGTTAACTCTCTGCTGTTGTTTGATAGTTAGTATTCCGTTTGCCATATATAATAATCAAATCTCTCAACGGCTGTTTCTATTTCCGCTCATTCAATGGCCTCTTCAGGCTTTCTTGTATTTCTTGGACCTTATCTATGCTCCTTACGGGTTTGAAATCCTACATCTCTATATCATTTTCTTTTTATTTTTGTTCCCGGTACTCTTCTTAATTCTAAAAAAGTCATCCAAGCTGGCATGGTTTTTATCTATTGGACTGTATGTACTGAGTCAATGCTTTAGCTGGTTCACCATTCCAGTACCTTATAGTCAATATAGCCCATTCTATTTTAATCTTTCTTCCTGGCAATTTTTATTTTTTATTGGGATGGTCATTGGTATGAGAACACACTCGCGAAGGCTGACTCTCCTCCAAAATCGGTTTTTAAAAAATATTGCCCTTTTAATTGTTCTATCTATAGTTTATTTCAAATTTACTGAGCAGAAATTTTTATCAGATGAAGTATTGACTTCACCATATTGGTTTATTTTTATGAGAATGGTAAAATCAAAACAAACTCTTGGACCGCTTAGACTGATTAATATTCTGGCACTTGCATATTACATTAACTCTATTACATCAGCACAAGGAAACTTTTGGAAAACGAAGTTAGCATTCCCTTTAGTCTTATGTGGGCAGCATTCATTATTAGTATATTGCTCAGGACTCATTTTTGTGTATGCAACTGTTGTATTATCCAACATGCTGCATCTTGGATCTGAATGGACCTTAGTGCTTCACAGTATAGGAGGTGGATGTTCGATTCTTGTAGCATTAGCTGCTAACCGAAAAACTAAATAAAAACTTGAATTTCTCCAAGAATAGCAGACACTTAGTTTAGCTTGTTCAAACTCTTCTAAACTTAATTTAAAGGCATGTAGCTTACGTTGTAGATTTAAGCATTTAAATAATATCAGCTAAATTACTTCCTTGTTCAAGTGGCATGTCAATCTATTGAAGTCACTTACTTCTCAAGAGAAATAACACCATCCCAATCTGCTGGTGCCTTGTAATTGTTACAAGCAATCTGAAGTAACAAGAAATCTTTGGCACGATCCTTCGGTGGCAAATGCCCTAGCAAATCAAGTGCGCGTTCCCAATCACCATCAATAAATGCCTCGACTGCTGCTTCAAAATCAAGGATATTCTGATTTGAAATTGAGCTTTTCCCTTCAGAAGGCAGTAATTCATAAATGGAAAATGGTGTTTCAAATCCGGCGGGACGAAATATTCCGATATGTCGACAACGTCCTTCCGTTTCAGGAAGCAGGTTGCGCACATCGGAAGCCGTCGGTTCATCGATAAGAATGGGAACGCCAATCTGCTTTGTCATGCCTTCCAGTCGAGATGCCAGATTCACCACAGGACCAAATACACCAACCTTCGCCTGTTCCCTGGTCCCAATTTTTCCAGCAATTGCCTGACCACGGGTGATTCCAATTCCAACTTCAAATCCACTGAGTTCATTTTCCTTAGAACTGTTCGATATTTTAAACATTCTTTGAATGCGCAATGCGGCCAGACAGGCTGGAATCGCACCTTTCGACAAAGGCAGGGGCCAGCCCCAAAATCCGAGTGCACTGTCTCCCTGAAAATCGGCAATCACACCATTCTGACCGCTAATACTCTGAGTCATGACTCCCAAAGCATTTTTTAATCGACCCAGAAAATGATGTAGATTCTTACCAGCCTGCTCTGTCATATGAGAGAATCCTCGCAGATCACAAAATAAAACCGCTGTGTCGGTTTCTGTTGGTTCCAGAGTGTGTTTGGCGTCATCTTTGGAAACCATTTTGATGATGGCGGGTGAAAAGAACTGCTGAATCCCGGAAAACCGGTCTTCCAGCTCATGTACCCGACGAATCGCAGACAGCATTTGGGCCACCAGCTCAACCAGGTTCAAGTCGTCCTGTAAGTCATCCGTCGATAAATATGCCTTAGAAGGTGATTCTTCACCAAAACGACCACAGGTATAAAGACACCACTTCTTATTTGCATCCGTTTTTACCGGCGTACAAAAAGCCCACCGTCCATTTGCCAGTGGTGCTCCCGTTCGGTTCTTCTCCACCTCGATTGCTGTTTCATTTTTCTTCAAGACATCACGTACTAAGGACCTGACAATCGACACACGCCTGAACCCCGGAACCGGCTGCTCCCAATGCACAACACTCCATTTCTTTTCACCGTCGCTCTCGATGATTGCCACGACATCTGCATGGTTCATCACATCTTTGAGTATTTGAGCCGCTTGACTAGCCAGATTATCTTTGTCCTTGCAAAGCCATAATGTTGGCACTAATTTGGAAACGGCCTCGATTCTAAAATCAGTCGTACGCAAGCTGAATTCTGTTAAGATATCGGAATCAGTATCCAGGTCATCCAGGATTTGTAATATCCCTGAGTTCGGCGTTCGATCGACCGATTGGAATTCTGTCGCGCCAATTTGAAATTTCTCTCCGACCGATACACTCAACTCACTGTAATACTGATTGTCGAACCAGATTTGATTCCTGACACTGGGAAAACAGCGAATATTGAGGCGTCTCTGATGCCGTTCGAATTCTGCATGCATCCGTGAAATGGTGGAATCCCAGGGAACTGCGAAGTCGTTCTCCGCACTTCGACCTAACAACAATGTCTTCGAGTCAGGAATATCCCATTCAATCTTTTCACCTGGTCTTGAGCCTGTTGCAATAAGATGCATCATTGTTGAGTTCCGTTTTGTCATTGAATTTCAGATGTGATCCAATATGGGATTGACTTTGATTATCTCTACCTTTTTGATAGAGATATGATCACAAAGCCTAGTATTCAAAACGCATTTTTTGATGAATGGCAACACCCCTTTCTTTAAATAGTCGTGTTTTTTTCTAACAAAAAAGTCAATTTTTCGAGTAGTAAACGGTGATCATCCACCGTTACTTATATGTATGTTGTAAATTTTCCTTTCGATTTACATGTACTCGGCAGGTCGTACAATCCGGCAGTTCTTTGGCGAAAACAGACCACGATAATTGACAAAATTGCTATATCCCTTCTCCTATTTCAGACATAGAAAGTTTCTATAATGAACTGCACTTCATGCAGAATTCGTCGACTCAAACCAATCAATTGTCTGTTTTTGATGATGTTTGTTTGCCTGCTCCTGCAAATTGTTGTATCCACTTTCTCAGAAGAGATGTACGCAACGGAATCAGTGGCCGCAGCAAATGCGGAGAGCAAACAGGCAAAGCCCCAGAAAATCATGGGAGTCACCAATGCAGACTGCAAGAAGTGTCACCCCTCTGAAGTGGCAACCTGGATGAAAACAGTGCATGCGCAATCGCCCGATATGCGGCTCTATAAGTTTGAGGGCAATACAAAGAAGTATGCAACCGCCATGGGAATCACAAGTGCCAGCTTGCTGGCGGATTCCATGTGTGCCGACTGTCACGCCACAAAGGCAGTACGAGACGGTAAGGTGAAAGTCATCTCGGGTGTCTCATGTGAATCATGCCATGGCGCCGCGGGGGGGAATGACGGCTGGCTGAATCGTCATCAGTCTTATCATGCCAGCATGCCGATCCCGCGGGCTGAAGAAACTGCAGAACATCGGGAAGCACGTCTCAAACACTGTGATGAAGCGGGGATGATCCGTTCTTCCAATCTCTATGGTTTATCAAAGGCTTGCATGAAGTGTCATATCATTGGTAATGAGAAGTTAATCGCCGCGGGACACAAATCGGCGAGTGCCTTTGATTTTGCTTCCTGGTCGAGTGGAGAATTGAAACACAACTTTCTGGTTGATAAAACAAAGAACGCAGATGCCCCCACACTCTGGATGGAACGCACCGGCGGAACGGCCGAGAATCGCAAACGGGTCAAATTTGTCGTCGGCACACTGACTCAATTAGAGGCAGCACTGCGTCAACGTGCAGATGCAACGAATCCAGCTGTCATCCCTCAAATTGCTGGTACTGCAGCAGCCGCGAATGCCAAGCTTTCACAAATCAACGCCTTTGCTCCTACACCTGAAGTTCAAAAGGTGACCACGCTGATTACCCCCATTCTGGGAACGCTTTTTGTTCCTCAGCCAAGCGATAAGACAACATATAGCCAGGCAGCAGATCAAGTCGCAGAGCAAGCGAAACTGTTCGCTAAAAATCACAATGGTGCAAAACTGGCTGGACTGGACACAATGATTAACCAATTACCACCACACTTTTCCCAACAATACAAAGAAAAATATCTCAAAAACTAAACCGTCTTTCATTTATCAAGTCACAAACAAGCGCTTACTCTATGTCAGACCCATCCATTTCACGACCACGTCGCTGGGATAAACCCTTCTCACTTGAAGTGGGGAGTGAAGGTGAGATGACTGATGAAATTGTTGATTCGCTTCTGCAATCGCCTCCCTTTTCTCAAATAAATCCTGAAGGTTTTAAAAAATCGTTACCACTTCGTGAAATCATGAAGAATGATTCTCGAATCGTAGGGTATGATGATGGCGATATCATCGTGCGTCGAGGTGACTGGGGAAACTCCGCCTTTTTCGTGCTTTCGGGAACAGTTCGTGTCGATCTGGAACGGAAACAGACATCGTTACCAGATGAAATACTGGGACGTCGCGTCAGCAAGGTAAAAACGTTTTTTGAATCGATTGCTCAACTTTGGAAAAATAACAAACATCCTGAAGTTCGAGAAATTGCTTCAGTTGGTAACAAACCGACGTTCAACACACGTATCTCGCATGGAAAGACTCGAATTTATCTTCAGGAAGTTTCAGCGGTACTCGACAAATACCGGACTGCAAAACTTGAAACAGGCCACTGGTTTGGAGAACTGGCTGCCTTGGGACGAACCAGCCGTGTTGCAACGGTTTTCTCGGAAGGCGTGTCGCAACTTCTCGAAATCCGTTGGCAGGGAATTCGCGATATCCTACGGCATGATCGAAACGGGAGCCTGAAGCAGTATATTGAAGACGTTTTTCGAGAACGCGCTCTCGCTGCATTTTTGCGAACTGATCCTCTGTTTCACGACTGTGAACCTGAATTACTGCAACGGATCGTGGATCAAGTCGAATTTCATTCTTACGGCAACTACGACTCTCACAAGCCATTTAAGGAATTAATAAAAGACGGCGATAACAATACTGATGCGGGAGAACCGGTCATCATTCAAGAAGGGGATTACCCGAACGGCATCGTGATGATTCGCAGTGGCCTGGCAAGAATCAGCAAGCGTCATTACAACGGACGACGTACAGTCGGCTATTTGTCACCCGGCCAGATCTTTGGATTAGACGAAATTCAAGCAGAACTTGAGTCTCTCACTCCGGTAGCCAGTCGCACTCGACTCAGTGCCATCGGCCATTTAAATGCAGTACTCGTTCCCACTCCGCTGGTTGAAGAGATTCTCTTAGATAAGGAGTCTCCTCAAAATATTCAATCAAACAAAATCCCTGACACTGTCCGCACGGCAGACAGTCATACGGTCAAATTAAATGATGACATCCTTCTTAGCCAGCTCGTTGATCACCATTACGTACAAGGGACATCCTTGATGGTGATCAATCTTGATCGTTGTACACGCTGTGATGATTGCGTACGAGCGTGTGCCTCAGCACATGACAATAACCCTCGTTTTGTTCGTCATGGCCCCATACTCAATCAATACATGATTCCCAACGCCTGTCTGCACTGTGTTGACCCCATCTGCATGATTGAATGTCCTACCGCTGCGATTCAACGTGATCTCGATCATGGTGATATCGTCATCAATGAGCAAACCTGTATTGGCTGTGCTCAGTGTGCAAGCAACTGTCCTTTTGATGCCATTCGTATGGTTGATATTCGAGATTCAAAAGGCGAGATCATTGTCGATTCCAAGTCTCACGTCCCACTCACACAGGCTACAAAGTGTGATCTTTGTATTGACCAGAAAAGTGGCCCTGCGTGTGAGCGTGCTTGTCCTCATGATGCTCTGTTCCGTGTTGACATGCATGATGCATCCAAAGTGGAGGAGGTCTTTTCGCCATGAGGAATCTTCTCTTCCAGCAAAGATTTACCGTCGCTGCGTTTGCAATTCTCTCTTTACTCATGATTGCAGGCTATTCTCTCTTTTCTATCACACTCTCAAAAACATCATTTGCCAGCGGAACAATGTTGTTGATCTGTATCTTTATTCTGGCAAGCTATCAGTTACGTAAAACATTCTCGTTTCTATCAATTGGAAGTACCTCTGCCTGGCTTCAGTTTCATATCTTCATCGGACTCTTCTCCTGTTTACTGTTTGCCCTTCATATAAAATTTCGGATTCCCAATGGCTTTTTTGAAACGCTCCTGTTCTTTTCATACCTGACTGTGTTTCTCAGTGGTGTCATCGGATGGTTTTTATCACGTAGCGTACCGTACCGACTCTCATCTCGTGGAGAAGAAGTCATTTTCGAACGCATTCCAATCCATCGACGTAACATACTCGATAAAGTTGAATCATTGGTATTTGACAATCAAGATTCCGCTGCCAGTAAAGCGATTCCTGATTTCTATCAGAAACATTTACAAGCATTTTTTGCAGGTCCCAGTAATCTGATGCGACACATATTGCATTCAGAACGCCATCGACATCACTTATCGCAAAAGATCACGGCGATGAAACCGTTTCTCAATGAGCAGGAACAAATCACAATGCAGCAAATCGTCGAACTGATTCAGCAAAAAGATGATCTCGACTACCAATATGCACTACAAGCGTTACTAAAGCTATGGCTCTTCGTGCATGTGCCATTAACATACTCACTGATTCTCTTTGCATTGTTTCATACCATCGCTGTTTGTGCCTTTGCGAGTACGAGTGGATGACTGAACCGTTACAATCATTCGACTGGAAGAGCAGCAATTATGAACGCCCCAAGGATGGATGGGTTTGTGGGCGTGTCTGTGAGTCAGGCGCGCCTTGCCGGCTCGGTCCCAGTAGTAAAGGTGAATGTCAATTACAAAGCCGTTGCCAACCAGCGGAGAAGGGAGGGCGATATACTTGTACGCGTTCTGTAGTGAATGGCGGTAAGTGTAAAGAAGGCCCCGCTGCTGATGGAACCTGCTGTCAGCCTGAGTCAGACTGCCAGCCGCGACGCAGTCTGCTTGCAAAACGCCGCCTCCTGGGAATTTTCGCAGCGATGATTGCCGGGACATTGTGTCTCATTTCTTTCAACCGCTTCACGGCATCGACTCTACTGACTCCCGGAAAAGTCACCAAATCACATGCCAATCTTGAATCAAATTGTAGTGCCTGCCATACAGCTGCAGAAGGAGGACTCACAACCTGGATTCATACTGCGTTTGACGGAGAAGCAGCACTGAAAGATTCAGCGCTTTGCTTGAAATGCCATACCGAAATGGGTGAGAATGCCCTCTTTGTACATGGAGTCTCGACAGACCGATTAACTGAGATCACAGAACAGATTCAAGCAAAGAGTGAGATTACATCAACACCGTTCGCCTTGAAGTTTGCTGCGTTCACGGGACACCCTGCGACAAACCATCAACTTGCCTGTTCCACCTGTCATCGCGAACATCATGGCAGAGAATCAAGTCTCACACATTTAACGGACCTTCAATGTCAGACATGTCATACCAGGCAATTTGAAAGTTTCGAACACGGTCATCCCTCTTTAGAAGACTATCCTTACGAACGCCGATCACGGATATATTTTGATCATGCGGCACACCTTAATCGTTATTTTGTGAAAGACGAGTTTAAGCGCACGATGCCAAATGGGCAAAAGCCAGCCTCTTGTCGTTCTTGTCATACTCCCGATGCCACAGGTCGCATCATGCTGACGGGGAGCTTTGAAAAGACCTGTGCCAGTTGCCATGAACCTCAAATTGAAGATGTTGAATTTCCAGGCGTTCCATTTTTTGCGATCCCTGTCATCGCTCCCTCCATGATCCAGGGTCAGGGAGAGTGGCCGAACACTCAGGGGACCTTCCAGACCGCCAAGTTACCACAGTTCATGGAATTACTGCTTGCAAATGATCCTCAATATCAAAATGCCATCGAACAACTGGGAGATCTCGATTACCGCAAACTAAATAATACGATACCGGAACATCACGCTGCTGTAGCAGAAATTGCCTGGGCAATTAAAAAATTGCTGTATGACATTACCAATCAAGGTGAAGCGGCATTAAAGCAACGTCTGAAAAACAGAGCGCCAGAATACTTAAACCTCAGCCCTTCGATTATTTCCACGTTATCCCAGGCTCAGCAAATCTGGTTTCCAAATCTGTCTACGGAAATGAAAAACCATCTGGAGAAAAAACCAATCCTGAATGAGCCAAAGGAACAAAATCAAGAACAGCCGTGCACATTACCGGTCAACAAAACGAATGGCTGGCATCTTTCAGAAGCAGATTTTACAATTCGCTATCGCCCCATTGGACATGCTGATCCGCTCATTAAAGGCTGGTTAGATCAAGTCATACAAACGAAAACAGAGTCATTAGATGATTCGAACATGTGGCGTATTTTCTCAAACCCGACTGCTTCCGGAACGGAAGCATCAAATGGCGCGCTGGCGTCAGGTCGCTGCCTTCTCTGCCACTCTGTTGATGAAAATCGGGAAAACGGAACTTCGACAATCAATTGGCTGCCTTTCCGGTCGCATCAATCTGAAGAACAATTCACAAGATTCTCTCATGCACCACATCTTATCACAGATCAAAAAAACAACTGTGTTCGTTGCCATCAGTTTGAGAAGTCTGTAAAAGAGGAACTCCAGACTTTGCAGAGTGATTATTTCACCCGCAATCAAACCAATTTATTCTGGCAGATCAATCGTAATAGCCGGCAAACCTGTACCAGTGGCTTCCAGCCCATCAGTCGACAAACATGTGTTACTTGTCATAATAAAACAACGGCGACACAAAGTTGTTTGAAATGTCATAAATACCATACTCATGATCTCACAGTCACATCAGACTAGAACTTAACACGACAAATCATAATCCGGACAAGGATGTTGAAGGACAATGAGCAACTCTATTTTCTCACCGGGTTCCACACCAGAGACAGTAAAATCTGCTGACGGCAAAGAGGTATCGCCCCCTAAAGGCTGGAATTTACTGCCTCCCGGTGATGCCGCATTGACTCGCCGTGTGAAAGCAGCAGGTGACCACTGGGTCGTTCAGGAGAAGAAGGGCAGAAAAGTCTTCTCTCACGGAGTTTGGGCACCAGCTAGCACTATTAATCAAATTCGCGAAGCATTAGAAGCAGAACGTTCAACAGAACAGTATGCCAAACGTAAAGCCGCAAGCGCCCGCCGACGAGAGAAAATTCAAACGGAATACGTCGATGATTTCTTTCGTGCCGTCTGCACATTTCTTGATTTTCATCCCGATTATAAAGACTTAGCACATCAAATGGCACATGCTATCACCCAACATGCAACGCCCGTCGGAAGTGGTACGGTTGCTCGAACCAAGAGAATCCCGGTTGAGCAGCGAGCTGAAGCAGCCGTCATCGCCTGGATGCGGCACCAGACCACTGCCTACGACATGATGACAATTCCAAGAGTCAATGGGAAACGGCGCGAAATAAGGCGCATGCTGGCGCAACGCTCCAACGAGTTATTGAATCAATATCGTCGAGGTGAATGCGTTTCAGCAGATTGTCCACTTCAACAAGCGATGGCTCAAACATTGGCACAAGAGGAATCGGCATGAAAAACGGACGTTACCAACATTATAAAGGCAACGAATATATTGTGATTGACGTAGCGCGTCACAGTGAGACCGAAGAAGAACTGGTTGTCTATCGACAAGACTATGGCGAGCGAGGACTCTGGGTTCGACCAAAAGAAATGTTTTTGGAAATGGTTGATGTGGAGGGGGAGCAGATCCCTCGTTTTCGGTTTGTTGGACCTGAAGCAGAATCTCATTGACTCTCTTCAGAGGCGATTATTCACCCTCTGCCCAAACCCGAATGGCTCCATCTGGCTCGACTTCGACGTGAACCACATTCGGATGGCAGCAGACCGGACAATCTTCAACATACTCTTGAACGGCTCCCGCCGACATATCGATGGGAATGACGATTTCTTCACCACAGGCATCACAAAGATAAGCTGCTTCTTCCTGCATGGTTTGTCGATCTAATTCTTAACTGAAAGCTGTTTTTTAACGCTACTAGTTACATAAGTGCTGTTTTTTATCACATCTGGCGAACCATTCTATCCCTCAATGTCTCTCTCTGCTAGAATGAAAATAATGACATTTTAACGGACCGACCTAGAGATCGATCAGAGTCGATATATACACCTCACCGGAGAATCGCCAAATGGCTAAGAATAAACAACAAAAAAAAAAGGAGCGCGAACGACGCGTCGCCAAGAAGAAGCTCGCCGCGAGTGCCAAAAAACGCACTCAGGAAAAGTCAACCAGTGAGTCTCAAAAGGGCGTTCTAGACAGATCCAGCCTCATGAAGGCGGCAGTCCCAAAGCCTGACCGTGTTGTGACAAACAAAAAGAGTACGTTCACTCAACGTCGCACTGGCGGTTGAAGCAACGCCACCATTTTTTCAGAACAGACTGGCAGCCTTAGCGACAGCATCAGCCACTTGAGGTGCGACACTCCGATCTAACGGATCGGGTAAGACGCGGTCTGGAGTCGGATCAGTCGTCGCGTCAGCCAGGGCATGCGCCGCAGCAATTTTCATTTCTTCCGTAATCGCAGGAGCGCAAGCATCCAAAGCACCTCGAAAAATTCCCGGAAACGCCAGGACATTATTGATCTGGTTGGGAAAATCACTGCGTCCGGTTCCCACCACGGCTGCACCACCTTGTTTCGCGTCTTCGGGCATAATCTCAGGAATAGGGTTAGCCATCGCCAACACAATCGAATCTTTTGCCATTTTTGAAACGTCATCGACTGAAAGTAAGTTCCCTTTGCTCACGCCGATGAACACATCTGCTCCCACAAGCATTTCCTGTAGTGTCCCCACTCGATCCTTGCGATTCGTATACCGCAACAATTCCTGTTTGTATTCTGCGAGATCAGAACGGTCTTTATGAATTGCCCCCTTTGAATCACACACAACAACATCGTTGACCGACACACAGACTTCTGTACTATGACCAACACATCGCAAGAGACGCGCGATTGCCGTCCCCGCAGCACCAGCTCCATTAATGACGACTTTCAGTTTTGTGAGATCGCGATCTAATACTTTCGCAGCGTTGATCAATGCCGCGAGAAGTACAATCGCCGTTCCGTGCTGATCATCATGAAAAACGGGAATGCCGATCTCCTGTAACCGCCTTTCGATCTCGAAGCACCGGGGAGCCGAGAAATCTTCGAGATTGATTCCACCAAAAACGGGAGCGATTTGTTTGACTGTCGTCACAATTTCGTCAACATGCTGCGTATCTAAACAGATTGGCCAGGCATCGATGTTGGCGAACTCTTTGAATAACAGTGCCTTACCTTCCATAACCGGAATTGCTGCATGCGGACCAATATTTCCCAGCCCGAGTACTGCAGAGCCGTCACTCACTACGGCAACACTATTATGCTTGATCGTCAGCTCGCGCGACTTGCTTTGATCCTTTGCAATGACCTCACATGGTCGTGCGACACCCGGTGTATAAGCCAATGATAAATCATCGCGGTTGCTGATCGGCATCTTTCCCATGACACCAATTTTTCCACGTAACTGTTCATGAACAATAAGACTCCGCTCAAAAAAGTCCGTCATAATTTTAAGAGTTCCTTCAGTTGTTTATACGGCACCGTAAGCGAGCATGGCTTCTGCCACTTTGACAAACCCGGCAATGTTTGCACCATCTACATAGTTGACGATCTCTGACTTCGCTTTGCTGCCATATGTGACACACTGTGCATGAATTTCACGCATAATTGTCTTGAGGCGTTCATCAACTTCTTCACGACTCCAAGAAAGTCTCAAGGCATTCTGACTTTGTTCTAATCCTGATACGGCGACCCCTCCCGCATTCGCAGCTTTAGCTGGAGCATAAAGGATTCCCGCTTTCACAAACGCATGAACCCCCTCTAACTCGGTTGGCATGTTCGCCCCTTCACAAACAGCCTTGACACCATTGGCAAGGAGAGTGCGTGCTTCATCACCACTCACTTCATTCTGCGTGGCACAAGGCATCGCCACATCAACGGGTACACTCCATGGACGTTTTCCTTCGTGAAAACTGGCCGACTTGAATTTCTCTGCATATTCATTTATTCGCCCCCGTCGAACTTCTTTAAGATCTTTAACGAAGGCGATCTTTTCCGCATCAATTCCATCAGGATCGTGAATAAACCCTGACGAATCCGAAAGCGTGAGTACTTTTGCTCCTAACTCAACAGACTTCTCTGCAGCATAAATCGCGACATTACCCGAACCTGAAATCCCCACAGTCTTTCCACGAATGCTCTCGCCGACATGGTTAAACATGTCCTCACAAAAATAGACACAACCATATCCTGTCGCTTCCGTTCGAACCAGACTACCACCAAAGGCAAGTCCTTTACCGGTAAGTGTTCCTACAAATCGATTTTCGAGGCGTTTATACTGACCAAACAAGTAACTAATTTCTCGCGCTCCCACTCCAATATCACCCGCAGGAACGTCTGTGTCTTCGCCAATGTGCCGATGCAATTCCGTCATGAGTGATTGACAGAATCGCATCACTTCGTTGTTACTCTTTCCTTTAGGATTGAAATTCGAGCCTCCCTTGGCACCGCCCATTGGTAACCCGGTGAGACTGTTCTTGAAGGTCTGTTCAAAGCCCAAAAATTTAAGCACACTCTGCGTAACATTTGTGTGAAATCTCATCCCCCCCTTATAGGGGCCGATCGAATTGTTGAATTGCACACGCCACGCTCGGTTGGCCCGGATTCGATTTTGATCGTCTTCCCAGGTGACTCGAAAAATGACAATACGATCTGGTTCCGTCATTCGCTCCAATATTTGCGCTTCCTGGTATTGAGGGTGCTCCAGTACAAAGGGGACAACACTTTCTGCAAATTCACGAACCGCCTGATGAAACTCGGGCTCTCCCGGATTTCGTTTAACTAACCCTGACATAAAATCATCGACACTTTGACAGTTTTCTAATTCCATTTCACTGATCCTTTTGAGTATTTTATGCGGAGTTCGAAATGATTCCGAAAAATGGGACGGCTCAGAGTAGCACAACTTACAAAAGAAATCAAAAACAGATTCTTCTTGATAATAATCACTCTCCTCAGAATTTCTCATGAACGTTGCAGCAAAACTCAGATAGCCATGCTCACTCAATCGAGGAGAAACCTGTGAAACATGCGTCTCGTGTTCAAAAAACGAAATCATACTGAGGGATTCGCTGCAGAATGGACCAGGAGCAGTCTGGTTTTGAACGTGACAAATGGAGATTGGCAGGCCAACCATAGTATTCTGCATTCTCAGAAGAACAATTTCTTTGCAATAGATTTAGTAATTTGAGTTTGAGTTGATTGGTCTTTTTCACTAGAGTTGTCGCAAGAATTGCTGTCCAAGAGACTAGTAGGGGCGAAAATCGAATTTTCAAAGTAGGTCCAGACAGAAGAAAACAAACAAAAACAGGGGATTTTCAATAAATTTGAAGGCGATCAACAGCGAATGAAAAAAACTGACATGTTTTTTGTAAGGAATCTGAGAGTATCCCGACATACTCATAGAACTCACTAAAAGCAGATGTTACATAGGGCCAAGCAGTCCCATTTCAGCAACGAGGAACCAGACCGATGACACAGGAACCAGAGCAACAGGCTTCATCAGGAATCGCAAAGAAACTGGTTGTCTTGCTAGTTGTCGCAGGTCTGATCGTCATCGCCTACACACAATTCGGCAGTGCGCTCACCCTGGAAAGCCTGGCACAGCAGGAATCTCAGCTGATAAGTTTCCAAAAAGAAAACCCCGTTCTGGTCTATGGTGTCGCCTTCTTGATCTATGTTTTGGTGACGGGGCTTTCCTTGCCAGGTGCGGCTGTTTTGACACTTGTGTTTGGCTGGTATTTTGGCCTGTTGCGAGGTTTTCTATTAGTCAGTTTCGCATCCACAGCCGGGGCAACGCTGGCCTTTTTATTAAGTCGGTTCCTGTTTCGCAATGCCATCCAGAAACGATTTGGTGAGCGGCTTGCCAGCTTCAATCAGGCCCTCGAAAAAGAAGGACCTTTTTTTCTCTTCACATTACGACTGATACCCGCAGTTCCTTTTTTTGTGATCAATGCCGTCATGGGTTTGACTCCCATCCGCACCATTACGTTCTGGTGGGTCAGTCAACTGGGCATGTTGGCGGGAACCTTCGTGTATGTGTATGCCGGCTCCAGCGTTCCCAATTTACAAACTCTCGCTGAAAAAGGGATCAACGCCGTCTTTACCCCAAGTCAACTTACCCAAATCATAGTGGCCTTTGTGCTGCTCGGCATTTTTCCTCTCATCGTCAGATTCACTATGAAATTTCTCAATCGATCAAAGGTGCAACCTGAAACTGAAAATGGTGCTGTAACATAAAATCAATCCCGAAGAAGAAATCATTCGATATGAGTACCACAACTTCCCAAAAGAGGAACATGATGAGCGAACACGAATTAGTCCAGCTTTTACCTAAAGATGAGCATAATCAACAACTCGAAGCGAACGTCCATCCGCCAGTCTGGACCAATCCTACACCAGCGGGTAGATACAACCTCGTTGTTATCGGAGCAGGAACAGCTGGTCTTGTCTCTGCCGCGGGTGCGGCAGGCTTGGGCGCACGTGTGGCATTAATCGAACGTGAGTTAATGGGGGGTGATTGTCTGAACGTAGGCTGCGTTCCCTCCAAAGGTGTGATTCGTGCTGCTCGCGTGGCTGCATCCGTTCGCGATGCCAAGCCGTTCGGTGTGAATGTTCCTGAAGGTACCGAGGTCGACTTTGGAAAAGCGATGGAACGCATGCGTCGTCTTCGCGCAAAAATTAGTCCCAATGATTCTGCAGATCGATTCAAGGACTTGGGTATCGATGTATTTTTCGGACAAGGGGCGTTCGTTGATGACAATACGATCACCGTTACACGCGCCGATGGTTCTGTATCACAACTGCAATTTAAGAAAGCAGTCATCGCCGCCGGAGCACGCGCCTCGGCTCCCCCGATTCCCGGTCTCGACTCAGTAGAATATTTAACGAACGAAAATCTCTTCTCACTGACAGAACTTCCCAAACGCTTCGGAATTATAGGCAGTGGTCCGATCGGAAGTGAAATGGCACAGTCGTTTGCCAGATTTGGAAGTGAAGTCTTTCTCTTCGAACGTTCCGAACATATCCTGCCACGTGAAGATTCTGACGCGGCGGCTGTTGTCCAGAAGCAATTCGAGCATGACGGCATCAAGCTGATGTTTAATAGCCAGGATATGCAAATCAGCCGTTCTCAAGATAACAAAATCTGTGTCACGGTGACTCAAAATGGTGAGAAAAGCGACACGATTGTCGATCAATTGCTCGTCGCAGTGGGTCGTGCACCGAATACTGATGGCTTGAATCTGGAAGCGGTGAATGTCAAGTTCGATCGTACCGGTGTTGAAGTGAATGACAATTTGCAGACTTCGAATCCACGTATCTTCGCTGCGGGTGATGTCTGTTCGAAGTATAAATTCACGCACGCCGCAGATTTTCAAGCTCGCATTGTCATCCAGAATGCACTATTCGCTATGGGACCGTTCGGTAAAAAGAAAGCCAGTGATTTGATCATTCCCTGGGCCACGTACACTTCGCCCGAGATAGCACATGTCGGCATGTACGAACATGATGCAAAAGAAGCAGGCGTTGAAATTGACACCTATCTTCAAGAATTCAGCGACGTCGATCGTGCGATCCTGGAAGGCCAGGACGACGGATTCGTCAAAGTCCACACCAAAAAAGGGACAGATCAAATCGTGGGGGCGACCATCGTTGCTGAAAATGCAGGTGATATGATCTCAGAAATCACGGTGGCGATGAATAATGGCCTCGGTCTGTCCAAGATAGGGGGCACGATTCACCCCTATCCCACACAGGCTGAAGCGATTCGCAAGCTAGGCGATCAATATAGCCGAACCCGACTAACCCCTTTTATCAAATCCATGTTTAAGAAATGGCTGTCCTGGACTCGATAATTGACAACTGGGCGAGTCAATCCATTGATTTCAACAGGTTCAAGAACAGTACCATGCAATTAAACCTCAAACTGACAGCCGCATGTGGATTGCTGGCCGCCATCCTGGTAGGGACAGGCGAGTTCTTGATTCACTTTGACCCTCTGGCAAGATTCAGCGAAACCAGCTATGACTTCATGCTGGATACTTCTGAATCGCGGCTGACAGCAGGTCACTTCTTCGCCATGATCGGAATTCCCTTTTATTTCCTTGGTTCGTGGCACATTTATCAGATGCTCCGCCCGGCCAATAACAAACTTGCCTTTGCCGCCTTTCTGATTGCCGCCTATGGTTTCATATTCGGTGCCGTCTGGATGGGTTCTCGTGCCAGTATTGGTTCTCTGGTTCACCACGGTGATCTGATTGAAGGCACAAAGCTGGTCGAGCTGTATCAACTCCGATATGAAACACTGCTGCAAGTCATCCGCATGACCACTTTGGTTTTGTCTGGAATCTACGTCTACCTCGTGTTGACTGGTAAAACGCGCTATCCCAGGTGGATGGCAGCCGTGAACCCGATCGTACTGATTCTTTTGAGTTTTCTGATCTATGCAATCAACAAGAACATTGGTATATACATCATGCCCATTGCATTGAATGTCGCCTTTGCAATCTTCTTCACCTGTTCGCTACTGTTTGGTGATACTCGTCAACGACTGACAAACGAATCACAGAGCTAACTTCCATCAAATGTGTTTCCAAAAGACACAAGACAAATCGGAGCTAACCCAATGAATGAACCTGCAAAAGAAGAGACGGCAAAAGTCGAAGCACCACCAAAGAAAAAGTCGCGTAAAAAATATCTGCTCCTGCTGTTACTCATTCCCTTAGCTGCCGTTTTATTCATCGCAATTCGGTTCAAACTGGATGCAAATATTCCCTATGACGTTTCCACCGCTGGCATCACAATTCCCAAGTTCACGGAATCGGATATCGATTTCACTCACGTTTACAAAAAGGACACCGCAATTCAATCTACCGGGGGCGCGGTGATCAATGTTGACAATCAGGGTGCAGAAGAGCTGTTCCTTGGTGGTGGAGAAGGGCAGTCCGATGTGATCTTTCGATTTGTCGATGGTGCGTTCAAAGACATCACAGCAGAGACGGGATACGAGAAAGAGAGTCAAGAAGCGACCATGAGTGCAATCGCGCTCGACGTCGACGAGAACGGCTTTGATGACTTAATTGTCACAACATCGAGTGACATCTATCTCTATAAGAATGATGGGGGCAAGTTCACGCGGCAGAAGCTCGATGCGAAAATGGCCGAAGACACCACTCCTTTTTCCGTTGCAGTGGCAGACATCAATCGTGACGGCCATTTTGATATGTATGTCTCGGGTTATATTCGCAAGGAATTGATTGAAGGCCTGAATATCTTCAATCAGGAAGGTTATGGCGGCACCAGCGCCTTATTCATTAATAACGGCGATGATACATTCACCGACAAAACCAAAGAATCGGGTTTGTATTACAAGCACAATACATTTCAGGGAGTCTTCATCGATGTGGATCAGGACGGTCTTGAAGACTTAATTGTAGCCCATGATACCGGCCAGGTACGCACCTGGAAGAATCTGGGTAACATGAAGTTTGAGAATATTCCCAACCCGAATTCCGAAGTCTATAGTTATCCTATGGGAATTGCAGTTTCAGACTACGACAACGATGGATTAGTCGACTTCTTTTTCTCGAACACCGGCACCACTGCCCCCGCATTTATGGCAAGCGGTGACCTGCGTGCGGATCAGGTTTACTATCCCAAATGGATCATGTTCCACAATGAAGGCGATTTCAAATTTACTGACTCCGCCGAAAAAGTGAAGCTTGCGGATTATGAATTTTCCTGGGGTGCTGTGTTTGAAGATTTTAATCTCGACGGTCGACCTGATCTGGTTGTCTCAGAAAACTTCGTTGACTTGCCGCCTCACAAAGTCCCCTTCCTGCGGCTGCCGGGACGTTTCATGCTGCAAAATATCACGGGTGAGTTTGCGGCAGTTGGCAAGGAGGCAGGCGTGGTGAATAAACGATATAGCATCTCGCCTGTAACAGCCGACTTCAACCTGGACGGAGTTCCTGATCTCGTACATGTCAATCTGGCAGGAAATTCAAAAGCATTCATCAGTAATCAGGGATCAAAGAACTTGATCAAAGTCCAGCTACCCAATAATGTGCGATCTGTGGGTGCAATGGTCAAGGCTACATTGTCCGATGGTCGCGTTTTACATCGCCCCTTCGTAAAGGGAGAAGGGCTCTGTGCAGACTCCACCCCGATCATCACAATCGGTACCGATGGTGCTGATGTCACCGACGTAGAAGTCAAATTTCTAACGGGTGAAACAGTGAAGGGGGATGTTGGAGAGGCAGGTAGTACGGTTATCATCGCCGCGCCTGCTCCAGTGAAAGAGCCATCAGAAAAATAACAGGTCCAGGTCACAACAAGTATGAGGTGCCGAAGATGATAAGGATCATGTTATTGGGCCTGGTCCTTTTCGGCATGTGGAGTAGTGGAACGCTCTCATGGCGGCAATTCCATTCCGGTGAAGCGTGCCCCATTCTCGATCTGGTTCCTGTTTGTTATCTGGTTTTCACTGGTTATTTGACGATGCTGTGTGCCATCATACTTCGTACCTGGAGACCATTGTTCTATTGGCTCTTTTGGGTAGGACTTTTCATGGTAGGAGTCTTGGCTCTAATCGGTTCTGTTTTCGAATTCATAAAAGGCCCTATCTGTCCTCGCACTTTTGGATGGATACCAATGTGTTACCTGTCATTGGTTTTCAGTCTCTTGATTGCGCTCCTCAATGTACTTGTAACGCGCAGCAAAAAATGATTCTCTCTATCCAATCAAATCCTGACTCCCACTCCTAAAAATGTATCGACCATAAGAATCACAGCACAGCTTGATTCTCTACTTGCGGTGGTGTGAAGACCAGGGTACAATAAAATTTAAGAAAGTTTCGAAATCCAATATGACGGTATTTCAAGACTTTTTCTGATACCGCGTTTGATGAACTCCCACCATGTTTTCTCCTTCCGAAATCCAGTGAGTCAAAGGTATTACCATGAAACCCAGTCAAAGCATCTTTTGTCCCGGTCCCATGTCGCGGCGGAGCTTTTTTGAAGCAGGCTATCTGGCATTAGGCGGGTTAGGTCTGTCGGATCTGCTGCTCAGGCGCGCAATGGCAAAGGCCACAAACACGCAGCCAACCGGCAATGATGATACCGCTGTCATTTTCATTTGGTTACTGGGTGGGCCGAGTCATATGGAAACCTATGATATGAAGCCCGACGCCCCGAGTGATTATCGGGGGCAGTTGAATCCGATTGCAACGAGTGCGCCCGGAATCGATATTTGCGAACTGTTACCCAAACATGCGAAGGTGGCAGATCGGTTTTCGATCATTCGTTCCATTTCACACGAAGATTCGCAACACGCGCGCGGCTCCGTTCGTTTCTTAAGTGGTCGTAAAACACAAAGCGTCAGTCCTATATCAGAATTCCCCACAGTGGGTCCCATCGTTTCCCGGATGCGTGAGCATCGCCGCGTGGGTGTCCCGAATTATGTGGCCAGTTCAGCTCGCGCTTACGGTGGGGGCAGTGCCTATCTAGGTGAATCTGCAATGCCTTTTGTCGTCGGAGGCAACCCGGGTGCATCAGGTTATACTGTGCCAAATCTGTCACTCTCAAACGGCTTAAAAGAGCGACTGGATGATCGCGTGCACTTGTTAAAGTCGTTCGATCACTTTCGCCGAGACGTCGATCTGAAAGGTTCGATGGAATCAATGGATGAAATCAACCAGCAGGCATTGAGCCTGTTGACGAGTGATAAAGCGCGCGAGGCCTTTGACCTGTCACGTGAAAGCGACGCCACTCGTGATCGTTATGGACGCCACAAATGGGGACAACGTGCTTTACTAGCCAGACGCCTGGTGGAAGCCGGCAGCAGTTTTGTGACCATGTATATGAACAATCCGGATGTACCAGGCACACAAAAAAATCGGATTCATGGCAACTGGGATATCCACGCCATCAATGGTGATCTGTATTATGATCTGGGAGTTCGATTGCCTCATTTTGACAGTGCGGTCTCTGCATTGATTGAAGATCTCTATGACCGGGGACTCGACAAAAAAGTGATGCTGATTGTTTCGGGAGAGTTTGGGCGTACTCCACGCATCACCGTCCAACCGGGTACCCGCAGCAAAGTCATGCAACCGGGACGCGATCACTGGCCCGGCGCGATGTCGGTACTGGTTTCAGGCGGTGGGGCTCCCATGGGGCAGGTGATTGGTTCGACTACCTCCAAAGGAGAATACGCCAAAGACAACAAACTCGATCCGAACGATCTCCTCTCGACGATCTATCGATTCCTGGGAATCGACCAACATCACGAGTTCCTCGACCGCAGTGGCCGTCCCATGCCCATTCTTCCCCACGGAACCCCGATCCGGGAACTAAGCTAACCTTTCGAGAAACCACAAACTTGGGTACGCTCTATAGCAGAAAGACTCAACTGCACGCATCATGCAAAAGATGTCGGCACGTTGACAACAAAGATCATGCTTAAACACGGAAAGAGTTTCGATGAAAGCGCGCTACACTCTTAGTCTGCTGTTGTTGATGGTACCGCTCACTGTTCCTGCTCGAAGTTTTGGTGAGGAAGCAATTCAGCGCATCAATGATATTGAATATGCAAAGGTGGGAAACCATGCCTTGTTGTTGGATCTGTATCTACCTCAAGCGAAAACAAAACCGCCGCTCCTGGTCTGGATTCATGGCGGTGCCTGGCGGGCAGGGTCCAAATCCAACATGCCTTTAATGCAGCTCGTTAAAAATGGATTTGCGATTGCCAGCGTCGATTACCGTCTCTCACCTGTGGCAAAATTTCCTGCTCAAATTCATGACATCAAAGCAGCGATCCGTTTCCTGCGAGGCTCGGAATCAAAATATGGTTATAATGCCCGCAAGATCGGAATCCTCGGTTCGTCAGCCGGCGGGCATCTTGTGGCGTTAATGGGTGTGACCAACGGTCACCCACAACTTGAAGGTGATCTCGGTGACTTCGATCAGGAATCTTCGCGTGTCGAAGCGATTGTCGATTATTACGGCCCGACAAATTTCATGACCATTCTCACGCAGTCCACGCCGCACGGACTGAGTGTGCGTGTCCCAGCCTTGCAGCTACTGCTCGGCGATGATCCCCACAATCAACCGAAGTTGGCCCGACTGGCCAGTCCTGTGTTTCATGTCGATGCCAAAGATCCGCCGCTGCTGATCATCCACGGCGATCAGGACCCGCAAGTCCCCATCAATCAATCTCACGAACTGTATGGTGCCTACAAAAAGCACAAAAGAGATGTGACATTCGAAGTCATCCACGGCGGAGCCCATGGCGGTCCGGAATTTTACGACGCCGCTCGAATCAAGCTGGTCGAAGACTTTCTGCGAAAAAATCTTACTGACAAAATAGCCCCTGTAGACAACATCCAGCAGGGCAAATAAAGGAAAACAAGCCGTTTAGCTTAACCCAGTTTCGCTAATCTGCCAGACTGGATCATCCCCATCGAATATGCCGATTAAGGTAGAGAACGCTACATTTTTCTCTGGCATCTCATTTGTAGCGGTAACGGGGAGTGGACAGTGCGGTTTCAAAATATCTTCCAGCAGATTCTCTTGATTCTGGCTTTATCCCTGATTCAGACAGCCGGTCAGGTGTGGGCGCAGGAAGAAACAACAATCGAACCGCCGGAACGAATCGTCACTGAAGATTTCTCGACAGAAGCAACCGACACGCGGCTGCTGAGTCCCTGGCTGAACACCGAAAACGGATTCACCGCAACCCCTGTCTATTTTGGTGAAGTCTTCACCAATGCACATGGCGGAATCGGTACAAAACACGCGACACAATACGAAGGCCTGCTCGATCTTGCGCTCAGCTTTGATTTTCAGAAAATGGAACTCCCGATTCCCGGTCGCGCGACGATCCTGTTTGAAAATACACATGGCCGGGGGCTGAATCCTTATGTCGGTGCCACACAGATCACCAGCAATATTGACTCGCTCGATAATATCACTCAGATCAGCGAACTCTGGTGGGAACTCGATCTGTTTGACGAAGCGGTCACGTTCCGTATCGGCAGGCAGGACTTAAGCACGGAATTTATTAGTATGGAAACAGCCAGTGATTTTATCAACTCCGCATTCGGTCTCTCTCCCTCAGCCGGTCTCCCTTCATTTCCGGCTCCCAGTTCGGCAGCGATGGCAATGATTAATCTTAGTCCCTCTCTCAAATTCAGAACTGGGGTCTGGGATGCATTTCGCACTGATGAAAGGGGGACGTTCTCACAAAATGGTTCGATCCTGTTCATTTCAGAATTCGAATATCGTTATACCATGTCACAAAATCAACTCCCCGGCATCATCTCATTTGGCATGACCTACGAAACTCCGGGTGAGATCCCCGATGGCGTAATCCCCCGCGCGTTCGGTTATTATCTTCAGATCGAACAAATGATATATCGCGAAGCCGACAGCACGGACGACAATCCACAGGGACTTTCCCTCTTCGCTCAACATTATCCTACCAACACCGATGGAAGGTCTCCCTTTCCCGAGATCCCCGAAGATGGTCTCGCCGGCATCGTCTACAGGGGACTGCTCCGCGGCCGTGATGAAGATGTGGCGGGGGCCGGGCTGGGCTGGGTCAAACTCACCGAAGGAGGCACCGACGAGGAGTTCATGGTGGAACTGTTTTACAAAGCAAAAATCAATTCAACGTTGAGCGTTCAACCCGACATCCAATACATCAACACTCCCTCCGGAATCTACCCCAATGCACTCGTAGTCGGCCTCCGTGTTCAACTTGATCTATAAGCCAACACAGCAACAAAAGTTGTGATTGGTTTTTAATCAATGCAAAACAAGGATCTTGATTCGCAGGCTACGGATGAATAATCCATCCGCAGCCTCCTATTCATGATGCCATTTGCAGTAAATCTATTGGTGAAACGCTGATCATGATTAATGATGGTGATGGAATGCTGCGTCTTTTGCGTTTCCACCTGAGAGTACATACGCAAGCAGGTCGAGGATTTGCTCTTTATCCAACGTATTGAGCAGGGCAGCCGGCATAATGGAGACGGGTGAGGAACGTTGAAATTCAATCGAACTCTTCGGAACCTTCTGCTCTTTCACTTGTGGCGGTCCCGTTACAAGCGTCAACGATGATTCATCTTCAGAAACGACGTTCCCGTTGAGACTTCGTCCATCTTCCAAGAGGAGCAGTACTGTTCTGTACTTTTCCTCAATTTTGCGAGAAGGCTCAAGAATTTCCCCCAGGATTGCTTTGGCGTTGTGCTTATGTTTCTTGACGACTTCATCGAGATTGGGGCCAATGGAAAGATTCTTGCCAAGGATGACGCTGTCCTTGTTCAATTTGTGGCACTGTGCACAAGCAAGTTTTGTGAAAAGTTCCTTCCCCCTCGAAAAATTCCGATGTTGTCCCACACGTTTCAAATCTGTTTCCAGGTCAGCCATTTTCCATGGGGTAATTTTAGTAACCTGTTCCGGATTTTTAGCAAGAAACTCCTTAAGATTATTGGTGACATACATGGTGCCACGCATCATCATGTGGTGACCGGGAAACGAGCAGATGTAAGGGTACGCACCTTCTTTCGTCGGAGCGACGAACTCAATGACCTCTTCCTGACCATGGTCAACAAGTTTGCTGGCCCAGAGAATTTCTTTGCTCTCCGGAACAAAACCGACCGAAAATCCGCTGGCTCCCAAAGCAATCGCCTTCAAGCCAACTTCGTCAGCCTTACCCGGATTGACCAGCATGATGTTGTGAGGCATATAATCCGGGTTGGCAAACGTGAGTTTCACCTTCTTACCAGGCTTTACGGTGAGTTTCGGCACGTCATACCTCATGCGTTCACGGACCGTACCAATGCGAATTGTCGTGAGTTCAGGTGTATCACTCAAGATACCTGACTTTTGCGTCGCCGCTTCCTCCGATTCCGCAATCACACCGCCACGCATGGTGCTTTCGACGTTGAACCATAAATGCTTCACCGTGTTCGCGGCAATGCGCGCGTGCGGCTCGGGAGACTTTAAAAGCAACCCCAGTAATTCCAGATTCCGATCGTTGTGTTGCTGATGCAACCAGAGTGCTTCGAGTAAGTGATGCGCATCCTCTTTTTTGTTCGGATCAAACTGTTTGATCCACTCTTTCGTGGCAGCGAGCACTGCATCTGAATCGCGTTCACTCAATTCGACACGGGTGCGATGGCGAATGCCATCGATGGGTGATTTCAGATTGTCGAGTAATGCGGCTATCGGCTCGCCGTCAATGGCGACCGGCTTTTGCAGTGGACGTCCCTTGGCAGTCATTCTGTAAATGCGGCCATGCTTATGATCGCGGTTAGGATCACGCACGTTGTGCTGCATGTGGCCGATGATCACGTTGTGCCAGTCGCAGAAATACAGCGAGCCATCAGGAGCAAAAATCGCATCAGCGGGGCGAAAATTTTTGTCTCCGCTCATCATCAGACCTTTTGATTTGTCTGCCGTTTTGGAGCCATCGGCATTGAGTCGCATGACCGTCAAGTCATCACCGGCAGGCTCTCCCCACACGGTTCCTTCCTTGGCATTTCTTACCAGGTCATAGTGCTTGATGCCCAGAAAGCCAATCACGTTACAGATCAGGAAGTCACCTTGCATTGACTCAGGGAAGTGGGCACTGCTGACTACTTCGCTGGCTGTTACAGGCCGTACTTCTTTCTTCAACAGCTCATGCATTTTGAACCCGGACTTTTCCGGACGAACCTGATACGCGCGGCCGCCGGTACCGTCGGTCGCGTAGTGATAACCCCAGTAGTCAAACGAGATGCCGTGCGGATTCGGTGAATTGACCGCATGCATCGAAATGGTGAACCGCCGCGGATCGAAACGATACATGGCCGACTCAGCGGCCTGCAAAGAAGGTCCCCAGGGGTGTTCGTGGTTATGTACCATGAAAACACCGCTCTGCCAGTAAATCGCACCATCGGGTCCATAGATCAAATTATTCGCAGCGTGATGCGTATCAGAAGAATCGAGGCCTTGCAGCATCACGGTGCGAACATCGGCCACATCGTCGCCATCAGTATCTTTCAGGAACACAAGTTCCGGCGCGGAAGCAACCAGCACACCGCCATTCCAGAACTCAAATCCCAGCGGATTCTGAATTCGGGCAAACTCGGTCACGCGATCCGCTTTGCCATCGTTATTGTCATCATGCACAATCAGCAATGCATCGTCCATCTCTTTCAGAGGTTCCCACTTGGGATAGGTTGGCCAGACAGCGGCCCACAGGCGGCCTTTGGTATCGAACTGCATTTGCACCGGGTTGACTAATTCAGGAAACTGTTTTTCATTGGCGAACAGGCTGACCTCAAACCCATCAGCGACAGCCATATGCTTGATGCCTTCCTCACCACTAATGTAGTTGAGGTTTCCCTCTTTAATCGCACTGGAACTCTTACTGCCTCCACCCACATTCGAAATCACCTTAACCGGCTGTGGTACATTGCTATCATCGACTTTAAATTCCTGACCTTTGGCAACCGCCCAGACACGCGCATCACGATTCATGGTCATCACGTCCAACATCGACAGCTCGTGCTGCAACACCTCGGCGTTGGTTTGATCGTTCGTAAACTTCAGAATGGAACGGCCACCCCAGACATCATTGCCATCACGGGCGCGATAACGGTTATTCCATTTATAATTTTTATCCAATATAGCCGAACGCAGGGGCTCCATCGTGTGCGACGCGGTTACCTGATGACCAGACAGTGCAGAGGAGATGACTTCGGCCAGCTGCTTGTTACCTTCTTCCGTCAGATGAACTCCATTGATTGTCAGAGGCGTGCTCGACTCTTTATACATCTGCAGAGAAGGGTGAAACAGGTCAACATACGCGACTCCCGCTTTTCGGGCTGCGGCTGCGGTGGCTTTGGTGTAGGCCTCAAGTTGTATGTTATGCGCCTTACCGTCAGGCACATTTTTGTTTCCGGTGTCTTCATGGGCAATGGGACTGAATAACACAATCCGCGGAAACGATTTCCCATTTGCTTTTGAACCACGGGTCTTTTTGACAAAATCGATGAGTTTTCTTTGATACTCGCCAGCTTTTTTCACACCTTCAAATGATTCGTTGTAGCCGAAGAATGCGAAGACGACGTCCGCCTTCACATGTCGTAGATATTCGGTAATCGTAGCGGCACCTTTGCTGCGCGGGAACGAATCCACACGATCGCCACTCGCGCTCATGTTACGAAAACGTACCTGTTTACCTTGCAGTTCATTCTGCAACAGCGTTTCCAGCCATCCGTCATGCTGCATCCGATCAGGTAGTCCATTGCCGACAATGGCAACGACGTCACCTTTCTGAAAGGCAAAGGGAATCGGATCACGGTAGTTTGCCGGCACGTCAAAAAGTGTAGGGTCAGCGGCCTGACTGTATGACTTCGAACCGACTGACTTCGAAGTCGACTTATAAGGGACACCCGGTTTTCCATTGAAGGTTAGATAATTCTTCTTTCCACTGTTCTTGACGTCAATCTCCATAGTAAATGGAGCGGCCACTTTCGTCAGCCGGAACACCGGTTTGCGATTCGCATCCAACAGCGTCAGCGTGAAATCTTCCAAGCGGCCTTCAAATCCACTACGGTTCCAGATACCCACCTTTTCCACGTCGACAGCCCGACCGAGATCAACTTCCCACCAAGGGTTCCTGGTCCCCGCATTGGCAGTATGAGTCTGTCCCCCTTTACCCCAATCAGAGCTTTTATTGCCATCCAACGCCTTGGCAGCGACTCCTGGTCCCATTGTGCTTGACTGCGTCGCCTTGCCGTCCTTCGCAATATTTTTTCCACCGCTGATGACTTCGACTTCCGCCAGCGTTAGAATGCGTTTATTGCCCGGCAGTTCGATGCGAACAAATTGTGCCGGCTTACCAGTTACAAGTTTTGCCTTTGAATTTGATTTCTTTTTTGCCTTCGCAGCGTTCTTTTTTCGAGAGGATTTCTTTTTGGAGTCTGTTCTTTTGGTGTTGTGGTTGGCAGGAATCGGGCTCGTATAGCCGGCATACGCTTCCGGTTTGATCCCATGCGCGTAAGTCCCGAAGCCAAATGTATTCGGCTCAAACGGCCCGACAAAAGCAACGTTGGCGTCCGCCTTGATCGCGTCTTCCATTCCCAGCGCCCAGAAACAGGCGTTGACCAGCATTCGACGGTATCCCTCATTCAACAGATCTTCAGGTGTCCCATACAATGTTGTAAATACGCGTCCCTTCTTACCCGATTTTGAGGTATATGTTCGCGTCCACTCCGAAGGCATCGGCGGCTTTGTCTTGTCGGCAGGAGAATCCGGCTTCATACCGTTCAAAGGCTGGGCCATGGTTAATACTTCACCATCGGTAGGCTTGCCGACATAACCGCCCGCCTGCACCCAGATGTCTTTCACACCACGCAAAATCGGATGTGTCTGCTTGCCGTCAATGATTGTGATGCGCGTGCTCTGCTTATGGTTGGTTCCATAGTGCCCCACCCAGGTCTGTCCCAGCACCTGGTGTCCAAAACCCTTCTCGTAGTCCTTGTCTTTACTGTTATAGGAATATTCTGAAAAAGGAGCACTAGCGGGCATATTGAACGCGTGCGTCGCGGTCCGCATGCCAACCACCGGACCACCGCGTTTGAGGTAATCATCGAAATGCTGCATCTGTTCTTTGGGTAGATTCTGAAACCGCAGAAACACAACCGCAAGGTCCGCCGTCTTGAGCGCTTCCATGCCAGGAATATTGGAGTTGCCTGCTACGATTTCGCCTGTTTTCGGATCTATGTTAAACAGCACGGTACACTTGAAACCGTGATGCTTCGCCAAAATTCGCGCGAGTGCGGGCAGCGATTCCTCAGAGCGGTATTCATGATCGCCTGCGAGGAAAACAATGTGCTTTCCTTTCCCGACTCCCTCAGTCCCTTCAAAAACCAGTGGTGCTGCGCTGGCGAAGTTGGCAATAAAGAGTGATAAGCACAGAGAAGCGGTCCAACAGGCGGATTTCATTGAAGAGTCTGCAATGAGGCTGAGATATTGTTTCATTGTTCGAGCATAATCCGTAAAAAAGAGCGAGGTGTATCGGAGTGTAAGTTGTGTAGATACTACCAGTTTAGTTACGCACCAGGGCAGAAGCTAGGGTTTCGCTTCCGATCCGCCAAAAAAAGAAGGGCATTCAGAAAAGCAGAGCAGAAGGAAAGCGATTTAGAACGGAAACAGTTCTAGTCTCAGAAACCGAACCAGTGGGATGACATCACGTTTCAGATCAATTCGGTAATCAAATCCCGGCGTTCCAGAATATACCGGGGCCTGCCGCTATGATCCGGGAACGTTGTGGCTGGGTCGATGCCCAGATGGCGATACAGCATCGCCAGCACATTTTCAGGACGATAGGGGGCGTCCGCCGGTGTGCCACCTTTATCATCGGAAGCGCCAATCACCTGACCGGTTTTGATTCCGCCCCCCGCCAGGGCAACGCTCATTACGCGTCCCCAATGGTCGCGACCGGCATTCTTATTGAATTTCGGAGTCCGGCCAAATTCGCCCATAGCAACCACCATCACTTTTTTGTCGAGACCACGTTCATGCAGGTCTTCCACGAGTGCTGCAAACGCACGGTCATAAGGGACGCCCTTTTCCCGCATGCGTTTGACCAGATCGCGATGATCGTCCCAACTGGGGCCGGTCACGCGCACGGAAGCCACCGTCACACCATGCTCTACCAAACGGCGTGCGAGCAAAATATTCTGGCCAAAAGCGGTCCTGCCATAGCGGTCGCGTGTGTTCTGATCTTCCTGAGACAGATCGAAAGCTTTGCGGGCTGCATCACCTGCCACCATCTCGAAGGCTTCTTTTGTGTATTGATCAATGGCATCGCCGACGCCTTTGTTATCAATAATTTCGCGAGTGGCGTCGAAGCCCTTAAGCAATGACTGGCGATCCCGCATGCGCTCTGCGGTCAGACCGCGTAACAGAGTCAGGTTGGGGACCTCGAAGTTATTGGCATCCGCATCACGGGCCGTGATGAAGGGATTAAACCCCTTACCCAACCAGGCGGCGCGACCAAAACGCATATCGCGTGGCAAAGAGACATACGCCGGAATTCCCTCTGCATTACTGCCACGGACTCGGGAGGTAATACAACCGAGACTCGGCATCTCGTTATCATTGTTTTGCCGATCGCGCAGATAATAACCGGTTTGGGTCAAATGGCTGCTCGTGCGATGACTGCCGGAGTTGTGATGAATCGAACGGATAATCGCCATTTTATCGAGTACCCGCGCTTGCGCTTCCATGAACTCGCTGAACTGCACACCAGGAACCACTGTGTTGATGGGACTGAGCGGCCCCCGATAATCAGAAGGCGCGTTCGGCTTGGGATCATAGGTTTCATGCTGCGTCGGCCCACCCGCCAGTTCCAGAAAGATGATCGCCGTATCCTGCTTTGAATGTCCCCGTTCCACAGCATGTGCCTTGAGACGAAGAATGTCGGGAAGAGAAAGGCCCATCAAGCCGGTCAAACCCGCTTTCACAACAGACCGTCGTGAGATGCCATCGCAAAATTCGGTAGTGCGTCGAGACATTCCTGCTCCTTTCCCTGGTGAGAGCGGCGGGATTGATGCGGGGTCAGCAATCATTGCCTAAAGGTGGGACCATTACATATCTACGTTTATCAATATAACTAAATCGGCACCACACATCAACACTTGTTAATATATCTAGGCAAAATTCCCAAGATTTTGCATCTAGATGTACCATGAAACATAATGCCCCCAAAAGTCACAGACCTCGTAGGTGTCGACCCGCCTCACGACATCCCCACCGATTCACATCCACATCGGCAACACGCAAAACCATCCGCATGCCTCAACGCAAACACGTCAACCCCGCGGGCTGACACATGGATCAGCCTCTACATTGATCACCGATCACCAATGCGTTAGAAATATTCGTAGGGGTCGACCCATGTGTCGACCCGCCGCGCGACATCCCCACTGATTCACACCCACATCGGCACCACGTAATACCATCAGCATGCATCAATACAGACACATCAACCCCGCGGGCTGACACGTGGGTCAGCCCCTACGATATTTTTTATCCGGATACTTAGGTCCTCCTCTGTTTTTGCAGTTCCCGATGTTCATCGGAGGGTGGTTCGTTGCGGTCGTGTATAATGTGAGGGAACGTTTTCTTTAAAGGGATCTTCCCTGGTTGAAAGATCTAGTCCCACTGGAGCGTGTGGTTTAAGTGCTGGGCCAGCGTTGTTTTTCGAATTTAAAATGAGAGCTGTGATTATGGTTTGTTGGATTTTGGTTGACTCGGTATTTCTCTTAATTGCAACACGATCGCTTCAAGCAGATTTGCGCAGTTTTGTCTCGGATATGGTAAAACGACATGTTAAAAAGCTCTATTTTTTGTTGAAAATGATCCGAAACGGGTTCTTCCATACTGCACATCCTGAAGTGGTTTTGGTGGCGGTCTCTGAAATTTGTCTCTTTCCAGGGGTTTTTATGGTGCTGAGAATTTCAGGGGAGCAAAACTTCATCGGCGAAATTTCACTGCCTCGCGCGCGCGACGCAGAAATTAAGAGTTTCGAAAACGGGAGCCCCCCGTCAAGACGAAGATCGACACTTTTTTTGAGGGGAGGAGGGCAGATGAGCCCTGTGATCACTTGCGGATCACTGAAGAAATACGCCCGAGTGGATTCGAACCACTGACCTACGGATTAGAAGTCCGTTGCTCTATCCAGCTGAGCTACGGGCGCAAAAGTAATAGCTTGACACTCATGCGGTCAGGTCAGTTCACTCTGGAACCCGCCTTGACCGGAAAGGGATTTTAACTTGAAAGTGTTTTCATTCTCAAGACTTATGACTCAGAATGCTTGATCTGATTTCAAAAAAAATCGCATCTTGTAGAGAGAGATTACCAATTGATGAAGATCCACGACTTCAAATGAATCTATTTTGCAGGATTGACTTGATTTTCAGGTGTCACTGCCGTCTGAGCATCGCGAAGTTGTTTGACATCGATGGGATCGTCGGTCGTCCATTGGCTCACTTCCGGCATATGCACCATGCCAAAGGAAGTCTGCAGAGGATAATTACAAATGCAGCCGGTTGAAAAGCAGGGGATGCTTAACAGACCGTTCGCGGCCACAAGGCTGTTGCTGCAACCTGAGCGTAGATTACGGAGACTGAATTCTTTCTTCTGATCCATATCGACATAGGCGGCACAATTGTTTCTCAAAAATAACAGGTTTTGATTTCCGACCGTGTAATTACAGCCGCTACGTTTGAAGAGCGGTTTTTTCGAAATCTGCTTGCCTGTGAACAGATCGTACTTGACGCCTGCCTGATTAATAAAAGAATCGTCATACAGCAGTAACGGTTGCAAGCCGATTGGTTTTTCCCAGACTTTTTTACCAGTCGTGGCATTCAGGGCTTGCATCTCTTTTAATTTTCCCGTGTAGAGCAATTGAGATTTTTCAGAAAAGGCAGACCAATCATCATAAGGACGAATCGCCAATGGGCCGCGGCCTGTCATGACCCGATGACCATATTCACGTTTGAATTTCCACTTGAGAGTTCCGTGCTTTGGATCGAGGGCCAACACTTCCGATGTGAACGTCTCGGGGGCGGTGCCGCGACGTTTCATTTGATCGGCTTTTAGGGGGGAGATGGAATCGGTACAGAACACCAAATCATTACCAAGGACCAGAGAATGAATGTTAAATCGTTCTTTCGCCACAATCGACCAGAGCTGTTTTCCCGATTTTCGGTCAAAGGCAACAATCGTTTTGGCATCCCACAATCCGGTTTCAATCGCAGGATGACTGTGCCCTTTGGGAAGATCGAATCCAATGGCAACCAGAATCAGAGGATCGTCTACACGTACATCGACCACACCCGGCACTCCTGTCAATTTCGGATCGAGCTTGCAGGGAAGTGTTTTGATGATCGAACCATCTTCGGGATTGAGGATGACACATTCAGAATTCCTGCCGACAATGATTGCATGAGGCAGCGTTGCAAAACGAACAACTGTTGTTCCGGTATCAAAGTTCCACAACAGTCGACCGGTGTAAGCGTCGATCGCTGTCAGGCGTTTGGCACGATCGTCGAAGGCGACCAGCCGGCCGCCACCAACTTGTGGTTTGACGCCTCGACCATAGTCTTTGAACTTATGGAACCCATAACCGGGTCCATCTCCATACCATAAAATTCCCAGGGGGGCTTTGACGAGTTGATCGCGAGAGAAATAAGACCGAGCGGCATCAGAACATTCGTGAGTCCAGTCAGACGAACCGGGCAGGGCTCCCTTGCGCTGCAGAACGACCAGATCGTTCTGTCGCTGAACTTTCCAATGTGCTTTGTCGAGACTGGATGTCATCTTTTCTATCAACGTCTGGTTGGCATCATTCACCTTCAGGCAGGCGACGCCCCCGTAAGGACGAACCGATTTGAGCTTCTGAGGCAGCGCGACTGCATTCTTCGCAGCAGGTGTCGGATCAATGACCAGATCGGCCAGATAGTGAGGCAATGGAAAGGTGTCGGGGTCGGCGTGAATGATCTGGACTTCCCCGTTATAAACGCCGACGTCGTGGAACTTTTTCCGCAACCTCTTAACAAGCTCGATGTCGTCCTCGATCACAATGGTCCGAACACTGGCGACCTGCCGCAATGCATCTGGCAGCGATTCGGACTCTATACCACGTATTACAATATAACCCGCTATTAGAGGACCCTCAGAACCCACTTTGATAGAACTTGCATCTAGATATTCAAAAGCAAGCTGGATATCTTCAGCTGAAATTCTCGGTAATGGTACATGCGCCTGCTTCAGCCACTTGTGTTTCTGTGGCTCGGTCTGAAAGCAGTGCAGATATCCGTTGAGACAGGAAACAATCAAACGTTGATTGGCAACGATCAGCGAACCAACGGGCTGAGTCAGTTTGTGTTGCCAGATGACTTTGGCCGACTTTTGATCTTTGGCTATTTTTGCTGCAAATAAGGTTTTACCAACATGAGCGTACAATGTGTTTCCGGCTTTAATGATCGAATGGGTCTCATCTTTCCCCAAACCGGTATCCAGTTTCCAAAGCAAAGGGGCTTCCCACTTGGCTGGTTTGACGGTCTGCGCGCCATGTTTTTTCTCATACAAACTTTTCGTAGCTTGAGACAAATCGTACGCGTAGACCACTCCCTTATCGACACCGTAACAAATCCCTTGATCATACACAGAGCGAAAGCTGCAGCCAGGCATACTCTTATAGGCATCAAAGGGACCCTCAAACTGATCTCGTTTGAGCGTGCTCCAGGATTTTGGCGCATCCTTGCCGGCATCGACCCAGCGATTACCGACCTCGCGACCGTCTGCCAAGTTGACAACACCGGAATGACCGACCAGAAGATAATCTCCCGCGGCTATCACCCGAGAGTCACCATTGCGATAACCTTGCACAAAGTAGTGCATCTTGCCGGTCTCGGGATCAATCCGTGCCGGCATGGACCGACCATTGGGAACCACCAGCATCTGATTGGCAATCAGACAGTAACCTTGAGGCGAGAGACCTGCTTCGTGCAGATAATTATGATCGATGCGTACGTTTTTCAAGTATTGAATTCTCTGGTTAATCCATTTTCGTTTTCCCGTTTTGATATCAACGGCACTCAAATACGTTCCCATGGAGGGCCAGATTCCGGCACCGAAGAAAACCACTCCCTCTTTCACTACAGGAGCTCCTCGAATGGGCCAATACGAAATTAATCGATCGTTACCCAGATGCCAGCGTTCCTGATGAGTATCGGGAGCGCCTTTGATTTTCCAACGTAATTTACCATCAGCAAGATTCAGACAATATAGAAAGCCATCATCCGAACCAAATATTACATTTTGATCCGAAACAATGGGAGCAAATCGGGCCGGACCGTTCGTGTAAAACTTCCAGCGTTGATCGCCCGTTTTGGCATCATACGAGGTGAGACTTCCTTCCAAAGGTGATCCCACCAGAATATGGTTACCAACTGCTACCGGTTCATAGGCGAAATCGAACTGCAGACGTTCTTCGTTTGGCCAGGCCACCTGATAAGCAGGCAACCTGCGCGACCAACCGGGGTATAATTTTTCTGGTAGTACTTCTGATGTGACACCGGTCCGCTCAATGTTGCCTCGCCACATCGGCCAATCGGCGGCTTCTGTATTTCCACTACCACCGCTCAACACACATAGGAGCAGACAACAGTAAGTGATATAAATAAATGTTTTTCTTTGACACAACATAATATACTTTCGCAAGCAAATCGCCTGTTTATTGAAACTTAACGTGGGGAGACCGCAGTTCAAAACTTACTGAGCCTCTTTGACAAGTTCGTGTATGCGACGCATCAGAATATCTTCGGTGCCTTTTGACCAGGGACCGGGTTGATTGTAATAGATCATCGAAAAGTCATATTCGTATCCACCTTCGGCCCGCATGCGCTCTGAGGCAACATAACCAAAAATATCATTGGCATAAGCGGTGATCCAAACCAGATCACTTTTGATTTCTTTCTTTAGACGAAGTGCATAATCGACGACGACTTCTCCCCCCAGAAAGATCATGGTTAATTGATTACCAAATTTCCAGACTTGTATCGGAGCAGGGTAGGTTTCAGGAAGATGTCCTTTTTGCTTATAAATCGCCAGCATATTCTCTGCATGTTTTTTGACTTGCTCTCGTTTATTTCCGAGTGCTTTTTTCAATTGTGCTTCTGTGGGACGCTCAATGGGAAGGTTGGCAACACCATAGGATGTCTTGATTGGAGAATTGATTTCCTGCATGGGCTGTTTCAAAAGACGAGAGACTTCCAGAGCAATTGCTCGTCCATGACCAATGGCCAGATCTTTGGCGACATTCTTATTACCTCGTATGGGATTCTGATCCGCACCACAACCGATGGTACAAATTGCGGTGACATCGCCATGCTGTTCTTCAATGTATTTTGCCGCATAGCCAGCCCAGTCACCATTCAACCGATTGTAATCACTACCGAAAGTCGTACAGTGACAGGCATAATTGAAAACGACCCCTCGCAGTTTTCCTGAGTCATCGGTAACTTTAATCAACGGTAGACTATGATCAACGGGTCCTTCTGGATTGAATCCAAACCCGCTCCACTTGCCATTCTTCAACATGCGACGGTTTTGGGCAAAGCTTACTTTACCGGAAATGACCGACATCTTTCCAGGGCGAAGATCCTGAATGGCTCTTCCTACAGATTCTACGATTTGTGTTTCGACCATATCCCAATATTTTTGTGAAGCCTGCTTTTGCTCACTCGTCATCGGAGTTGAAAAGATATTCGATAAGCCTTCGACCGGGTGAGGAGCGGTATGGGAGTGGGTACTACAAACCACCAATTGATCGCGGTTCATTCCATACTCTTTTTTCACCTTTCCGGCAACGCGATCAACAAAACTCCCCGCAAAGCCAATGGAATCAATGGAAACCAGCGAACAGATTTTTCTGTCTGAAGTTTTGATGGCAACTGCACGAATATAAAGAGGCTCATCAATGCCTTCATAAACTACAGCACGGTTTCCATAACCAGAAAGCCTCAATGGGACTTCGGGAGTAATTTCCGTCTTTGCAAAACCAAAAGAAAATGTTGTTTCTGCAGCTGTAAGAGTTCGCTGTGTAGAGAAACTGGATCCCAAGAGGAGAAACAGAACAGGAAATGGTAGGAATCTTTGAATTATCAAAAGCATTACATGAGCCTGGAAAAGTGGTCAATCTTTATAGCCAAGTATTGTTTTCATTATGACATAAACAATCATCGATGTGAACTAGTCCTCACTGTATTGGGTCCTGCATCTTGATTTTTCTTAGTATTTTTTCTGATTCTGCTGCTCTTTATTTGATAGCCTCTCATTACAAGCCCTCCTTTGCCTGAAGTTTGATCTTAAGTTATTGACCAAAAAACAAAGCCCATCAAATTGATACTGTCGCGCCAGAAACAGATACCATTCAACGGGCTTTGTTATGGTATTGATCCTGCAGCGTTCCGATTTTGTTTTCTTTTTTGAAATTTTTTTCATTCATGACAGGTATCGTTTCTTTCGATCCTGATTCTGCTAATGGAAAGTGTGAATTTTATAATTGATTTTCTGGTATGTATTGTGTTTTTATTACCCTATGGATAACAATATAAACTACTGGTTGGTGAATCAGCATCAACAACCCTCATGCAATATCCTTCCTCTGATCCCCTTAAAGATTTAGAATTACTTACATCAAGATTTGATACTGGGAGTTAAAAGTCGTGTCGGGACTAACAGTCACTTGCCCTCACTGCCAGACAAAAGTCAGGCTCAAAAGCTCTAAAATGCTCGGCAAAAAGGTCAATTGTCGAAGTTGTGAAACCCCTTTTGTGCTTAAAGCAGATGGCCAAAAGAAATCCCAATCAGCTCGTAGACCCAAAAGCGAGGATCTCGAAGAGAGCGGTGCGAATTCCTATGATCCCGAACGGATTCGAGCACGTCGTTTAAAAAAACGTAAAAGTACCTCAGGGTCAAAGAGTGTTGCAAAAGACTCCTCTTCAAAAAAATCAAAGTCATCAAAAAAGTCCGACTCTCAGATACCACTTCCTCTCCTTATTGGCGGCTGTGTTCTGGGCCTGTGTGTCACAGCAGGCCTGATCTACTTTGTCTATTCAATGGGAAGTTCGTTGAATTCTGGCGCAACAGCCAAGAAAAAAGCGGCAGCGCCGGTTAAATTTGCCAAATTTGAACCGGAAGTAGGTGATTTTGGTTGTGAATACCCAGAGGGATGGACCGTGAAAAATGGTGGAGGAAAAGGGGGAGTTCAAAGCTGGGCACAATTCCTTTCTCCAGATGAAAGCACCAAAATATCAATTCGAGGAAATATGACAGGAGCAGCTTTGGGAGGCGCTGGCATCTCTATGACACAAGGTGCTGATGCTGATGAGATTGAACCTCCCGTTGTGGATATTCATCGTTTAATGAAAATCAAATTTTCCGATGATTACCCAAACTATGAAGAAATCGGGGCTCATCAATTATTCAAAACCAAAATGGGGGATACTTGCTCATCTATCTTTACCACCAAAACGATGTTTGGAGGGAAACAGAAAGGCTACCGTGTTACCTTGCTTACAGGGAGAGTCCAGTTTAATTTGATTTGCCTTTGTGACGAAGGGCTATTTGAACAAATGCGTCCCACTTTTGATAAGGTCGTTCAAACCATTCATGAAAAATAAGGCTGAGCTAGAAATCGCTCGTTTTTCATCCCCAATGCCAAGCGAAGCGTTTTTTGAAATGATGATAATACAGGCCAATCATACGCAGCGCAACAATTTCCAGATACAGAATGATCCCCATCATAATGATAATTCCCACGACACCTAATTGCATGGCCGTAATTGTGGTAAAAATCTGAAAAACAGCCGTGATAAAAATAGCACCTGCCGTGAAGAAATAAGCAGCCATTGATCGGAAGATTGTTATGATCATTAAATCAATTCGAAAGACGGTTTCAAATCCACCCACGGCGACGCATAACGCAAGAATGGGCCAGAAAAACAGTCCCGCACAATAGAGAAAAACGAACACACCAAGATGAAAAAGCGGTAAAAAATCAGCAAGTTCCTGAGGAATGAGATTGGGTACACCGCCACCAGCCATATCTTCAACATAGAAATAAATCGCGAATCCCAAATAAAGATAAGCTGGTAAATGGACTAGCAACCAAGTCCCCGCCCATTTGAGCATTGGAATGAAATAGCCTTCTTCCGGGCTTAGCTCTGGTAATTCTTTGCGTCCAGATGTCGCTTCGTAGATTACACTAAATCGATAATTACTATACCACCCCAGGATGATGATATAGCCAAATAATCCAAATCGCCCCCCATAAGGTAATACCAGATCTCGTAAACAGAGCAGGATCCAGATAAAAACAAATGTGAACAAATTCGCGGGATCTAACAGAAAGAGGAATGTCTCTTTCAAATCCTGGACATAATTATTCGTCTTTTTTCGGGTGACTGGGCCATCTTCGTCTCCCTGATATTTTTCTGCCTTGACCATCGGCTTTCTGACAACCCGCCGAATGGATTTTGATTTAGCCTCCAGTTCAACAGCATCATCTAACAGTTTGGAAAAATCATCGTCATTGTGATCCGTTTCTGGCTCTGGAATTGTGATCGTTTCACCACACTCTTTGCAACGCATACGCTTACCGGCTGCTTCATCACGAACCTTATACTTCTTTGCACAAATATCACAGCTTACTTTGATGGTCATTCTGGTTGCCTACAATGGAAAATGAAACAGAAATCATGTGCTCCCGATTTCAACGTGTTGTTATTCCAGTCGGATCAATCTTTTACCATTTTTTTATAGAGAATGTGAGTCTACCATCATGTTTTTGTTTAAATATTCGACTCTGTAACGATCAAAAATATTACAGTTCTAGATAAAGAATATTATTGGCTTTCGTTTTCAGCGATGGAGTGTTTGTAGACAGATTGAGAGCTGCCTAATTAGATAACATGCTCGAAGCGATGTTAAGAAAACAACACAAATTACAACAACGGAACACCAAAAGGTTATTGAAGAATTATCAACGAAAGAACGAGATAACAACCAACTTAGTGCTATGACAGGAAATACTGACGTCGAAGCAAAAGTTAAAAACTTGCTCGAGTTGTCAGAAAAGAGTGCGATCCAAGGAAAGTTATCATCAATTTCTCCAACCCTCTCTACCAATTTAACAGCATTTGATAGATGTGAGATAAAACCAAATAAGACACCAAGAATAAGAAGAGGTGCTGCTAGTTTTGCACTATCTTCATTGATAGAAAGCCCGAGCACGGAAATCGATCTGGATTTACCAGAGAGCTTACGATCTATCCATAATAAAGCAGCAGATGGTGTCAACGTTTTTATATCTTCCCAATAGATTTGAGCATTTGATTTCCGGCTAAATATTTTTAGATCGTTACTTTCCAGAATCTTGTCAGGAAAGATTACTTTTCTAGATAGAATATTTATGGTCATTTTGACAGGACGAGGATGATGCTTATTTCTATTAGTAAATTGAATGATTTCTTTTCCAATTGTCATGCTTTCACTTAGCCTAGAAAATTGAATCTCTTCATTCGCTATCTTTTGAATTTTGTCTTGATACTGGGAGAGTTTGATGTTTTCCTCCTGCAATGCAAATAAAAGTTTTTGATTTTTTTTGCTAATGTCAGTACCTGCGAATATTGATTCTTCCGCATCTCCAAAAATGGTATCTGCCTTAGATTCAATTAAAATGTCAGTCATATAACAGGTGCTAAGTTTATACTTTAATACATTTAAGCTTTCTTCCGGAACAAGTTTCGCCATTGCGAATGGTAAGCCAAGTTCACTACGAATTTTGTGGTGGTGATCAATTTGTGCAAGGGCTTTTGCAGTATCCCTACTTGGATCTCTGGACATACTTAGGAAATAAATCAGATCTTTTACATCTGCACGAGCAGCTAAAAGCTCATGCGTATCTGGAACTTGTGGTGCTACTGCAAAAACAAGAGTGGCGGCACAAATCCCCAAGTAAGTCCTATGAATAAATCGTAGTTGTCTCAGATGTTCTTCGGTCATAGCTATCCACTTCTCATTCCGCTCATGTGACCTTTTGGGTATGAGTCACATTATTAAAAGTAGGGTTTGTCTTGTGATAACTACATTTAAATCTTGATCTGTGAATAACCATATATTATGAGTTAATTATTCACCACACTCAATGGTTGTTGATTTATATATCATCCCCAATTCAGCCTGTCTTAGAACTCTATTACCAATTGAGTGTGTCTTGTGACATACGAACTATTTCCGTTATTGCGACTCTTTCTTCACACATGCATTAGCAAAACGATTATTCTACTTCAAACCGGTCTACGATTTTTCTATGTCACATAAATTTAGAAAAGCAGGTTTCCTGCAATGGTTGAGAGCCGAAACAAGCATTTTCAGATGACCAATAAATGTAAATTCATCAAAGACAACAGGAAAAGTGAAGATGAATCAGATCTAATAGTATATTCAGAGTAATTTACTTTAACATAAAGGTTTCAGAGGGTATAAAAGAGATGATTAATCATTCAAAATTGATTGTTTCACTCTACGGAGTATGACTAATGGCAGCCTTGGATTTTCAGGACAAGTTATTGCGGTGTTTAGGTGGTGAATGGCCCAAACCACCTGCACTGAGTGTCATTTCACGAAAAACCATTCAAAAGCAAGGCTATCGTATTGAGTCGCTCACCTATGAGGTGGAGCCTGGCGACGCGATTCCCGCCATGCTTCTGATTCCCGATACGGTATCTCCAGCCCATCCTGCACCGGCTGTTGCTGTCTGGCATCAACATGCAGGTCAGTATCATTTAGGGAAAAGTGAACCTGCTGGTTTAGCAGGGAATCCAATGCATCATACAGGTGCCGCATTGGCTAAAGAGGGATTTGTCGTTTTATGCCCTGATGCCCTTTGCTTTGAAGAGCGCCAGGATCCCAGTAAAAGACTAAAGGCCGGTCACTATGAACGGCATGAATTTCTGCGATATGTTGTCGCTGGCAAATGTATGGCCTGGAAAAATATACTCGACATGAAACGGGCGATTGACTTTCTTCAAAGCCGGCCAGAAGTCATCGACGAAAATATTGGCTGTTATGGACACTCAATGGGTTCAACACATACCTGGCTAGTCGGTCCCTGGGAGAAGAGAATCAAATGCCTGGTCGGAAACTGTTGCCTACCCACTTATCGTGGGATTCATCGAGAGCACATGCTGCATTGCTTTCCAAATTTTATCCCAGGAATTTATGAATTCGGTGATACTCCGGATATTGCCGCTCTCATTGCTCCTCGGCCGCTACATTTGAACTTTGGTGAATTAGATGGGGGTAGTCCCATCGAAGATGTGCGGGACGGTGTAAAAATAATTGCAAACAATTATGCGACCATGCATGCAAAAAAGAATTTCACTTATTATATTGAAGAGGGGGCCGGGCATGTGCTCTCTCCTAAAATGTGGGAAAAGACCCTGTCACACTTTCAACATCATCTGAAGTCTCAATCATAAATATTTCGACTCTGGAAATCATAAATGGATGCTCTCAAATATACGAAAGAACTTGTTGCGTTTGAATCAACGAGTTGTTACTCCAATCTGGAAGTCAGTGATTATGTGGAATCGACTCTCAAAGAACTGGGATTTGACATCGAGCGTCTGGAATTTAACGACCCCAATGGCATTCGCAAAGCGAACATCATCGGACGTAAAGGAACAGGCAAGGGCGGTCTAGCCTATTTCGCTCATACGGATGTGGTTCCCGCTGATCCCTGGTTTACTGATGAGTTCACTCCTTTTACCCCGACTTTAAAGGAAGATAAACTTTACGGTCGGGGAAGTTGTGATATGAAAGGCTCCATCGCTTGCATGTTGTCGGCAGCGAAACAGTATGCCGACCGTCCTTTGAAACAGCCACTCTATATTACATGTACCGCTGATGAAGAAGTTGGATATCATGGTGCACGGAATGTGGCCGAAAAATCATCCATGTACCAGGAAATGATTGAAGGTGAGAGTCATGGAATCATTGGTGAACCCACACGACTGGAAGTTGTTTACGCACACAAGGGAACCTATGGTTTCCAGGTGATTTCACATGGTCGGGCGGCGCACTCAAGCCTGAGTACTGGTATTAATGCCAATCTGGCAATGATCCCGTTTCTCGTAGAGATGAAAGCACTCTACGAGGAATGCATGTCAGACCCTCGCTGGCAGAATCAGGAATTTGATCCTCCCACCAATGGCTGGAACATCGGAATTAATGACAGAACGGCCGCAGTCAATATTACGCCGCCACAAAGTATCTGCACAGTTTACTTCAGACCAATGCCAGGACAGGATCCAGAAGAACTGGTAACACGTGCGCGAAGTGCTGCTGAAAAATGTGGAGTAGAATTCCAGTTCAAATGTGGAGGCCAACCGGTCTATACTGACCCCCATTCCCCATTCGTGAATGAAGTGCTGAAGATCGCGGGTACCGAACGCGCAAAAACAGTTTCTTATGGAACGGATGGCAGCATGTTTCACGAACTGAAAAACATCGTTGTGTTTGGCCCGGGAGATATTGGACAAGCTCACACCCACGATGAATTCATTGAATTAGGTCAGTTGGAACAAGGGACCCATAAATTTGGTGCATTGATTGAGCACTACTGTTTGTAGATTTTGCTTTTTAAGGTTGATCAGCAGGTTTTGGATTATTAAAAAGCTCAGGATCAAATGGATCTTCCGGTTTGGGTTGAACCATTTCTTCGATTTCCGCATCTGTTAATTTCTTTGGCTCAAAACCGGAAATTAAAGAAATGTCTCCTTTTAAAGCAGCAGGAGCAGCTTCCAGCTTTGCCTGTTTCACAGCTGACTTACCCCAATTAGGGTCCAGAAGATTCTTTTTCGCCTGACCGTGTCGACGTGCTGCACGACGTGCTAAACGCTCCGCCCGCAATTCGTCTTGCTGGATGCGATCAGCCACAACTTCTGACACCCATTTTTGGAGAAGCTGCTTCTGTTTCCGTGCAGCATGTCCGGAAAATACGACCATGCCACGTTGGGGGTGTTCTTTCTCTGGCTTCACCAGTAACTGACTACGAGTAGGATCATCTAAATCAATCCACCGCAGCACTTCTGCTAGATTTCTTTCTGCATGAATTCTGTGATTTCCATAGCGTCTACTAATCTGAGTCAGGCGAAATTGTGATTTTGTAGCACTACCATGACAATTCGCATTACCACATTTATTTGAAAGAATGGGTTGGATTTTTCGAACAAATATCGCTGATTGCTCCCGCGAGATTCCTGTTAATGAAGTTGCTTCCTCAGAGCGTTCCGCCTGTTTTTTTAGTATCTTCTCCTGGATTTTTTGGTTTACCGTTAGTCGATTCGTGGATGAATCTCTCATCAATCTCTGTAACATTAATTGTGGCTCGGATCGTTTTGGCTCAAGCCTGATTGCGTCCTTCAACTCAATCTTGGCTTCCTCGTATAACTTGTTTGTAATACACCAGCGAGCCAGATTGAGATGCGTATTTGCTGTTGGAAATTTCATCGATTTCCTCTGCTTCAAATAGATCTCATGCAGGTTCTTCGCTTCAAAGACTATATCTTCATAGGGAACCAGTAGACTTCCAGAGGGGTTTTTCACCAAATATCCACCTGCACCTTCACTGATGTGACCAGAGAGCATCCGACCACTTTTCATCAACAAAAGCGTAACTCCACTGGCTTGTGGTTTCTCTTCTGCAAAAACCAACCAAGCATCACTAAGACTTGCCAAAACCAGGCAAAAAGGGACCAGACTCCAAAAGAACTGGTAAGTGAAATGATATGGTAAATTCTTCATATTAAATTGAATAACAGGTACTTAAGGAGATATTGAGAAACCGAAGCCAAATCAGGCGATTTGACTTAAGTAAATGAGCTAACGTGACTTAAAATAATTGTGGTAGAAATGAGGTTGATTGAGGTGGGAGAGAGTCATTCTTAAGAAATGACATAATAAATTCTTACTTTTAGGTCAAGACAAGTTTTGTTGACTGGCACTATTGAATATCGCAACTGAATACGACAGTGAAAGCTGACAGGTTGATTTCAGTTAGGAAGAAGCCAAAATAGATTTTGATTTCTATCTTGAAAATCAAATTACTTATATCTTTTAGGATGACTTCATGAGCGATGAATGCCAAAGCTTTGAACAATTTCTAGGCCGGGAAATTGTAGTAGATCTTTCCAGCCTGTATGTGATTGCGGGAACTTTGGTCGGGCAGGACCAGCACTATCTCATCCTGGAGAATGCTGATGTGCACGATTTAAGAGACACTGCTACAACCCGTGAATTGTATGTGCATGAGATAGGGCTACATGGACTGGCTGCGAATCGGAGCAGGGCATTGGTTTCCAGAACCGAAGTCGTCTCGCTTTCCGCACTGGACGATATTATTCATTGAATACTGACACTTAAACTTCGAATTAAAAGCTCAAAAACAAAAACCCCGCAGAACAAATTGCCCTGCGGGGATTATAATTTAACGAATTGATTCAACTACTGCCAAACTAAAGCGACCAACCATCTCGGTAGTCACGTGTCAAAAACTTATTGGCTTCTGGAGCATTCGTGAATTCCATTTTTTTAGGATCCCATTCAAGCTTCTTACCAGCACGAATGGCAACATTCCCTAACAACGTCGTTTCGGTTAAACGGCTTGCATAGTTGAAGTTGGACATGGCAGGATCTCCACCTTTGCAAGCAACTACAAATTCTTCAAAGTGACCGGGCGAACGCGGTAGACTTTGCTCAGGTTTTTTGAAGTCCTTGAATTTGTCTTTTGGTAACAGCACATATTCTGCGCCATAGTCATCTGGTGTGTATAGGTTTCCTTCATCACCAACTAAGACAACTCCACTAGATTTCATTTTCTCACCCATTAGAAGTTCTTCAGGTGGCTTGTTACCGCCGTCGTACCATGTCAATTTCAACGGAACAAGATCGCCACGCTGACCGAATTCATAAGTAATCTTTGTCGATTTCGGATAGGTTTCGTTCTCGATCATCCCTTCCTGTTCTGCTTCCACAGTCAGCGGATCATAAAGATCAAGCGCCATCACATGCATGTTCATCGTGTGACAAGCCATATCTCCCAAAGCACCAGTTCCAAAATCGAGCCAGCCGCGCCATTCAAACGGATGATAAAGCGTACTGAATTCACGATAGGGAGCAGGTCCCAGGAAGAGATCCCAGTGGATATGTCTTGGAACGGGTTCTCCTTCTGGTGGACGATCTACACCTTTTCCCCAAACCGGACGGTTCGTCCAAACATGAGCTTCGCGTACATTACCCAACACACCCGAGCGAATCACTTCCACCGCTTCACGAAATCCATTTTTAGCAGTACCCTGATTCCCCATTTGTGTCGCTACCTTATGTTTGTTGGCAACTTCGCGCATCATGCGGGCTTCATGAACTGACCAGGTTAATGGCTTTTGTGTAAAACAGTGCTTGCCTTTTTTCATCGCCATAATGCTTGCAGGAGCATGTGAATGGTCGGGAGTACTAACAGTGACTGCGTCAATCTGATCTCCCATTTCGGTAATCATTTCCCGATAATCATTAAACTTTTTGGCTTTGGGATAACGAGCAGCCGATTTTGCCAGACGCTTATCATCAATATCACAAATGGCAATCAAGTTACCATGCTTCGCAGCACTTGCAGAATCACTTGAACCTTTACCACCGATACCAACTGATGCGAAATTGAGTCGCTCAAGGGGTGATTTTTCTTCTGCAAGCAGGCTCTGACCACCCACCCAAAATGCAGCACCTAGTGCCGATGATTGCTTAATAAACTCGCGGCGAGTTGAACGTTGACTCATGAAGTGCTCCTGTTTGAAAGTTCTAGAGTATTCTTGTTACGCCATTTTACTTTTGTCGGTTAAAACATTTCACAACTTTTACGAATATTACATCAGAAAAGTCTTATTTATTGTAGTTTCTGCAGGAAGGAATGAAAACAGAATAACAGGTGAAATGAGAATCATCGTCAAATCACAAGATCTGGGATGACTTAATAAGGAGCTCTAAATTATTTTGAATTATTACTCCAATGAGGCTTTTCTCCCGGTCATAAAAACGTCAAAGTAAATTAGTCTTCCAGCGCATCCTTCCTGCAATACTCCTCAAACCAAATGCCAGATGACTCATGAACACCAACGATTCCCTTTCTCAAGATCCAGATTTTGATGTACTCATCCAAGGTGGTACTGTAATTGACGGTACTCGGGCCCCACGATACCGTGCAGATATCGGCATCAAAGCAGACAAAATTATAGCAATTGGAAATCTGGAACATGCTTCCGGTTCACATTCAATTGATGCCCGGAATAAAATTGTCGCCCCTGGCTTTGTGGACGTGCATAATCATTCCGATAGCTGGTTACTCAACACCCCCAACTTTATCTCTAAAACATCACAGGGATTCACAACAGAAGTCATTATGGCTGATGGAATTTCTTATGCACCTGTAGATCGATGCACGGCTGAAGACTGGATTTACTATTTGCAATCTCTGGATGGTCTATTCCCCGAAGAATACACTGGGTGGGAATCGCTACATGAATACATGAGCCTGATTGATGGCAAAAATGTTCAGAATGTAATGACACATCTCCCTTATGCAAATTTGCGTTCGATGGCATGTGGCTTTGGTCGCCAAAGAGTTGATGACTTTCAAATGAAACAAATTTGCTGTGAAGTCATTAAAGGGATGGAAGCAGGTGCTGTGGGGATCTCAACAGGTCTCGATTATATCGCTCAATGTTTTTCCACAACTGAAGAAATCATAGAGGCCTGTCAGGCCATGTCGAAATATGATGGTCTCTATGTTTCTCATGTAAGATATAAAAAGACTTTAATTCCAGCGATCAAAGAAGCAGTGGAGATTGGGAAAAGAGCAGGGGTGAAAGTTCATATTTCACACTTAAAAGGACAACATCCAGGGCAAGCGGAAGAAGCATTAGAGTATATCGACAAAATAGCACGACATGAAGTTGATATTTCGTTTGATGTTTACCCTTATCAACCAGGTTCCACAATGCTGCATTTTTTACTGCCTTATGAAGTATGGGAAGCAGGACCGCTCCAGGCAGTAGAAAAACTCAAGCAACCGGAATTGCAACAGCGCTTTCGGTACGGACTGGATAATTATTTATTAGATATCTCGGCCATTCAGATTGCCTGGGTTCGCAGTGAAAAAAACAAACATCATCAAGGAAAGTCACTAAGCCAATATGTGGAAGAGTCGGGACTCTCACAAGAAGAAGCTCTGGTCAACCTTTTGATAGAAGAAGAAATGGCAGTACTTTTAGTATTCAACATGGGCGATGATCGACTGGTCGACCCTGTTCTACAACACGATTTATATATGATGGGAACAGATGGAATCTATATGGAAGGGGGAATTATTCACCCTCGCCAATTTGGTTCTGCCCCACGATTGCTGGGTCCCTGTGTCAGAGACCATCATCTATTCTCACTCGAAGATGCCGTTTATAAACTATCGGGAGCGGCAGCCCACAGGTTTGGTCTCGGTAAGCGAAGCCAATTAAAAGAAGGTTATTTCGCTGACGTCGTTATCTTCGATCCACTCACCGTTCAGGATCACGCCACCTATCAGGATCCACAGCAATTTTCATCGGGAATCAGCCATGTGATATCTAATGGAACTCCCATCGTTCAGGACAATTCTCCGCTCACGATTGAGACAGAAACACTTCCCGGACGTTATTTGAAGTATCAACCTAAATAAGGTTTTAATCGAGAAACCGTTTCAGGGTTCTCATATTCGTTCTTACCAAATCCGTACTCCGCGCCAGCTTCAACTGCTTCATCCTGATACTCGGGGTAATTTGAAACAAGCATAAAATAACTTGATTTGATTTCAGGTAAACTCTTTATTTTCCGGATTAATTCAATTCCATCACTATAATCTGCATCCAATTTTCGGTTCACCGTAACGAGGTCATAGGGATTTTGTTTTAACTTTTCCAATGTATCTGCTTCAACGTCAGATTGATCTATTTCAACATCAAAATGACTTGTCAAAAAATGGACTAATGAATTGGTATCTGGTACACACTGGCCTACACTCAGCACACGTTTCGTCATCGAGTTAATCCTAAATAATTTTTGAGTAATTCCAAAGAATCCATAGACAAAACCGGTTTCTCCGACCTAACCGCAAAGTCGAGAGACTTCACGAATTGAATCTAGCGCATCATCAAGATCCGGTACTTCCACTCCAGGCAGACGCCCGGCTTGATCACATTCTTCCAGCAACAAGAGATCTTCATAGTTTTCATTCGCCATTAATCGTCTTCTGGCACGAGCACCAATTGTTCCTGCTTTTATTGCATGAGCGTCCATATGGTGTTGTATGAGCCAGGCTGTTCGCTCCGAAATAAAGCCATCCAATGCTTCTAATCCCGCTTCAACATGGTTCTGAGCATCAATTGCTTTTCCAACATCATGTAACAAAGCCGCTAATTGAAATTCTTCATCGTAAGGTTGTTCGTCGTAGGCCAGATCATAAACCTGTAAACTGTGATACAGTGCATCTCCTTCCGGATGATATTTACGTGATTGTTTCACACCTGCCAACGGAATCAACAACATACGATAAATTTGAAAGCGGTCTATATTCTGTTCTACCTCTGCTAACCGTTGATCCAGGTCGATGCCGGGATACTCCTTCAATAGAAACTGTTCAAATTCTGGCAACGTTGCTCGTTCGATTTGTTTACCGGTAATCGAACACTTAAAACCGTAACTTGCCCGCTCAGTTGGGTAGAGTGTCAGTTCGACTGCATATTGATCCTGGATATGAATATGAGTAAAAATACGCTCTTCACCATGCTTTTTAACAGTTTTATGTTCTACACGATAGTCTATGCCTTCATCGTCAAGTTGTGCTGTCACAGCCTCGCAACTGTGTGAAAACACATGCAGGTCAATGTCAGATCCCTGACGAATATGCCCCGTCAAAGTACTTCCGATGATTTTGGGACGGTAGGCATTCAATAACCGCATATATCTCAACGCTTGCAGGCGCATCGAAAGTAGATTCTGAGTACGGGTGTCTCCTTCAAACGTGCAGGCGAACCGCTGAATTTCATCTCGTATTTCGCGATTGCTTGGGAGGTCGGCAGGCTTAACCCAACCTTGGCACACTTTCCTGGCGGCTTTCATTTTGGCCCGATAATACTCAGTCTCCTGACGGGAATACATCAGTCGTGCCGCTTCGAATACAATCTGGCGGCGTAATTTGCTGGTGTTCATTAAAAACCGGTGAACTTCCTCACCGTCGAAACGAAAAAAAGGGAGAGCGATGCATGATCCATAGACAATCCCAGATCATCGCTCATCAAGATTTTAGTCTCATTGATTTGAAAAACAACTTCGCTTTACTTCAAAATCAATCACTTTGCTTCAGCAACTTGTTTCTGTTTCCATTCGTTATACAGAATACTACTGCGAAAACGGCTAAAACCAGGACCAGCTCCTACACTCGCTGGTTTCGCCCCCAGATCATATTGTCGTGCTGCGACTTTCGAATCCTCTGAAAGTTCCCAGTCTTCGGGTCGATACCGATGGTTAAAGGAATTATTGGAGCGACGTAATACAAACGAAATCGTCTCTTCTAACGAAGTTTTTTCTTTATTTCCCCAAAAACGATCCCAACTTTTCGCATTAGTAATACTTGTGTCCGCCTTACCATTCATTCCGAGCCATTTATCGACATCATAGACATTTCCGTCACCTTCAAATGACCGACTTTCTTTCGATGATTTCTGTGATAAAAGTGAGAGTCCCAAGTTTTCAACCTTATATGCAGTATGGTCACTCATGATATGAATATCTTTGACAAACCGCTCGAAATTGAAAGCTTCTAAACCCTGAATTGTACAATGCGAAAGGTTAAGATTAATACTGCCTCCGACAGTCTTTCCAGAACTTTTGAGCACAGAGAAAATTTTCCTTGAAAAAAGGACTGAATCATCAACTGTTAATGTCTGTTTTCCGGTGCCTTCTATTTCAAACGCAGCGCGTCCCCCTACAAAAAAACAATTCGTAAACGAAGAATCGGTGGGGGATAAGATCTGAATTGCAGCCATCCCTTTGTTATTCTGTTCGGAGATGGAACAATTCAACATTCTCAGATTTCCACCATTTACAACCACGGCTGCCCAGGGAATTTCTTTCCCAACTTCTGGTGGATCAAACTGAAATGAGATACCTTCGATTGCGAGTGTTCCCTTTGAAACACGAATAATATGTCTCACATTTGGATCACGTTCGGGACGGGCTCGCAATCCTAATTTATTGCGTCCTCTGGAATAGACAAAAACAGGGTCATAACCAAAACCAGCTTCGATTGTCAAATCCTTATCAATTTCGACATGAGGGATGCGAAATGGACCATCGCCATTAACGCGGATTAGATCTCCTGATTTTGAATCTTTAACAGCTTCTGAAAGTGAAGCATATTCAGGCTTCTTATCCTGAGTGAAGATTTGAAATTTCTTTTCAGGCTCCCCATTCAACATACGAGATATATCACTTCCCAGGTTCGCTTTCCGCAAGAAAAGAATGGCAAAAGAAGTGTCGGCAAGTTTGCCACGTGAATTTTCCCAACTCCCATCCTCTTTCTGTGTTTTGATGAGTACATTCGCGCCTTTTGAAAACCAATCCGTGTTTCCCAATTTTTCCAAACCTAACAATACGCCCACACGCTCCGTCGACCAGAGAAAATAGCGGGCTGAAGAAGTACTGATTCCTGCGGCATACTTACCGGCCATTTCCAGTCCTTTGGCAAAAATCGGATCGGAGATCAACGTTTCTCCTTCCTTTTGAGTTTCTGCTCTGGACTCTCCTTCTTCCTCTTCCTGTTTTTGCATAGATTTAATTTTGGAAGCGCGAGCTACTGTCAGACAAAATAACCCTGCGAGCGTCATTGAATTCCTGGAAGGTTCTGCCTTTTCTTCAGTGGGAAGACGATAGGACCACCCACCATCTTCGTTTTGAGTTTCAACAAAACGTCTGGCAACCCCGATCATCGATTCTTCGATATCAATATTGGATCGGGAGGCAGTCCATAAACCTAACACAGCAAACTGAGTACAACTATTATCTCCCGGTGACGTCCCCAGTTTGGGACGTGCTCTCGGATTATTAAGAGTACTTGATGCGACTATCGGACAAGAATAGCTCCAACCTCCCGTCGTTGTCTGACCGGCAATCAGACGCGCTGCATACCTTCGAATCATCGTCTTGTCTTCCCGGTCGCCGATACGGGAAAGTAATAATGTTGCCAGTGCGAGATCGTATGTCGATTTTAGTTTTTCTGACTCTTTAAGAATAAATAGTCTGCCTTTTTGGATAAGTGGATCATTGACTGGTACCCCGTTCTCCAGCAAAGCAAGCGTACAAAGCGCAGTAATTCCGACCGGATGTCCTTCATATTCCCAGCTTCCATCATCTTGCTGCTGTGACTTTAGGAACTCCACACCTTTTAAGCGAGACTCAGTCACTTCTTGGGCTGTTTGTGCCTGCACTCCAGAAGTCAGCACGACCAGTGAGATGACAATCATCAAAAGAGATACGATGTTTTTTAAAGCGCGTCGTAACATTAAAATCTACTCCAGGCGAAAACGAACAGACCTTTTGATCTCGAATTCTTAAATACTAATTTACCTATTGTAAATATGAGGTTTAGTAAAGAAAACGCAAAAAACTGTTAATTTAGATAAAAGTACTACCTAATAGTTGTGGTCGGGCTAATTTATTTGGCTGCTTTGCGGGCTTGCTTTGTCAACTCAACAATTTTGGAGACCACACGTTTTTCCACGGAACCAGTAAAGGGACCAGGATACGAGGTATAAGTCATAGCCCCACCTCCTTCATAGCCTCCCTCTTTCAAAACGCGAAGGCTTGGTAGATACCCAAATACATTATTGGAATAGCCGGCAACCCAAATGATTGGTTCGACATTCTCGACAGCCACCAAATCTGTCTTCAGATCTTTTTGCAGACGAAGTGAGTAATCTACGACTGTTTCACCACAAATCGCGACCAATGTTAAATCTGATCCAAATTGTATGACCTGTAAGGGAAATGCATAGCGTGTTTGAATCCCTCCACGCTCTTCTAGCTGGGCTAATAGACGATCTGCGTGACTCTTTTCATATTTATTTCCCCGTTCCTTCTGTTTCAGCAGTTCTTCACGAGTGGGAGGAGTCGCAAATTCCAGTACCACATCATCCATAGCCACTCCCAACGGGCCATGAATCGTTCGTGGTTGACGCACAGACAAAGCCACCTCAACTGCATTTGCAAGCGCTCGTCCATGTTGTTTGGCCAAATCTAAAGTTCGACGCGGGTAGGGATTTTGATCGCCACCACAACCCATCATAAATAAAGCCACCATCCCCGGATGATCAGCTTCGAGATACTCCTGAGCGAAGCCTGCATAATCACCACAAAACTGATAAAAACTGAGTGTCGTATTATGACACGCATATCCAAAAAGCGCTGCCATAATTGAACCATCAGTCCGTCTGACACTCAATACTGGTACTCGTTGATCGACGGGCCCTTGAGGATGGGGGCTATTTCTCACTCCTTTAGAAGTTGGCAAACGTCGATTCATAGCGAATCCTGCTCGACCATACGAATAATTCAAAGTGACTGGTTCAAGATTTGGTAACGTTTTACCTATGGTTGCGATGATTTTCTTGACTAAAGCTTGAGTATATTCTCGTGCTTCAGCCCCACGATCCCCTCCCAAACCTCGACGTGTTGCTTTTCCTTCACGCAATTCGGGACCGCAGTGTGTATGAGAAGCATTCATCAATAAAGCTGCCGCAGGGACTTTGAATTCGGACTCTAACCGAGCTGCGATAGGATCCCTTAACGCGGGTGTAATTCCAATCAGATCCGTAGTAACAATTACCATTTTTTGCCCGTTCATATCTTCAATAATCAGGACTTTAGCAAAAAGGTCATGAACTTTGCCTTCAGAGGGTTTATTACGGGCGGCATACCCTGACATCCACATCGATTTTTCGGGTGTAATCACAACAGATGTCGCGGCTGCCCGCCACTCGGTTTTCTGTGTTGACTCAGCAGACTGTAACAGGTCCTGAGTACCAAAGAAACAACCAGTGATCAGGACAACAACAGTCAATCGTCTCCAAAACCTTTTCATAAGATCCCCCCCAGGGTCGTTCACTTAAGCGAATTTTATACATCTATTTTTTTACAAACAGAACATTCGGATCGACGCAAAATACGATTACGACGGAATGTCATATCACGTAAATCAAACATTAATAACTGGTTTGTCAGGGGTTGCCCCAAACCAGAAAGCAGCTTAATGGCCTCCATCGCAGCCATACAACCCACTGTTCCTGAAACAGCACCAAAGACTGGAAACTCTCGTTTCCAAGCCGGTGGATCATCTGGATACAAACATGCTAAACATCCTGTTTGGCCAGGCACAAATGTTGTCAGTTGTGCTTCCAAGTCATACATGGCACATTCTATCAATGGCTTATTTTGTATCACTGATTGCTGATTCATCGCATAGCGTTCAGGGAACAGGGGGGCACAATCTACGATCAAGTCTACTTGATCAACGATTTCCTCTGCATTCTTTTCAGAAATATTCTCCGGAATCGCTTCGACTTCTAAACGAGGATTCAGTTCTTTCAGCCGTCGTTCCGCCGATTCGACGCGTGGTTTCCCTAACCAGTCATGCGTCATTAACAATTGGCGATTTAAATCGCTCGGCTTTACATTTCCCGCATGAGCAATAACTAATTTACCCACTCCTGCTGCTGCTAACTCATATGCGACCACACTTCCCAAGCCTCCACAACGTGAGACGAGAACTGATGAGTTCTTTAATTTTTCCTGACCAAGTTCACCAAATCCCGGTACCCAGATTTGCCATTCGTATACTGCTCGCTCTTCATCTGTCAGGGGAGAGAAACCAGACATTGCATCTCCAATCGCGCCTTATGAATTAAGTGATGAAAACAGGTTTATGATTAACCGCCTGAAATTGGTGAAAGGATTGTTACGACCTGATCAGGTTGTAAAGTCAATGATTCACTCCATAATACCTGCTGGTCGGCAACAAATAACAGAATCGATGGATGGAGTTCTCCGGAATCAGGGAACAACATTGATTTCAGATTTGATTCATGTTTTTCTGAAACTTGTTTGACAAGCTCCTGCAAAGTACATCCATCCTTTACTTGAAAGTCTTCGCGACTCTGTCCAACAGCTTTTTTAACTTGTGCCGTGTATTCCACAACAATGTTCATCTTAATCAGCTTTCAATTCGGCAAATTCTCTGGGGCAGGATTCGATTGCTGATGCTGTTTAGTAGTGAGTTCCGATAACTCACCTATGTTTTGAGACGAAAGGTGTTGAATCACACCATCAGCAAGTTGTAACTTAAGATCTCCTAATCGATCAGACTCAGATAAATTGTGAGTAATATGCAGTGTTGTCACACGCGTCATATGTTGAACATCATTGAGTAGCTTACACATTTCCGCACGTGTTGATTCATCTAATGCGCTTAATGGCTCATCGAGACACAATATCGCAGGCTTAGGAGCAAGTGCGCGTCCGAGTGAAACGCGTTGTGTTTCTCCTCCACTTAAACCCACTGGGGTACGATTCAACAATTGAGTAATACCTAATAGACTTGCCAGTTCTTCGACACGATCATCAATCTTTTGTTTGCTCCATTTTCGTAATTCTAATGCAAACGCCAGATTATCTCTCACTGTCATCGTATGAAACAAAACACCATCCTGGGGGACATAACCAATTTCACGTTCAGCCGGTTTTGCGTGAGTGACAAGTTTTCCATTGAGATGGATCGTTCCGGAAATCACTTTTTTTAAACCGCAGATGGTTTCCAAAATTGTAGTTTTTCCACAACCCGTCTTACCCATTAAAACGGCATATTTTCCATGTGGAACCTCAAAGCTAATATCTTTCAGATTGAAATCGCCAACTTGTACACAGAGTTTGTCTACGCGAATCATAACTCTTCTAATCAGATACAAAGTATCCCGACCACCGGCCTCTCATCACTTTATATTTTCAAATGCTAAATGCCCGCACCACGAGTCAAACCAAACATTCTGGCAATAACTAACACGATTAAAGCAGAAACAACCATAATGAGCGAAGCAGCAACGGCTCCTTCAATATTACCAACAGTGAGTTCTAAAAATACGGTCGTCGGCAGAACTTCTGTTTTCATACGTGTGGCACCCGAAAAAATCAGAATCGGTCCGAACTCTCCCAGAGAACGAGCCCAGGCAAGCGTCGCAGCCGCCAACAACCCTCGATATGCCTGGGGAAAGACAACACGCCAAAACGCTTGCCCACGATTACAACCAAGTGTCAGTGCCACCTGTTCATAACGCGGTCCTATTTGATCAAATGTTACTCTCATTGTTCTGACCGCAAAAGCACAGGCGACCATAAATTGAGCCAAAATCACACTGGGTATTTCGTAAGTGACTCCAATGGGTGTCCCAAAAATCAGTTTTGTCATTTTACGAATCGCGTCATCGAGAGAGTCGCCCGGGGTGAGATAGATTTCTTTGCCAAATCTAGCTTCTGAAATCGATTTCATCAAATCATTCACCCATTCAAATCGAGGAACCTCAACTTGAAACAAAATCAATAAACACAAACCGATCACGAGAGGAGGTAACACGATGGGAATATCCAAAACGGCGTCAATAAATGTTTTGCCCCAAAAATTGTGACGCGACATTAAATATCCAATTGGAACAGAAACCCAGAGAGAAAGAATAGTTGTGATGGAACATGAGACCAGACTAAGCCAAATCGCATACCGAATTTCTGGCTCAGCAAATGCGCCCCAGATATGATCAGGAGTGGTGTAGGTCGTCTCAGCCAACAACATTGACACAATCAACAAGATATAAATCCCGCTGATTGCAATAAAAATGAAATAGAAGGGAATATCAGAGCGCAACTTGAACGTCTTTGAATGATCGTCAGATAACTTCTTAGTCATAGCGACTCCGGAGTAATACGCCAACGAAACCCTTTAGATTCAAACATGGCGCGAGAAGATTCCGAAGTTAATTGATCGACTAAACGCTGCATCAAGTTGGGATATTTTGTGGAGTTCAAGATTGCAATCGGCTGCTCTGCCATTGGTCGTCCCTCTTTGATTTCGACGACATCCAGCTTATCAGAGACCTTGGAAATGTTAGCACGGTAAACAATAGCTGCATCTAAAGAACCGGTTCTCAACTGATTGACCAGTAGATCAGCTGTTGGCGTGTTTGTTTTCACATTAGGTTGAATCGCATCATAAAGACTTTTGTCTTTGAGTCGGAGTGGCCCTAATAATTTTTTCGTCAATGCTCCGAGTGCACTTTGCTCATGATGAGCGATGCCCACTTTGAGATTTTCACTGGCCAAATCGTAGACAGACTTAATTTTTTTAGGATTTCCTTTTTCGACGATCAGAATCATATCTGTTTCTGAAACGGTCAATGGCAGGGAAAACTGAGGTTGAACCTGTACCATGTAAGATGTATCACAGGCAAAATAAGCATCGGGGCGCTGACCACTGTTAATTTGCCCTACTAAGATTCCACAACCATTATAAACTACATTGATTGAGACACCTTCACGCTTTTCAAATTCCTTTAAGGTATCCTGTATTGCCAATCGGTTGACACCTCCGCTAAATAAAAGAATTTCAGGGTGTGGCTCCCAAGCATCGCCTTTTACAGTCTGATATCCCATATCGGAGAATTGTTTCTGCCCTTTTTCCTTTGCCTGTAGATATCGAGCGAACATTAATGCCTGCTGAGGTTTTTTAGAGGAAGTTAAAACACCAACAGTTACGTTTTTTACTGCCTGAGAAAGCTCAGGAACTTCAACGATCTCCGCTTGATCACCATGTTGATTCACTGTTGCATCCCAGACAATTCCGGCATCGACAGTTCCTATCAGGATATCGTTCGCCACTTCAGACACGGTTGGCTTAAAAACTCGTGCAGACTTTGAAATGCCATCCCACTTGTTGGATTTTTCTAATATCTTTTTTGTCAGTTTTCCAACCGATGCTGCATCGGGATTTGCCAAGGCGAAAGTCACTCCTTCTTTTGTCAGATCATCGAGTGACTTGATGTTTTGGGGGTTGCCTTTTTTGACCATAATTACCGGATGTAACTTCGCAACAGGAATCGCTTCTTTGACAAGATCTTTTTCACGGGCAATATCGATATAACTGGTATCTGCCGCTAGATACAAGTCTCCCGTTTTTGCAACTCGCAAGTTACTCAACAATGTACCAGAACCACCATATTGCAATTTAACAGGCACACCATATTCTTCTTCCGCAAATTGTGCTGCAGTAGCTGCCACCGGAGGTTTGATTCCTGCAGCACAGTACATAAGCAGTGACTCATCATCAGTATTTTCTGATGACTGTTCTGGAGAAGCATAAAAGAGTAGCCCCAGCATGAATATCAAAAGAATAAAAGACCCGCCCACAAGCACCAACCCATTATTGAGTTTTCCGCCTGGAAATGTGTATCGATCTATAGAATTCGAGTTCTGACTGCGTAATTGCTTCATTACGTCTTCCAACAAATATAAACTGGTTTTCTCTTAAGAAGTCATCAATGTTTCGGTTTCTTCACTGGGAATCAGTCGGCCTTCTTTGATCCCCAGTACTTTTTGAGCAGACTTTACAGCCTGATCATCATGTGTGACCATCAACACACATCCGCCATCTTTTGTAAACTGATTTAAGGCATCGAGTACAATTTCGGAATTTTCCGAGTCCAGGTTTCCTGTGGGCTCATCAGCCAGCAAGACTTTAGGTTGATGGAACAAGGCTCTTGCCAACGCAACACGTTGTTTTTCCCCCGTACTCAATTCAGCAGGTGTATGGTGTAAACGATGTTCCAGACCAAAATGTGAGATCAATTCAGTAGCATGTTCTTTTGCCTGCGGGAAGCGGGTCGCTAATGCAGGAGTCAGAACGTTATCGAGCACATTAAAATAGGGAACCAGGTGAAACTGCTGAAAAACAAACCCGATATGAGTTGAGCGAAACCGGGCTCTTTCATCATTGGATAATTCATAGGGATTGGTGCCTTCGATTAATACACGACCTGAATCAGGACTCAATAATCCTCCCACCATTAAAAGCAAAGTTGACTTTCCACAACCACTGGGCCCTTTTATCGCAAGAAACTCACCGGCATCAACTGTCAGACTGATCCCATCAACGGCTCGTACTTGTTCCGCACTGGATTTGAATGACTTTGATAACTCTATTAATTCTAATAGCATACTGCTTCGATTACCCTTCTTGCAGAATTGTGGCAGGGTCCACTCTTGTTGCCAACAATGCGGGTACCCAACTGGAAAGACTCGCCAGAATTGGCGCAAAGACCAAGCTGAGTAGTAACCACCGCCCTGAAAACAGCACCTCTTCGGGATTGACTGATGCTGGCAAATTTCCCCAAGTTACGCCAATACCATATCCAACAAAGTATCCAATTAATGCGCCAACGAGACCAATCACAAATGCTTTGATGATAAAAATCCCAAAGACTTGGACAGACCGCAAACCAAGTGCACGCAGTACGCCAATCTCGGTTGAGCGTCGTCTCACATTTTCTAATGACAGAAACCCAATCCAGGCGCCGCACCCCAGCACCACTAAGGGAACAAGCACTGCCGCAAAATCGGCATGACGCTTAATCATCTGTAAACGATTCGTTTCTTCCTGTTTAAACGCTGCCACCGCACTCGCATGTGCCTGATTCCGAGCTTCTGCCCTCGCAAGAGCAGGAGGGCCTCTTTCAATGATCTGCGTTCCAGGAAGGATTTTCCCAATTTCATCACGAATCTGGGCAACTCGATCCTTCGCTTTACAATTGCATTCTAACGCTAGAATAGCATTTACCAGGTTTTGCATACCCAGCAGTTCTTGCGCCTCTTCAAGATTGATCCAAACAGTACTATCATCCGCCGTGCCACGCTCCGGATAACATTGAGTCACTTTGAAGTTCTTTCCCATAAGTTGAGTCTGATCACCAGGCTTCAGGCCTAACTTCTTCTGTATCTGATAGCCCATCACCATCGTACCTTTAGGAACTAGTTGCTGAAGCGGTTTTTTGAGAGCACGATGCAAAAGTGGCACTTCACCCCGCGTTCCGGTTAAAATGACGTCACACTTTTTTTCAGGCCAGGTTATTTTTTTAGCGACCATTGGTAGCAGGTGATTAACGGTTACTATCTTTGACTCAGCCAGCACTTTCACGTTTTCTTCTGGCATTGATCCCGAGACAATCCCCGTGAGATAAAACTCATTTAAATCCTGATTCGCCGGCAGAATCAGAATATTAAATCCTAATCCTTTAGTAATTTTCCGCATCGCATCTTCGAGTTCAGCACCAGCCTGTTTGACATCCTTCGCTTTCTGTTCCAGGATAAACGTTGTCTGAATTTCATCTGCTTGCAATAGTGTTAAAGATGCTATTAAACAAGCAACAGCAACTACAACCGAAGCTAATCCCAACAAAAAATTGATCTTGCGATGCTGCATTTCTTGAATGATGAGTCGGAATAAAGACATAACCGAGATTCTTTTCACTTATCAGGAATTGGAGATACCAAAACAGCTAAATAGAAAAAATTATTTTCGAGCCATCATGAAATAGCTTGCTCCTAAAACGAGCAAGATCATCAATGAAACTATGATTAACAAATTCTGCATGAGTGAGTTGCTCTGAGTCTTTTCAACAGAATCAGATTGGATTGTACTCATTTTTTCCGTGTGATCAGAAGGTAGAGGTGAGGTTGTATTGCCAGTCGCTTCGCCCGTTAATGAACTTTGAGGGTCTTTTATTTGGGTATTTTCAGACTGAGCATTTTCCTCATTCGAACCATTTTTGAGCATATTAGATGATTTCACGGATTCGGCCTTTTTATTTGTCTCACCAGAAAATCCAATCAGTCCTGTTAAAGGAGGTAGCTCTTTTTCATCTTGTGTCGTTGGAGATACCAGTTTTTCCCAATTCACGGCCATCAGTAAATCTGTTCCCGGGTTTTGATCTTTCACTTGGCATGTGCAAGGTCCCGTTAAATCTCGACACGCCTGTTCAATGGTCCCAGCATTGATTCCCTTACCAATCAAAGCATATAAAACTCGTCCTCGTCCAAACACAGGAAAGGCCATCGGCTCCTCTTTGAAATCTTTCAAATCATTTTCGGTGGCCAGCAACATTTTAGTGAAATAGGCTTCCGCAGAATCTTCACGTGAGCATTTTTCGACACTAAATTTCAACTTCAAACTATCTGGAGAAACGCTGACTAAACCTTGCTCGATATCAGCCTCTTCAATTTCAGGCAGTTTCAGAGTTTTTTCCATTCGCTTGAGTTCTTTGCTCAATAGCTCAAAAGCCGCTTTATCTTTTTCAGAATTGCCACTTTCCAGGAATACCCAAACAGCAGTTTGACCATCGATCAGTTGTTTTGCGACATTTTGTCGCAGAGGAGAATTAATTAATCGAACAAGATTTTCTTCAGTCAATTCTCCGGAAAGGAAACCCTCTGGAACAGGAGCGGGCAGGGGAGTGCGTACTACCATTAACGGCAAAGTTTCTGACTTTTGCTTTTTCCAGAGTTCAACATCTTTCGGATCCGGTTTCGAGTCTAAATTAACCAATTGAAGCTCAGCGTTGGCTGACTTTTGAGTGATTGCACCTTCTTTATTAAATAGTGAAACTATTTTTTGATGCTCTGGGCTGAGAGAACCGCGATAGAAAACAACAACGCTATATTTATCAGCGGGCCAACGTTCCAATGCATAACGAAAAACGGGAACTGAACAAGCCCAGATCACTGTTGCTGTCAAGAGAACACTAAGGACAGCCAGGGTTGCTATGAACCATCGCATGAATAAACCTTTCGAGGAGGGAAAGTATCGTCGGGCGGGTTGATGAACTTATCGAGTTTCTGTGATCAGCTAACCACAAATCCCGAAACACAATTCAGTTAATACTATGATGACATAATGTTATCTAATTGTGAAGAAAGGATGATTTCAATAGCAAAGTTTTATTTGAAGTGATTGAGAGTCAAAAAAAGACACTTTTGTCACTTTACCCACCCTCACTCAAATACACATGTTTACACCATCTCTCAAAACAAAGATAGTCATTGTTTAGAGCTACTTTCGAGAAGGCAATCAATAACCTAAATAGAGATGCCCTCTCGAAACGTCGCTGGCTAGAAGTCGGTTGAATGCAAATCAAAGAAAGCAAAGTGTCAAATTTCGCTCTGCAATTTTTTTAATCATTTCTTGCTGGTCAATTCTTGCTGGTCAATTTAAGGTCAACAGGTTTGCCAGGAGCAATAGTCGCCTTTAATTGGGAGTGGTCATAATCAGAATATTTACGAGGAAGCTGTTCCGTCGCCGGTGATTCAATCGGTGGTGTGGTATCTCCCTCAGGTACAGGAGACCCATCTGGCATCAATCGGTAGCTCACGGTGACTCGATAATTTCCAGCCGGAAGTCCTTCTCCACCTCGACTATAAATCACATTAAACTCTCCTCCCTCTTTTGTCCTAGCTTCTCCTCCCACTCCTGGTGTACTTTCCACAGGGATAAAGTGGAGATCGGCATTCGCCAATGGCTTTTCATTCAACGAAACCGTCCCCATCACAGCAGTTAACTCTGGCCCCGGATCCTGAGTCCCACAGCCAATCAGGAAACATAAAAAAATGATCAACACAACAGGCAAGAACGGGGCACACTTATTCGTCTCCATAAAGCACCTCTTACTTATTTTGAAAACTTAACTGAAATCAGAAATTTAAGGTACTTCTACAACGAAACCATCTGACATTGTTCCCAATCGTCTCAACAAAGTAAGATCTGTATTTTCAGAGATAAACCGGACGGCTCCATCACCGAATCCAAAATGTGCGCCGCCAGTATGCAAGCTTCCTACCTGTCCCCAGCTATTCAAATTTCCCACAGATGGTTTCGTCGCCCCTGTAGGAACATCCCAAACATTGATTCCCGGATCTACATCTCCACCAGTCGTTACCCACCCTCGCATCCCCCAGGCAGGTGGCTCTCCATTCGCAACAGTGCGGGTTGTTTCGCAAACCATAATCGTATTAGAACTGCCGTCTTTAATATCACTTATTTTTGCCCTGCTGTTTTCGCCGAAGATTTTCCTCGCAGTAACAGCCTGACCTGCCCAGATATTACAAGAAATTGTCTGATCCGCACTTAATTCATAATTGGTTTTTGCGGGACCTGGCGCTACTGAAGTTCCATAAGGCGCTCCCGTTCCCAAATGAGTGGTTCCATCATCGGAAGGACAGAGAAAGACATCTAAGAGAATAATCATTTCGTCTGCATTATCAGCAGGATTTCCTGCTAATGGAACTCCACTTCCCCCATAACTGCAACAGTAACCTGTATTCTGGGCACTATTAGCCGTAGCCTGATTAATTTGATTGTAGAGTGGAGCCTGATCCAGGAACGGAAGCAATAAAGACAAACCATTTTTATTATGCGTCGTTCGTCCTACTCTTTGTGCCGCTGTAGTAGTACACCATCCGTAATTGATCCCCGCCGGTGGAAACACGCGATGCGTTTCATGATAGTTGTGCAGCGCCAATGAAATCTGTTTCACCTTATTCTTACAACTGGCGCGCCGGGCAGCTTCGCGGGCTTGTTGCACTGCAGGAAGCAAAAGCGCAATTAAGATTGCGATAATAGCAATCACCACAAGTAACTCAATTAATGTAAAACCGAGTCGTCGAGAGGGGCCTGGTCTCATGAATCTCTCCTCGTACTAAATTTAATAGATAAGATAAATCTTGATAATATGACACTTGGCGCTGGTCTTAGTAAAACACCTCATCAAATTTATACAAAAGTAAAAATGTCGAATTTAAATTAAGATTAAATCTATAAATATCAATTAATTCATCTAACTCATAAACAAGATAATTAATATACATAAGTATTAATTATAAAGTATATAAAGTTATACAGTACAATCAACTTTTTTCACCCCGAATTAATTTTAATTACTAATAAATGCGGATAATTGAACGCCAATCATATTATGAACCAGAAGCCTCTTGCCTCTAAAGCATGCACATTCACAAATGAGGAATTGGAATGTGCGCGAGAACCAAATCAGGGCATGACGTAAGAATGCTCAAGATTATGCTGAGTTCACATTGATGAAATCGGCTCAACATGGGAAAGAAAAAGCAAAGTAAAAAAGAACGAGCAGTGCTCTGCAACTTTGCTTTAATTGAGTACCGAGGGCTGAGAGTAAGATAGTGATCACGAAAAAGTAAGCAGATCACACTAAAGAAATGAAAATCAGTGCTGTAGCGGTAAGAACAAATAAGAGCATCGAGGCACAACCGGACTTCATCGTGATGTTATATTTCAAAATCAATTCTTCGATAGCCTCTTTGGACTCCTTCAAACCAGCGCCGGTAGACTCCCGATAGACTTTGATCGCCTCAATTTTCTTTCCTTCCCTGAGCGACTGTACAATCCGCTCAACGACTTCAGAATGATTGCTCATTTCTTCTGAATTGGACTGGTCGTGACTTGAATCTTCCATTTTAAAGATCTCTCAGAAAAGAACGATGATCACAGTAAACCATTAACCGTTTTACCATTTAACGTGATTGCAGTTCAAGAAATCATTAACAGATTTATCAACTTCACTCTTTTATAGAAACTTCGTTCCTTTAAGAAGCAATAGCACAGCCTGAACTGCGATGGCCCCTTTTTTGCAAATCCCCTTCTAGTCTCTGACTGCAAACACTCGACATCAGAGTTTTCATCTCATCAAGAGATACTTCCTGTAAATTGATATTCAATTCCAGTAACCGATCAACAACGGCATTGATGAGTTCAATGCTATTAGAAGCTGGTGATAAACCATCGCTCAATTCATCCATGACCTGATCTGTCATAACTTTACTTCCTTCTAAATTTCTTGACTTTTTCATGTTGCGATTCACAGCATCGAGCCTCAAAGTTCGTGTATGGCTGTGGCTTCCCTTCAGCGGAAAAGCTTTATTCATTAAAAGCTATTGAATCGCAATGACTGTTCCAAACTGACAGAAAAAAATCGATTCACAATTTTCATTACCATAAACGCTTTTATAATCAGCGTCTGGGAGCACGACTTACATTGGTAAAACTCACAATAGCTCTCTAGCCATTCAGCGAGTGTCCTAAAATCGCGACATTTTTACATCAAGATGATAACTATTACGAAACCATGAGTTTCATCGTTTTTTAGCTAAAGTCTTGACTTATTGCTTGTTTGTTTTCCCATAATAACAGACAACTCAAGTCTACATTGAGTTCGCAGCCGATACTGGTCTAAGCATCAATTGCCCTCCAAGAATCCAAACAAATCTATGCCCGAATGACTCCAAAGCAATATCGTCTAAAGAATTCAACGGTTGAGGGCAGGGCGTGAAGAGCGTTTCTGATCCCACCACTCTATTGCCTGCTCACGTTCCTCTATTGTTTCCTCGAGAAGAGAAGCCAAAAGTTTTCGCTGAGCAGCACTCAGAGCTAATCCTCTCCGTTTCATTGTGTGGTCTGCGAGTTCGAAGAGCATCAAAATGTCAATTTGACTATCGATTCGCCCAAACCAAAATCGCGAAAACGAAGGAATATGTTTAGGTAGTAATTCTCCAACAGGGAGCACCATCGACATCACACCAACTGACGTCCCTGTATTAAACAAGCTGTTCAATCCTGTCTTAGCATGATCACCAATATAACAGCCTACCTTAACCGCATTTGTTTCTACAGGAATGCCTGCTAAAGGCACCTTGACTTCCGAGTAATCGTTTTTGAGATCACTATTACTGGTTTGTGCTCCCAAATTGACCCAAGGACAAATATATGAATGCCCTAAAAAGCCATCATGGTATTTGTTTACGTATCCATGCACGATTGTCTGTTCAATTTCTCCGCCAAGTCGACAGTGCGGACCGGCTGTTGTTCCTGCTTTGATATTTGCCCGAAAGAGTTGAGTTCCTTCCCCTATAAAAGCAGGTCCTTCAATACGGGTAAATGCCTGAATTTTGGCATCGTGATCAATCACAATTGGTCCCGTACGTGTGTCAAGAACTACGAAAGGATCAATCTCTGCAGACGAAGACAACCTCACTAAGTCAGGTTGCCCCACAATGGTTAAATTCTTCGCATCCCCATGATATTGGTCAGTTGATAAGTTCAATGAATAATCGGCTTGTATCTGGCGATGATTTTGGTTCACTAGATCCCAAGGATAATTAAGTTCTACCCCCGTTACCTCAACCTTCTTTCTTGTTGATGCGATCTTTTTGATGGCATCGTCCCAGGCAGTCGTTGTCAGCAGAGCAGACTCTTCTGGTTCCAATAGTAAATACGCAACAGATTCTCCCATTATCCCAACAGTCTCAGAAGAAACGTGAGAAAGCTGGTTGATTTCCTCGTTTGTGGGAAGCCAACGACCATTAATCAACAGGGTTGAACCTTCACTTAACCAAATCGCATCATTGATTTGGGCATCAGGAAACTGCTCTCTGTAGACTTCAACGAGAGCAGGACGAATTAAGACACCCCACTCGTCGACCTGAGTCGATTTTAATAATCGCTCTCGAGAAGTGTACTGTCCACACAACAATTCAAACACCGGTCTCATTAAAGAAATCGGAGAGAATTGGAGAGCGGAATTATCCTCAAATATGGCAAGCCGCATTACCTTGCACTTCCCTGTGCCAAATCAGCATTAAAATAGTGATTTAAGTTCCCAAACAAACAACGGGTTAAAATGTCGTTTTTGCTCGCGCAGAAGTCATATCATAAATATCTAAATGAGAAAAGGGGGGTTCAAATTTGAAAGACATTAATAAAAAACGCCCTGAAATTCAGGGCGTTTTAGAACGTAAGTTAAGAAATCTATTATTTTTTGTATTTTGGACATGAACTGCTTAGTTTGTCACAGTCCGTCCTGCCAATGAATAGATCGCCGACTGGCACTCAGACATCTTGGCATACCTATCCGAAATTCCTAATACGGTTTCTGCGGCTCCTAGTAACAAAGTACCTGAAGAATTCATCTGGTTACTAATGCGATCTAATATATCCTTCTTCACATCAGGCTCAAAATAGATTAAAACGTTTCGGCAAAATACAATGTCAAACATTCCCAAATGCTGGAAATCTTCCAGGAGATTTAAATGCTTCCATTGCATACTAATCCCAGGATCTGCTTTGATCTTCCAGCCTTGTTCATTTTGTTCAAAATATTTCATCAAAAGCTGAACTGGTAAACCCCGCTGAACTTCGAATTGGGAATACACTCCCGTTTCGGCTCGATCCAACGCTTTTGAACACAAATCTGTTCCCACGATTTGAATATTCCAATCAGCTAGTTCCGGAAAGTGCTCCCGCAAGGTCATAACTATGCTGTATGATTCCTGACCATTAGAACAAGCAGAACTCCAGATTCTTAATTTCTGTGTCGCTCTTCGCTCAGCGATTAGATTTGGCAATATCTCGTTTTTGAGTTCATCAAAAGGACGTCTATCACGAAAGAAAGATGACTCGTTCGTTGTCATCGCTTCCATCACGTCTTTTTCCAGAGTTTTGTCTAACCGACTTCTCAAACTGAGTACAAGATCTTCAATGCCGTTCATTCCATGGGATTGTGCCAGAGGAATCAGGCGTGCTTCCAACAAGTACTCTTTATTCTCACCAAGAGAAAGTCCTGTTGTTTCCAATAAAAAATTTGTAATATATTTATAATCTTCGGGAGACACGAGATCACCACTTTCTATTAAGAACAAAGTCGGACGAGTTCAGGAGCAATATTCCTGAGAGGTAAAACCTGATTGGCAATTCCTGCATTTGCAATTGCACCGGGCATTCCCCAAACAACACTACTCTGTTCATCTTGTACGATAATATAACCTTGACGCTCACTAATTGATTGCGCTCCTTCAATGCCATCGTCTCCCATTCCTGTCAACATCACTGCCAGTACGGAACTGCCATACCATTTTGCTGCCGAAGCATACAAAGGGTTAACAGAAGGCCGGCAGAAATGTTCGGGAGCATCTTGATTCAAACGAATCACCATTCGATCATCTTGTTTATCAACCACCATATGAAAATCGCCAGGAGCGATATAAATACGGCCTCTTTCTATCAGTTCTCCATCTACGGCTTCTGCTGTAGGTCGCTTTGTTTCACGTTCAATATGCTCAGCCAACGTCTTTGTAAACAAAGGTGGCATATGCTGCGCAATTAATATCGGTAATGAAAAATTTGCTGGTATTGCAGATAACACCGATTTGAGTGCATTGGGACCACCTGTACTTGACCCAATGACCAACACCATCGGAGTCTTTATAGGCTGCTTTACAACTTTTGTTGAATGGCTGATCTCACGTGACTGAGAAGTTTGATTACTTCCAGCCAAAGCCTTTATCAAAGGAATCAAAGTTCGTGCAACTTGCTCAATCGCCTCTGACGCATTTGTCGCAACTGGTTTCTGAACACAACCTGCTGCTCCCAAATCAAGTGCCTGCAAAGTCACTTCGGCTCCTTCACGTGTCAGAGCACTAGCCATAATGACCGGAATATCAGGATAATCCTGTTTGAGTTGTTTCAAACAGGCAATCCCATCCATGACAGGCATTTCCACGTCGAGAACAATCACATCAGCCTGGTTTTTACCAAGCCAGGTGAGTGCCGTCTGCCCATGCATCGCAGTACCAACAACCTCAATGTCACGATCAGAATTGACCGCTTGAGTCATTAATCCTCGAATCACAGCAGAGTCGTCGACCAAAAGAACTTTGATGATCGACTGGCTCACAGAACACCCGTTTCTTCCAATTTGTCACGAACAATGTCTTCTGTAAACGGTTTCATAATATACTCGTTCGCACCTGCCTGCATGGCCTGCACGATTTGAGGCATATCATTTTCCGTTGTACACATCACAACAATTGGTTGTTTGGCGCGATCATCGGCCCTGAGAGCTGTTAAAAATTCCATGCCATCCATAATTGGCATATTCCAATCCAGCAATACTGCATCCAGATCAGGATTCGCTCTGGCTACTTCCAGAGCCTGCTTGCCATCTTCTGCTTCCAGCACTTCGAGTCCAAGAGTCCCCATCATGCGGCGTCCTACAAGCCGGACTGCCCTGGAATCATCAACAAGTAATATCGTTTTCATTTTCACCGGTCTCCCAGTTGTAAAATAATTATTATTAATCTCCATCACCTCAGAGTTCACTGAAGCAAATGGTTTTTCAATCTATCTTCAGAAGTCTAGAACACGATTGAGAGGGAAAAGCGATCAAACCCTGATTTCCTTCAATTTCATCTGTTTTGAGTTCTATCCCTCAATAAATCGACAAATTTCCCAGAAAAAACCGCCATGCCAAACAGGGAAATGTAAACTTATGTTCAACACGGCGGTAATTAGTTATCGAAATACGAGCTAGCCAGCTTAGATTGCTCTCATACGTTTCAGGAATGCGGCTGCGGCTTCGTCGAGCTTCACAGATTCCTGTGTTAACCCTTGTGCGGCAGTCTGCATATCATTGGCAGCGGTTCCGCTATCGGTTGCTGCCTGAGATACGCCTGAAATGTTATTTGTTACTTCAGCTGTACCACGAGCGGCTTCAGCAACATTGCGTGAGATCTCATTGGTCGCTGCCGTCTGTTCTTCAACAGCACTCGCGATGGTTGTTGAGATTTCATTGATCTTGCCAATGCTATCGCCAATGGAACCAATAGCTGTGACAGCGACATTTGTCGAGCCTTGAATCGCATTGATTTTTTCGCTGATCTCTTCCGTAGCACGAGCTGTCTGACGAGCCAGTTCTTTGACTTCATTCGCAACCACCGCAAACCCTTTTCCGGCTTCTCCGGCACGAGCGGCCTCGATAGTTGCATTCAAAGCGAGTAAGTTCGTCTGTTGAGCAATCGAAGTAATTACTTTGACTACCTGTCCAATCTCGCTACTGGCATCACCAAGTTCTTTAATCGTGTTATTCGTGCTTTCCGCTTCGTTCACAGCCTGAGACGTCATATGCGACTGCTCTTGTACGTGACGAGCAATTTCGCTGATCGAGGCACTTAATTCTTCTGCCGCCGAAGAAACCGTTTCCACATTCCGAGTTGCTTCTTCACTGGCTGCGGCGACAACCTGCGACTGGCGTGCGGTATTGTCAGCCATATCGGACAGACTCTTCGAGCTGACTTCCATTTCAGTAGCAGAGGAAGTCACCACTCCCACAATGCCCTGAATTTCAGATTCAAAATCATCTGCCAATTTCACTTGATCTGTAATGACAGACCAGGAAATCATAGGGCCAATATAATTATTGTCTTTATCCAAGATCGCAGTCGCTAAAAGATCAAGCGTATGTTCTCCCAGCTTGATTTTCGCACGATGCGGCATATTCGAAGGATCTGCCAGCAAACGCCTTTGCATTTCCGGATTCTTATGGAAGATATCAATGCTCTGTCCCACCAGCTGATCCACCGGTTTTGGTAACAGGTGCTCGATCTCTTTTAATTGCTTATAGGAAGCAGGATTCATATAAACAAGCTCAAAGTCCTTATTTGCTAACAGAACATTGATCGGGATGGTATCCATCATATTCTGAACGCGAGCCATCTCATTTTCGAGTCTAAGTTTTTCTGTGATCACTTCCCAGGTCACCATCGGACCAATGTAATTCCCATCCTTATCGGTTACAGCGCTGACCAACAGATCCAGTTTTTCGGGACCGACTTCAATCACAGCTCGTGAGGGAAGATTGGACGGATCCCCCAAAATCCCCCTTTGATAGGCAGGGTTTTTGTGGAAGATATCAATATTCTGGCCCACGAGATTTTCTGCTTTGACAGGTAAGAACTGCTGCAGAGCACTCAATTGTTTAACTGAAGCCGGGTTGACGTAGGTAATTTCCAAATCTGTATTCGCCAGCATCACATTGACGGGAATATTTTCCATCATGTTCTGAACACGAACCATTTCACTTTCGAGTCTAAGTTTTTCTGTGATCACTTCCCAGGTCACCATCGGACCAATGTATTTTCCTTCTCCATCAGTTACCGGACTGACCAGTAAGTCCAGTTTTTCGGGACCAACTTGTATCGTTGCCCGCGAAGGAAGATTAGATGGATCATTCAGAATCCCTCTCTGGTAGGCAGGATCCTTATGGAAAATATCAATATTTTGACCAACAAGATTTTCTACTTTAACAGGTAAAAACTGTTCAAGGCTCTTTAATTTTTCAACCGAGGCTGGGTTGACATAGGTAATTTCCAAATCTGTATTCGCCAGCATGACATTGACGGGAATATTATCCATCATGCTCTGAACGCGTTCCGCCGCTTCTTCGGTCGATTTTCTGGTAGTCACATTTTCCCAAACGATGATTGTTCCTGCAGCGGTACCATTTGAAGAATTGGCTTGAGTCAGATTAAGCTCAATATGTTGCTCACCTAATTGGGCAGTGATCGACTTTCCACTAGTAGCGCCTTGAATTGCGGATTGCAGTTCGGGAATTTTCTGAAACAGTTGATTAATTGTTCCACCCACAAGTTGTTGAGGTCCAACTCCCAATTCAGTACTGAGCCCCTCAATCAACTCTTGTCCTTTTTGGTTCAGGTAAGTAACCGTCCCCTCCGTGTTCAAAAACAGAGTGGCTTGGGGACTGTGTTCCACAATCCCATAAAACTGCTCAAGATTTTGCGACTGTTCAGTAGCCGCGCTCTGATCTGTATTTTGTACTGAATCAATCGACATATCACTATTCTCCTTGGGATTTTTGATCTGCTCTTCAGACCTTGATGGTAGTTCGGTTTGTAGTTGGGTTTGAATCTCTGAGGACTCGGGAGTTTCTTGAACAGACTCCTCATCTTCAAAGTTGGCTCTCTCTGAGCCTGATACAACCGCCGATTGAAGCTGTTTTGCGCGACTAGAGTCTTTGGCACCTTCAATCATGATTGTTGCAACTGCTTCGAGTGCCTGACGCCAGCACTCTTCCAGCTCTTCGTTCCATGCCTCTTCAGCAAACTCGGCCAATACACTAAGTAAAGTACTCGTAACTGGTGGATAATCATCATCCTGGACTCCCATGTCTCCATGTTGTTTCCCAAGATTTTTCAAGACCTTGGTTAACGCTTCAGGAGTCTCGAGAGATTTCAATACAAGCACAAGTGCCTGTATCAACTTACCACGCTGCTCTGAAAAATCAGTATGGGTAAAGTATCGCAACAAATCTGGATAATCTTCGAACAGCTTTTCATAAAATCGCTCTGCCAACTGATCAGCACGAGGTGCCACCAGTTCAAACGATTCTCGGAGTGCAGTAACATTTAAATCCACGGGAATGGCCCTTAAAAATCAGCCGAATAAAAAATTGAGTATGACTCATTCAAAATTCAAAATTGTTTCCACATCTAGAATGACAAACAGGCCTTCTTCCAATTGAAAAACACCAATCGTGACAGACCGCCAATGCGGATCCAGTGTTCTGGGAACCGGTTCCATCGAGCGTCCTGAAACATTGATTACATCCCCCACTTCATCTACCAGCAGGCTGAATGACTCTTCTCCCATCCGAGTCACGACATTCATGGAATTATCGTCTTCCAGATCAGGCAAACCCAATCGTTTTCTCAAACTGACTGCTGTAACAATCTGCCCTCGAAGATTTAAAAGTCCTTTAATCTCAGCTCTTGAAAGAGGTGTGGGAGAAATGACTTGTTCGGTAAGTACTTCCTGGACCATGTTGACTGGCACGCCGAGTAACTGGCCATCAACCCGGAACGAAACGTACTGGTTTGAATAATCGAGTTGCGATTCCATTCCGTGACTTGAATCGGTTTCCATTTCCGCTGTGCTCATGCATTTACTCCTGCGTCTACTGCCATTTGGGCAAAGCAACCATCCAAACAAGAAATCAGTTCATGCGAATTGAATTTAACCAGAAACTGATCAAATCCAACATCTGCCGCTCTTGACTGGTTAGCAGAACTATTTGAAGACGTTAAAGCGAGGGTGCTAATATTTTTGGTAGTCTCCTGACCTTTGAGCCATTCACAAAATTCAAAGCCATCCATCATGGGTAAATCGATATCTGTGATTACTGCGTGAAACTGTGAATCTCTTTCCAAAAGCTCCATCGCACTAATACAGCTATCACTGGTTACAACTGAATAGCCTTCGGTCTCGAGAGCTGTTGCCACTAACTGGCGGAAGAACATGGAATCATCAACCACTAACACTCGAAACGTTTTTTTGTCTTCCACACTCTCAAACCAGTTTGGTGTAGAACGTGTAACATAATACTGTGTATCAATGACATCGATCGCATTTTTAGCAATGATTGCTGTTCCCAGGACTCCTGGTCGATCTGACTGCATACGAATTACAAATTGTTCATCAATAATGTCTTTAATTTCATTGACCATGAGCCCCATTGATCGATTGTTATCTGAGAACACAATTACCGGCTGTGGATCAATTGGCTCGCCACCTCCGTATCCAGTTCCTTCCACAGAGAGCAGTGGAAGTAGGTCCTCACGATATTGAACAACCTTTTGGCCACCATTGTGTTCGATACTAGCCTGTGGAAATTCTTCCAGACGTGCAACCAGCGAGAGTGGAACCGCCATTGTCTCATCTTCCCCAACACTGAAGAGCAGCATGCTGATTGTATCACTATCAGCACCTGTATTTGCCTCTTCCGCGGTCGATTGAGAATGGGCAGCACTACCACCACATTTATTAAAGATCCCACCTACATCCAGAATCATCACAACACTGCCATCTCCTAGAATTGTGGTGCCTTGGTAAAGCCCAATGTTTTTTAAGAGTCGACCTACAGGCTTGACTACAATTTCTTCGGTGTCAAAAATCCGGGACACAATAAGTCCAAACTGATCTTCGCCCACCTGAACTACAACGATGTTTGTATCATCCAAATCATCGTCGTCTAATTTCGTCTCTTCGAGACCAAGTACTTCGTTTAAATGGACCAGAGGCAGCAATCGATCACGTAAACGGAAGACCTCTTTATTGTGAATAGTTTCGATTTTCTCACGATCTTCAGCAGACAAACGAACCAGTTCAACGACCCCCAACTGAGGTATCGCGAACGGCTGTCCGCCACTCTCTAATACCAGGGCAGAGACAATCGCCAACGTCAGAGGAATTTTGATTCGGACCACAGTCCCTTTTCCAATTTTGGAAGAGAGATCAACGGTTCCCCCAATTTTTTCGATCTGGGTGCGAACAACGTCCATTCCAACACCACGACCAGAAACAGAACTGATTTTTTCAGCTGTTGAAAAACCAGCATGAAAAATCATTGAATAGATATGACTATCCGAAACACTATTAGCATCTGCTTCATTAATTAATCCCTGAGCGATAGCTTTTGCCAAAACCTTATCTCGGCTGATGCCTGCACCATCGTCCTGGATTTCAATAATAACGTGACCACCTTCGTGATACGCATTTAAATGAATCGTTCCAGATTCTGACTTTCCATTTGCTTTACGTTCTTCCGGTGATTCAATTCCATGATCGGCTGAATTCCTGACCATGTGAGTCAGAGGGTCCTTGATGGCATCCAAAACCGTTCGGTCCAACTCGGTTTCGGCCCCAGTCATGACCAATTCGATATGCTTATTTGTAACTTGCGATAAGTCGCGAACTAAACGGGGTAACTTGTTCCATGCATTCCCAATCGGCTGCATGCGTGTTTTCATGACCCCTTCCTGCAAATCTGTCGTTACTCGATTTAAGAGTGTGATCGGAGCCGCATATTTGGACTCTTCATCACCGCGTGCCAATTGCAACAATTGATTCCTTGTTAAAACTAATTCACCAACCAAGTTCATCAAGCTATCAACAACGTTGACGTTCACACGAATCGATAGATCTGCGACACTGACCTTTGATGATTTTGCAGCTGCATCTCCTTCAGAAGTTGATGATGGGGTTGCAGCAGGCGTTGGAGGCGGAGTCGGAGGAGGTACAGGAGTTTCTGATTCAGTCTCAGCTTCTATTTCAGAACTGGGGGAGACAGATTCGGTAACCTGTTCTTCTGATGAAACACCTTCAGTTCCTGCTGCTTCTGCCTGTGAGGTTTCGGAAGATTCTGTTGAATTCGATTCTGTATCGGCAGACGATGATGGCTCAGGCTCAGATTGTTCTTGACCAGAAGAACTGTCTGAAGATCCAGAAGCACATTTTGCTAATTGATCCAACATATCAATTAACGCGGAATTGTCTGTTGTTGGTTCTTCACCAGTGGCTTCAAGACCTTCCAGCAGTGATTTGATCTGATCTATACCCTCGAGTACTAATGAGATTGCACCAGGGGAAATATCCAGTAACCCTTCTCGCATCTTACCAAGGACATTCTCGGCGGAATGGGCCACAGACCCCAAATTGGTAAGACCTAGAAACCCACATGTCCCTTTAATCGTGTGGATCGTACGAAAGATACTGGCAATCAGATCAGCATTTTGAGGATCTTTTTCCAGTTCAACGATTTCTGAGTCTAATTGCCCTAAATTTTCCCAGCTTTCTGCCAAGAATTCCTGCAGAATATCGTCCATCAGCCCGTCCTGGTGATAAGGGAACGAAAAGTGAATTATGAAAATTTGGAGAAGAGATTTAAGTCACTAATTTATAAGATCTTATCAACAAGATTTTATATACAGACAACCAATACATTCCCCGTAATTGGGAGCATTCTCCTCAGATACACTATCGTCACTTCTGTTGAACCCCCTTGAGGTTGGATTACTGTTAGACTTAGAGGGAGGGGAATCCTCTTGAAAAAAAGTTGTCACAAAACACATGCGAACACTGACTTTCTCTCAAAATGTCAAATCGTTAAGAAAATTCAGTTATTAAGAAGCTGAAGCGACTCATTGCGTTCGGTTGTGTGAGTCTGTCTCGCCTATTACAATCCACCCCGGTTGAAAGACATCCGGTAACCGCAATCAGACCACTCGGAATTGTTTTCCTTCGTGGTTACCGTCAACAATAAATATATATTATTTGAAGTAAGGAGTTTGTACTGTGGCTGCAGTAAAGGTTGGTATCAATGGTTTTGGACGCATTGGTCGTATTACATTTAGAGCACTTGCGGCTCGTCCCGAGGAATTTGAAGTCGTTGCCATTAACGACTTGGGAGACCCCAAAAAACTGGCGCTACTTTTAAAATACGATAGTGTTCAAGGACGCTTCCCGGGGACAGTCGACGTTGAAGGAAACACACTGATTGTTAACGGCAAAAAAGTCCAGGTCTGTGCAGAACGCGACCCTCGTAAGCTCCCCTGGAAAGAGCTAGGAGTTGAAGTCGCGCTAGAGTCAACAGGTTTCTTCACCAATCGGGAATCAGATGATAAACCAGGCTATGACAGCCACCTCACTGCAGGTGCTCGAAAAGTAGTCATTTCTGCTCCTGCTAAAGATGCTCCTGACCTGACAGTAGTATTCGGCGTTAACGATGATCAATTAAATGCTGATCATATATGTGTTTCCAATGCCAGTTGTACGACAAACTGCCTCGCTCCCATGGCAAAAGTCATTCATGAGAACTTTGGAATTGAGCATGGACTTATGACGACAGTCCATGCTTACACAAACGACCAAAGGGTTTCAGATCAACTTCATGCCGACCCGCTAAGAGCTCGAGCTGCTGGAATCAATATTATTCCAACAACGACAGGTGCTGCTAAAGCGGTTGGGCTTGTACTGCCAGAATTGAATGGAAAACTAACGGGTCTCAGCCTTCGAGTCCCTGTCCCTGTTGGTAGTATTACTGATTTAGTCGTAACTTTAAGTAAAGATGCGACTGCAGAAGATGTGAACGCAGCTATGAAAGCTGCAGCAGAGGGCCCACTTAAAGGAATCCTCGAATATAATACTGACCCGATTGTCTCCAGCGATATTGTTGGTAATCCTCACAGCTCAATCTTTGATGCTACCTGGACCACTCAAATTGGTGGAAATATGATCAAGGTATTAAGCTGGTACGACAATGAATATGGTTATTCAAATCGAACTGCCGATATGATTGCTCGTCTAGCACAACTATAGCCATGCGATGTTAATATTGCCTGACATTTATGGTATGTAATCAAAATTCAGCCGAGGTGGTACGCATCTCGGCTGTTTTTCCACACTAGAAAAAGTGTACATTCAACCATACTTTAAAACTTTCGACTAGACGTTGCCTTAAAAGATCGTCAAAATACCTCGCTTATATTATGATGTCGCTTATCCAGATACGAAGTATCAAGCCCAACAAAGATTCAACGACTTAGAATTGAAGACCATTCCCAGATTCTATGACTTATTTCGACATAAATAATAAATTGAAATCTCAGTTGCCAGTGATTGCCCCTTCAATGCTAAAGTGTGATTTCGGGAATCTACAAAGAGAAATTACGCTTTTAGAAACGGCTGAAGCACAGGTACTCCATTGGGATGTAATGGATGGGCATTTTGTCCCCAATCTTTCCTACGGGGCTCTATTGATCGAACGTGTCAGACCTTTGACTAAAATGTTCTTCGATGCTCATTTGATGATCAGCAACCCCGAAAAGTATATTGATGATTACATCGCTGCCGGTTGCAATTCCATTACGATACACATTGAGGCAGTTCCGAACCCTAATGATTTATTGCAACATCTCGACAAATCTGGCGTACTACCAGGACTGGCAATCAATCCAAAGACTCCAGTGAATGTAATAGAACCTTTTCTCGAATTATGTGGGTTAGTCCTTGTGATGAGCGTCGAGCCTGGGTTTGGTGGCCAGTCATTCATAAACTCAAGCCTGCAAAAAATAAAACAGCTCAAAAAAATGATCTCCGAAGACACCATACTTTCCGTCGATGGAGGAATCGGAATGGATACGATTGCAAAAACAGCCCATGCTGGCGCAAATTATTTTGTTGTCGGAAGCGCGATATTTAACCAGAGCGATTATTCGATTGCCGTTAGTGAACTGGTGCAAAAGGCCAGGAACGAAACGGCTTCCTTTACATAACATAGAGACTAAAAACAATGCCAACAGTGGTACTTATCCGTCCTGGTTGTACTGACTTTGATCGAGATGAGCGGATTCAAGGAACCTTGGACCTTCCCCTGAACGAAAAAGGGGAAGAACAAGTTAAAAATCTCGTGTCGAAAATTGAAGATTTTGGTATTGAGACCATCATTACCTCTTCTTCTGAACCCGCACTTTCAACATCTGCACAATTAGGTGAGAATCTCGGCGTCCCTGTAAAAGAGAAAGCAGGATTGAAGAACCTAAATCAAGGGCTCTGGCAAGGTCTCGAGTATGAAGAAGTTCGCCGAAAATACCCCAAACTATTCAAACAGTGGGCTGAATCTCCAGAAACGGTATGTCCTCCTGAAGGTGAATTGGCATCAGAGGCTGTTAAGCGGGTCCAAAAAACACTTCAGAAGTACTTAAAAAAGAAACAAAACTTTGCGATTGTCGCTTCAGAGCCTCTGGCTTCAATTATTTCCAACGTCTTACGAAATAATAAAGAAGAACAGATCTCATTTGAGCATAATGGGCGATCTTGTCAGGATGAATTATTTGAAATTCTTGAATCACCCCCGAAAAAAAGTGATTTAACACAAGTAAGCTCTGACGATCAATCACTACAGAAGGGGGCGCATGAAGATAACGAACCTCCATTACAAAAAGTGGCAGTTCGAGGAGGCCAAATAAAATGAGTTCTACGCCCAAATCTAACATCGATTCATGGTTAAGCCATTCTTCTCGCCCAAAGCGAGGCGTTCCAGAAGGTTTATGGTTACGCTGTACTTCTTGTAACGCAACGGTCTTCAGAAAGCAGGTTGAACAAGGATTGGGACTTTGCCCTGAATGCGACCATCATTTTTATATTTCTGCCTATACCCGTATCCAACAACTACTTGATCCAGATAGTTTTGAAGAATGGTTTACAAATTTAACTGCAGGTGACCCATTAGAATTTGCAGATAAGAATAAAACATACAAAGATCGACTCGTTATTGAACAGAAGAAAACGGGAATGAAAGATGCCTGTGTCGTAGGGCGCGGATATATGCGAGGCCGCCCCCTTGTCGTTGGTATCACAGACTCCTCTTTCATCATGGGTAGTATGGGTTCTGTTGTAGGAGAAAAACTGACTCGAGCAATCGAAAACGCGACTGAATTGAAACTTCCACTGATTATTATTAGTGGCTCTGGAGGAGGCGCACGAATGCACGAGGGAATTTTCTCTTTAATGCAAATGGGTAAAGTCTCGGCAGCATTAGGACGTTATCAGGAAAAGGGCGGGTTATTCATCTCGGTATTAACAAACCCGACAATGGGCGGCGTTGCTGCCAGCTTCGCTTCTCTGGGAGATATTGTCGTTGCTGAGCCAAAGGCTCTAGTAGGCTTTGCCGGCCCGCGTGTTGTACAAGCGACGGTAAAAATGACGCTTCCCGACGGTTTTCAAACTAGTGAATTTCTGCTTGAACATGGATTTGTTGATCGGATTATCTCCAGACCCCGACTTCGATCTGAATTGGCACGCCTCATCGATTACTGCGTCTGATTTGAAGTGGAAACTCGCTTTATTTTGAAATAATGCTCTAGGCTATCACCAATCTGGTGAAACTTCAGGTTTAGAATCCAGCGCTTTTGGTAGCGCCCGCTTTGCGTCTGCTTACGAAGCCAATTATACTATCTGTGTTGGGCTGATTAATTTCTTATGAGCTTAGGATTCAGAATGATCCTGAATCCACTCCTTGCTTTCTGGTGGATGCATGAATTTTCTTAATCGATTCTTTTCAAAAGAGCCCAAAATACCACGCGTCAATATTAAAAAACGCTTTGAGTTGATTGGACGCGTAGGGCAGGGAAGCATGTCCAAAGTATGGCGGGCCAGAGACTCACAATCCGGAAGAGTTGTGGCTCTTAAAGTATTGCATAAACAAAAAACATTAGAGCTCGAATCCCGTTTTGTCGGACTTAATAAACCAAAAGAAGGAGAAATTGCTGTTCAGCTGAATCATCCTCATATTGTTAAAACTTTTGAGCATGGTCTTACAACCGAAGGTGAACAATTCCTGGTTATGGAATTCGTTGAAGGCTATAGCCTTAGTTTTTTGGTAGAAGCACAAAATGAGGATATGCGTACGAATTGCCTGAAATATATGATTCAGCTCGGAGAGGCCATTAAGCATTTCCATGAAGAAAACTGGATTCATAGGGATATCTGTCCGCGAAATATTCTGGTAAGTAATGACCACGAATTAAAGCTGATTGACTTTGGATTAGTTGTTCCGAATACAGGTCCCTTTCTCCAACCAGGAAACCGCACGGGAACTGCAGCCTACATGGCTCCAGAACTCATCAAACGCCAAAAAACAAGCCAGAAAATAGATATCTTCTCATACTCAGTAACATGTTACGAGATGCTCACTAAAAGATTACCTTGGGAAGCAGCAGAAACACTGGACGCAGTTCTACAACACATCAACACTCCACCAGAAAGTATTCAACAACTTCTGCCGAATCTCAATCCACAGGTGGCAGATGCGATCATGAAAGGACTGGAGCTCTATCCGCAAGATCGCTGGCAAACCATTGAAGATATGTTAAAACCTCTGAGAGCCGCATTAAAGGTAAATCAAAAACTTGTTGAGTCAAAGACAACTCCATCACTTCAGGCCGATCACTCAACTCCAAAAACTTCTTCAAAACCCAAAAGAAAAAGAAGCGTTTCTGACAAACCAACTCATAGAGCAAATCGGCGCCGTAAATCTAAGAAGAAAAATAAAACTTCTGATTCTTTTGATTTGCGTCAGGATCAAACACCCCCAGAAGTAGAATCACCGGTACTCTCAGATCGACAAGAACAACAAGCTCAGGATCCCGCTGTAAAATCCAATCGTCCACCAAAGAAAAAAACTTCTTCCAAACCTATTCCTAAAAATCCTGACGAGACTATCTGAAATCATCTCATCTAAAATTGATAATTACACGATGATATAGATTTAGTATTTGTTTCATATTTTACCAATTGATCAAGTTCATGCCCCTTTCTCCCAGTTCGAACCAATCTCAGCATTTGTTATCACTTAATGCAGCCCAACGTGAAGCAGCCACAACACTCTTAGGACCGCTTCTCGTTTTAGCAGGAGCAGGTACTGGAAAAACCAGAGTGATTACTTATCGCATGGTAGAGCTCATTCGAAATGGTGTTTCGCCGGACAAAATACTCTCTGTTACATTCACGAATAAAGCGGCGCGCGAAATGCAGGAGCGGACAGCAGATCTATTGGGAAAAAGACCGTCCGCCAAGCCCTTTATTTCTACATTCCATTCGCTCTGTGTTCGTATTCTGAGAGAAGAAATTTCCCTGCTGGGCTACCCTCAAAAGTTTGTAATTTATGACCGGGGAGATCAAGAATCTGCGGCACGTTCTGCATTAAGAGATATACGGGTCACTGACAAAAGCCTACGTCCTGGTGATCTTCTTACGCGTATCAGCGGCTGGAAAATGTCTAATGTTACACCAGAAGAAGCAACGAACTATACCGAAAATGACTTTGACTTTCTGGCCGCAATGGCATATCGAAAATATCAGACCAAACTGCGATCAAGCGGCGCTGTAGACTTTGATGATTTGTTAATGTTGACGAATGAACTTTTTTCGAAGTTTCCCGAAGTGCTGGAAAGAAGCCAGGGTAAGTTCGAGTATGTTCAAATTGATGAGTATCAAGATACAAATCTCTCCCAATTCAATCTGATTCGTGCACTTGTAAAGCCGCATCAAAACTTATGCGTTGTCGGCGATGACGACCAATCTATTTATGGTTGGCGTGGAGCTGAAGTACGGCATATTCTTGGTTTTCAACAACAGTTCCCTGGTGCAAGTGTAGTACGACTTGAAAACAACTATCGTTGTACAGACAAAATTATAGATCTTGCCAATCGTCTTGTTTCCCATAATCGTGATCGACACAAAAAACAATTAATCGCACATAAAAAACAGGGTTCACCCGTTCGATTTCTCGAACTATCTGATGAACTAACCGAAGCAGAAAAAGTGGTTGGTGAAATTCGATATCTGCACGAATCTCAAGATATTCCCTTACGTGATTTTGCGATTCTCTTTCGTACGAATGAACAACCGAGAGTTTTTGAAACAGAATTTCGTCGTACCAATGTACGTTATCAACTTATTGGTAGTCAGTCATTTTTTGATCGTCGTGAGATTCGCGATTTATTAGCATACCTGAAAACACTAGCATTCCCGCATGATGAACTATCCATGCTAAGAATTATTAATACTCCTGCACGTGGAATTGGAAATAGTACAATCGAAAAACTCGTGAACCAATCTGTGAAAGGAGGAAGTCACTTTTGGGACACAGTCGCCTCAGCACAAAAAACGAATGAACTCAGCAGTCGTGCTAGTACGGCTTTGGATGGATTTCATAATCTGCTAAAACAATTTCGTTCACGCTTAAATCGAAAACCCGATGATCTTGCAGTAATCATGCAAGACTTAATTAAAGAGATTGATTATGAATCAGAAATAAAAAAACAATACAAAACATCAGAGCAGCAACAGGCAAGAATCGTCGTTCTGGAACAATTTATTGAATCAATCAAAGAATACTGTCAGCGAACCAGTGATCCAACCCCAATCGGTTTTCTAGAAGAAACGGCATTGGGAGACCGAGACAATTTGAACGAAAAAGAAGATCAGCTGGCACAAGATGCGGTCAAGTTGATGACTTTGCATAGTGCCAAGGGACTTGAATTTCCGCGGGTTTATTTGGTCGGTATGGAAGAAGGCCTGTTGCCGCATAAACGCTCAGTAGAGGGAACTGATTCTGAGATTGCAGAAGAAAGACGGGTCGCCTATGTCGGCATCACTCGTGCCCAAGACTACTTGACCTTAAGTCGCGCTGCCACACGAACCAAGTGGGGAAAAAAGCAACCCACACTTCCATCTCGATTTCTATTTGAAATGCAAAGCACCGAGGAAGATTGAAGGACTTTCAGACGTGCTCTCTAATTAGAATTCTCTACATGGGCCCGTTTATGTTTTATTAATTGCTGGTTGTAATAACCAATCATTTCTTTACGAGTGAGCATTCCCAGCAGAATTCCGGGGTCATTCTGATCTACAACAGGTAATGCCTCGACATTGATCGCAGTAAATCGTTGTAAAGCTGTATTCAAATCATCATCAGGGCTGATCTTCGCAAAATCGGGTTTCATGATATCACGTGCCAGAGCCAACTTCCAAATCGTCTCATCATACAAGTAAGCCCGTACATCATCCTCAGAAAAAATTCCGACCATTTTCCCGTCCTTGTCAATCACAGGAAAATAATGTTGCTGTGTTCCAGCTAGGGAATGTACGATTTCATCCAATGATTTGGATTCAGGAATTAACTGTATCTTTCTTCCTGGATCAAATACGTCCGAAATGCGACTACCTTCAAGAACATCAACTAGAAAGTCCCCACGATGCGCGGGTGAGTCAAGTCGACTGGGATACTGCTTTTGATACAGATGCACTTTCTGGCAGAGTACAAAACACAATGTTGACGCGAGCATGGTCGGTAATAGCAGGGCATAATTCCCAGTAATTTCAGAAACCATAATAATCGTCGATATCGGTGCATGCGCAGCCCCGGCAAAGAATCCAGCCATTCCAACAAGACCAAATGCTTCTGGTTGTGTGATTAAATCAGGCCAAAGCTGCTGAAAAAAGAGGCCCGTTGCCGTACCTACACAACCACCAATAATCATCGATGGGCCAAAAACGCCTCCAGAGCCTCCTGATCCAATCGTCAACGATGTCGTAAATATTTTCACAAAGGCAATAGAGAGCAAGAGGGGAATCCCCAAACTTTTTGCTGAAGTCAATGCATCTTGGAGAAAACCATATCCCGTTGATAGAACTGCTAATGCACGCACATCCTTGCCGTAAAGATAATACATCCCAATACCAACCAACCCAGTTAAAAAGGCCCCGATCGCTGGTCTAAACATAGGCTTAATTGGTAATTTTTTGAATAACCCGGCCGTGCCATAAAATGTCTTAACGTAAAATGCCGCAGAGAGGCTAAGGATAATTGACAAAATCGTGTAGGGAATTAATTCTCCGTGAGAATCAACACTATGATGTAAGCCATTACCAAAAAGAGGTAAAAATTGGAGGTCCGCCGGTAATGAAAGGCAATAGACGGAGTAAGCAATAATAGAAGACATCGCTGCAGGAACGATGACATCAGACTCGAAATCAGCGTCACTATAGAGAATCTCTGCGGCGAATAACGCTCCCGCCAGAGGAGCACGAAAAATCGCTCCAATACCTGCACCGACTCCCGCCGCCAGTAAAATCCTACGATCGCGTTCTGAAAGCTTTAAAGCGGATGCTACCCATGAACCAAAACCAGCACCGATTTGCGCAATTGGTCCTTCGCGTCCGCCAGACCCTCCTGTTCCCAAAGTCAGCGCGGAAGCAATCGTTTTGACAATCGGAACACGGAGAGGAATCATTCCACGTTTCGTATGAAAGGCGTCAATCGCAGCGTCTGTTCCATGGCCTTCTGCTTCCGGAGCAAAATTGTAGACGATAACCCCTGAAGCCAATCCTCCTAAGGTAATGATCAGTAACACTAACCAAGGCGAAAAGATTGCCTCGTTTCCTTCGGTTTCAAATATAGTATGTTCGCCGATTGTTTGTGGATCATCAAAGCCGGCAATAGAAACAAGAGAATAATGTTCGACAAACTGAATCAGGGCATCGAAGGTGATTGCCCCAAGACCTGCCACAATTCCAATCAGACAGGAAAGAACAAACCATTTGCCACTGGTTCTCAGATCAAAGAATTTGAGTAGTGAACTCAATTTTTTAATAGGTATCATTTTTAATTTACAATAAAACCAGACGTTATTGTCGTGAGGAAATTCCTAAGAATACTGAAGAAAATTGTATTGTTTCACCTTTAGAAGTGCAGGCTTGATCAAGTCTTCGTGATTTTTTATTTTTCAGACTCAGCTATACAGTCTATTAGCGACTTGGCGACTTCAAAGGAGTTTGTCATACTTTACAGGGTTTTAACGGAGTTGCATCTCCATTTCGATATATTTTATTTGAGTCAACGTGGAAATTTCCCAGTTTTATTTAGGTATCGAAACATCAGAACGAAGCGGATCAATTGCGATCCTCAGTTCTGCCCAGCAAATTGTGCAAAATAAATTACAGCAACAGGGACGAAAACACGCGCAAACTCTGGTCGCTGAAGTAAAAAAACTATTAAATCAACTGGAATTAAGTCCTGACCAAATTACCGGCATTGGTGTGAGCATAGGACCTGGCAGCTTTACGGGATTGAGAATTGGCGCCACTTTCGCAAAAACATTCGGATACGTAACCGGTTGTCCCGTAATCGGAATTGATACATTTGAGGCAATTGCCCTGAATTGCCCGCCTGAAATTAGTGAAACCTATGTGATATCCAATGCACAACGAGGCGATCTTTTTGTTGGCAAGTATGTAAAAATCTCAGAATATCAGTGGCAAAGAAGTTCTGAGATTGCATTATGGGAGATTGACAGGTTTTGCCATAGTCTAAAACCAAGAGATACCATCAACGGTCCTGGAATCGAGTTACTCCAGACATCATTGCTACCAGAGTGTCGGATACTACAGCCAGAATATAGAAATCCGACTGCATCAAAAATCTCGCTGATTACAGCTCAAATCCTACAGAAATCTCAGCCTGCAGAATATGCTTCCCTCAATGAGGTATGGGATCTAACCCCTTTTTATCTGAGGAAAAGTGCGGCCGAAGAAAAATGGGACGCCCGGCAAAAAAATGACAACGAAAATTATAAATAAACCCTGTCTCTCCAATATGATCTGTGATAAATAGCACGAAAAACAGTTAATAAATTGAGATTTCTCATTTTCTCGAAACAATTTCAAGAACACACTCTCACACCGAATCTTCGTTGGCTATAATATGAGATAAGAAAATGTTCGATTTCAGACTTACGAGTTTATATACTACCATGACAAACTTGCGAGAGTCTTCTTTTGCTCGTCACTCGTTACCTTTTCACTTTTTCCATTCTTCAGACTGGAGTTGAATTATGGCTCTTTATGAGATTGAAACAAACGCTCATATCATGGTGGGTTGGGCAAATACTCAAGAGGAAGCGGAAAATGCTGCTCAAGAGAATTATCCCGAAGATGAGATTCTGAGGGTCACTCGCCGTCCTCGTGATATGTGGGTCATTTCAAAGCGTCTGCTAGGTATTGAAGGGCACACTGAACCTTGTGATATGGCTCGTGAATGTCTTTTCCGTGCCTCAGGTGATAAAGTACATGCCATTAGACTTTATATGCGAGACACAGGGTCTGATCTGCATGAGGCACAACTGGCAATCGAAACCAATATGTCAGTTGGTTGGTAGCCTCCCAGACTAATTCTCAACTTAATACTACACTAGCAAAAGTGGATTGACTTCAATTCAATGATCATACAAGGAACTCTTGTCAGTTCTTCAGGCACAGGGAACAACCAAATTCGAATCGAAGACGATCGGATTGTTGAGGTAGGCTCAAACCTGGGTATAGCAGATTTCTCTTTTTCAGAGCATTGCCTCATTTTTGCTGGCATGGGTGACATCCATATCCATGCCCGAGATGATATTGGCGAATCTCAAACCTATAAAGAAGATTTTTGTACCGCAAGTGCTGCAGCAATTAATGGTGGTGTTGTACATGTTGCTGACATGCCCAATAATCCTGTTCCTCCTATCACAGATGAAAGCTACCGAGAAAAGGTACTACATCTGGAAAAACGAAATCCTACAATTCATTTCACGCTTTATGCAGGCATCGGACCGGGAACGAAACCACTCTCGTTTGCAGTTCCTTATAAAGCGTATATGGGCCCCAGCGTTGGAGATCTTTATTTCAAGACTCTGGAGCAACTTGATGAAACCCTTTCTCATTATCGTGGCGCTAACGTAAGCTTTCATTGTGAAGATCCTGTTTTACTAGAAGAACATGCTGCTGCAGCCACACATGAAGAGAGAAGACCTCCGGAATGTGAAGTTTCCGCGACACGATTCGCTCTCCAAATGATTGAAAAGTATGATCTCAAAGGAAAATTATGCCATTATTCTGTAGGTGAAGGGTTACCATTAATTCGGGAAGCGAGAAGCCGTGGCGTAAATGTCACCTGTGAAGTAACCCCCCATCATTTGTATTTTGATCAATCTGATCTAACTGATCAAAACCGTGGGAAAATGCAAATGAATCCACCATTGCGTACCATTTCAGATCGTCAGGCGATGCTGGATGCACTTCGTGATGGGACTCTAGATTATCTCGCTACCGACCATGCTCCCCACACTCTGGACGAAAACGAGCAGGGGGTTTCAGGACAACCTCACCTGGATACTTACGGTGCGTTTGTGACCTGGCTGATACTCGATCAAAAATTCTCCCCACAGCAAGCGGCTAGCTTTTGTTCTGAAAACCCCGGAAACTTTGTAAATCCTTACGTTGCTCCCAAGAAGTTCGGAAAAATCGAAGCTGGATATACAGCAAGCCTGACTGTGCTCAACATGAAAGAGCCGATTACAATCCAGCGCGAGGACATGAAAACCAAATGCGGTTGGTCTCCTTTTGAAGGAATCACATTCCCCGGTTCCGTCGAATCAGTCTTTGTAGAAGGCCAAAAAGTACGCTGAGACCACCTATTTAAAGAGGCGTAAAAAAAGCGACCCTGACTATAATCTCAGGCTCGCCTTTTTGATGTTTCCTGGTGAATTATTTCTTTCTCGCAATCAGCTCTTACTAACGCTTGTTTGCCGTTCACTTTGCTGAGTTGCACGTGCAGTTGCACTTCCAGGACGATTCATCAGCCAGACTAATACAGGGCTAGCGATGAAAATAGAGCTGTAAGTACCAACAATCACACCCAAGACAAGACAGTAAGCAAAGCCATGAATTCCTTCACCACCTATGGCGTATAGAATCAAGACTACGATTAAGGTTGTGATTGAAGTAAGCAAGGTTCGTGACATTGTTTGATTTAAACTGGTATTTACCATCGTAGTTGTCAGAGCAGGGTTCTTGCCGCGTACTTCTCGAATACGGTCGAAAACCACAATGGTGTCATTTAATGAATAACCAACAATTGTCAGAAACGCTGCAATCATAGGCAGGTTAATTTTAAAATCATTCAAACCCATTAGAAGTCCTAATTGAGTATGGCTCAAATAAGCTCCCAACGCCACCAATCCTAAAACGACAAGCACATCATGAATTAAAGCAACAACTGCCGCGAGACCAAATGTAATTCGTTGGAATCGAAACCAGATATAGGCTACAATCGCGACCAAACTGATCAACATAGCCAGGATTGCAGACTCCTGCATCTCACTCGCCACAGAACTGTCAAAGCTATTAACTTCGTCTAGAATCGCTGTGGTTGCCATTACCTCTTGCATTGCGACTAAGGCCGTTTTTAAATCATTAACCAATAAATCCGGACCGGCTTGAGCCATCATCTTTTTAAAACGATTTGATTCGGCTGTTGTATCACCTTCTTTTGAATCGGAAGAGACTCCACTCAACTGAATCTCAGGAATTCGCTCATACTTTTCAGAACCATCGGCATTCTCGATGGATGCAATGGCTTCTTTCAGATACGTTTCGACAGTTGATGTTTTCAGATCACCACTAAAAGTAAGTTCAACTTCTGAACCCGCTGGAGAATTCTCACTACCTTCCAGCTTCTTGATTTCTCCGAAATCCATCGTCACTTTTCGTAACTTTTGAGCAGAAGCTTCAAATGCTTTATCTAGCTTTGTTCTAATTGAGTCCGTTGCTTTGGTACCCTCATTTTCGGTATCAGCATCATTTAAGGTAGTTCGTAAACGGAAATATCGTCCTTCAGAGCCAGGGTCATTTGATAGTTGCAATTGTTCGAGTGTGAGACTATTCCCAAACTCTTTTTGTAGTAATCCTCGAATGGTGTCAATTTCCTGTTTATCTTCAAACTCAAATGTCACCATTGTCCCGCCGGTAAAATCAATATCAAAATTTTCTTTACCTCGCGAGGAGACAACGACCATTCCAATCAAGATCAGCAGCACTGAGAAAAAAGCTGCAATCTTTCTTTTGTTGATAAAATCAATATTTGTATTTCCGACTATACTCATCATCTTCAGATCGCTAATCCATCGCTTTCGCTCAAAAACATCAAAAATGAGACGACCGACATAGAGAGCAGTAAACATACTCATCACAATCCCGATAAAGAGCGTGACGGCGAATCCCCGTACCTGATCTGTACCGATAATATATAACACGACTGCCACAATCAGCGTGGTCAGGTTGGCATCGATAATCGTAGTGAAAGCTCGCGCGAAACCATTATTAATTGCCATTCTTAAACTTGATCCTCGAGATTTCTCTTCTCGGATTCGTTCAAAAATCAATACGTTGGCATCGACGGCCATACCAATGGTTAATACAAGGCCTGCCAGACCAGGTAGTGTAAATGTCGCGTCGATGAACGACATGCAGCCCATCACCAGTAACAAGTTCAAAGTCAGGCAGATATTGGCTACGACACCAGCAAACCGATAGTAAATCAGCATGAATACAATAACGGCAATTGCAGCAATAATAATTGCCTGTTTTCCCTTCTCCTGAACATCACTTCCGAGGAGAGGACTAATGGAAAATTCGGAGACAGGTTCTGGTTTTAAAGGAACCTCCAATGCCCCCGCATTTAAAACATTTAAGAGAGAAGAGATTTCTTTCTGAGTAAAGCGACCGGTAATTTGACCTTCAGAACCAATCGTAGTGATTAAACGTGGTGCAGACTGGACTTTACCATCCAATAGCACAGCTAAATGCCGGTGGAATCCATCCTTACTGGGACGATTTTTGGATGTTAGCTGACTAAAAAGAGTGCCTCCTCGCGCGTTAAATGTAAATGCGACTGCAGGGGCACCATTCTGATCAGTTGACTGTCGCGCACGCACCAAATATTTTCCTGTGACACGTCGGTCTTCATTTGGTTCAATAATGACCAGTACTTCTTCACCTTGAGTACCGTCTTCTCGCGTTATCGGACGAGAAACCATCTGGTCTTCGGTATATGAGTCATCGCCATTAACTTCACGCCAGCTGGCAATCACACGTCCCTGGCCATCGCGAATATCTTTTCTGGGACTCTCTAATGCACGCGCGACAATAGAAGCATGATCACGTCGATTCGCCACGATATCAAATTCGAGACTTCCCAAACGTGTAATGAGTGATTTAATCCGTTGAACATCTTCCGTGTCTGCTCCTGGAACAATCACTTCGATCCGGTTTTGTCCCACTTTGCGGACTGTCACTTCTTCCGTACCAGAAGGATTAATACGACGTCCAATGGCTCCCACCATTTGATCCATTACATCATTCGAAAGTTCTTTTTCACTTCCGGCTTCGTCGACTTCGAAAACCATGTTTGAACCACCGGCAAGGTCGATTCCCAGCCGAATCGCATTGCGCCAATCATTACCATTGGCAATCTGCCAAATGAAGGGAGTAGCAGCAATGACAGCCGTAAATAGTACCAGGCCAATTTTCCGGGAGAATTCCTTCAGTTTGAGAGCACGTGCGATAATGACTCCCAAGATGAAAGGTAAAACAAACACGACAAAAATAACGAGCAAGATATACCATCCTGATACTTTTGATGTCGCATTATCGGCTACTTCCGCAGCAATTAGTCCTGCTGAGTGGAAATCAATCCCTGTCATTCAATTAGTCCCAAAACTATGCTTTTTTATATGGGCCGATTCACTCGGCAATGAAGGTTTAAACTGGCGTTTACTGCGCCAGATACTGAATCTCTAAAAGTTTTATTAGATACTGTAAAGCTATTTTGAATCTTTTTTATCTTCTTCATAAAGTCCTTGAATTGCACTTCGACGGACTTTCAGACGCGAATTATCATCTATTTTTATCACCACTTCCTGTTCATTGTCTGAAATACTGGCAATCGTACCAATAATTCCCCCAATGGTCACGACACGGTCATTTTTCTTCAATTCACCTAACGCCTTCTCGCGACGAGCTCGTTCTTTTTGCTGAGGACGAAACATAATCAGGTAAAAGAAGATCACAATGGCAATGATGGGTAAAAATTGGATGATCTGAGGAGGAGCGGGGGCATCTTTCGCAGGTGCTTCTTCGGCCAATAAATATAACGTAGTAAGTAATAAATTCATTTCGTTCTCGTCCAAGGCTGCAAATGAATCCCCTTAAAGCAATGTGAATTAAGCACTTAAGGAAACACACATTTAAACATGCAAGTTAATACATATACTATTCTAAATTATGCTCATCCAACAACTGAGCCGAAATCGGCCCAAACCTAAACAAATTCAGGAGTTATCAAACAGTGTTGCAAGCTGTATCTTAGAAAGATGCGTTCCAACGGGCAAGGTGAACCGCCCTAAACTCCTCAACTTGATCATTGAGGATTGCCTGTCGGAAGTCTCGCAGTAATTTTTGATAAAAGGCAATATTGTGGAGGGAGATCAAAATTGGCCCGAGCATCTCTCGTGACATAAATAAATGTCGCAAATAAGCGCGACTATAATTCTGTGATCCTGGTGAATCGCATTCTGGGTCCAAAGGGCTCGGATCTCTCGCATGTATTTGATTGCGCAAATTAACGCGTCCCTGGCTGGTAAATGCCATTCCATTCCGCCCATTTCTAGTAGGCATAACACAATCAAATAAATCAACACCACGTATAATTGCCTCAATCAGGTCAGAAGGGCGTCCTACCCCCATCAGATAACGAGGTTTTTCAATGGGCAACATCGGAGTCGTAAAATCAAGCGTAGAATACATATCCTCAGGTTTCTCTCCTACACTCAAGCCTCCAATAGCGTATCCAGGAAATCCCAGAGGAAGCAATCCAGCAGCAGATCGTTCCCGCATCTTCTGGTCAGTTCCTCCTTGCACGATCCCAAACAGGGCCTGATCATCACGTTTCTGTGCATCTCGGCACCTTGCTGCCCAATTTGTGGTTCGGTCTACGGCCTCCAACATTTTTTCAGAAGGAACATCATGCGGGGGACATTCATCAAGACACATAATACAATCTGCACCGAGTTGTTCTTGTATTTTCACCGCTTTTTCCGGTGATAATTCAAATAGACTACCATCAATATGTGAACGAAACACAACTTGGTTATCATCCATTTTTGTGAGTTGTGCCAGACTGAAGACCTGGAAGCCACCACTGTCAGTCAGAATTGGCCCATCCCAGTTCATAAACTCGTGCAGCCCTCCCATCTCTTCAACGATCTCTGCCCCGGGACGTAATGCCAAATGGTATGTATTTGATAATACCTGCTGGGTTCCCACCTGTTTTAGTTGCTCTGGCAATAGGCCTTTTACCGATGCTAAAGTTCCCACAGGCATAAAAGCTGGAGTATCCACAATTCCGTGGGGCGTATGCCAGCGTCCCACTCGTGCTGAAGTTTTTGAATCGCTATGAATCAGTTCAAAATGAAAATGGGACACTTTTACTTTTCTAATCGGTACTAAATACGGTTGATGACACTAGAGATAAACAAGTAGCTAATAGCTCAGATATTGTTTAAGGCGTCGTTGAGTATTCCCAAATACCAAAAAGCGATCCTGAATACAACAAAGATGATAAAAGCGGCCACAAGAGCCCAGATGAGCCAACCTAAAACTGCCGCTAATGTTGCCAGGCTGCGCTGTGCATCTTCCTGAAAACGGGGACTCAATCGCTCCAGAGTTTCAGGAACAGTTCCCGATGTTTCACCCACATTGACCATATGAATATATTCATCTGTAAATAGTCTCGTTTCTGCTAATGCATCTGTGAGGTGCTCTCCATCATTAACAGCACCATTGACGCGTGGTATTTCCCGAATAAATGCCCCATTTCCGGTTGCTTTCAGGCTGGAATCCAATGAATCAAGAATATTCATACCAGCTTGTTGAGTGAGTGCAAATGCCCAGGAAAATCGTGCAATCGCAAATGATCGCATACATCCCCCCAATACCGGAATTTTAAGAAACAAGCTGTGAAAATATTGTTTGCCTCCGAACAGGCGGTCCATGATTTGATATGCTACAAACAACGCAAAAATTGATCCGAACGTACATGTCAACCAAATCATAGCTCCGCTGGGGCCAGATAACCCCAACCCCAAAACATCAATGGGTGCTCCACCTTGTCCGCTAGCGAGAAGTCCTAAGATAAGAATCATCAAGGCAATCACCAAGATTGCAACGACAAATTGAAAAACAGGCCAGGCGATAAGCCTTGTAAAGTTTTTTCGCATTTGAAGAAGATGATCGTAATGCTCAGCAAGTGCTTTCAACACTTCAGGGAGGCCACCACTTTGCTCGGCAACGCTCACCATATTGACCAGTAATTCGGGATAATAATTCCCCTGTTTTCTCATTGCCGAAGTCACATCCATACCCGATTTCAATTCCGTTGCGATATCACGAATAGACTGCTGCAAACGACGGTCTCCCATCTTTTTCGCTGCTAATTCAAACGATTTTGTGATCGATACTCCAGATTCCAACATCGTACTGAGCGATCGACACAAAAGAGCCAACGATTTCAAGGAAACTCGTGACTGAAACATGAATCCCACCTTCAGAGAACTATTGAGAATTTTCAGGTCGTCAGATATCTTCCGACATAACATTCATTATTGCGAATTGCCACTTCTCTGAGAGTGACAATCTATTCCACATTGCGAAAAAAAATGAAATTTGTCAGAGTAAATGACGTGTATTGAGGCTAACACGCTGGATATACCGGTTTTGTTTATATTTATTTATCTCGGAAGTAAGATTGATGGACTTTTTGGAATTAGCAGGCAAACGAATTCTTATTTTTGGAGTAGCCAACCGAAAAAGCGTTGCATATCAGGCAGGGAAAGTTCTGGAAGAAGCTGGAGCTGAAGTGATCTATATTGTGCGGTCTGAAACACGAAAAGAATCATTAAAGAGCTTATTAAAGCAGGCACCGATTTATGTCTGCGATGTCGAACGTCAGCAGGAAATCGATCAATTACATTCCGAAATCAGCCAAAAATACGACGCCATTCATGGTTTGGTACACTCGATTGCATTTGCCGATTATTCAGCAGGCTGGCTTCCCTTTCATCAGACACCCCGAAGTGCTTTTTTACAGGCGGTAGATATTTCCTGCTTTTCTCTCATCGCACTTTCAAATGCATTTAGTAAGCTCATTGAGCCAGAACAGGGGAGCGTCGTTACGGTCTCAATTTCGACGACTCGTATGGCTGCAGAAAATTATGGTTACATGGCTCCGGTTAAAGCAGCTTTAGATTCCTCTGTTTGTTTTCTTTCAAAATCGTTTTCCAATTTTTCGAAAGTTCGCTTTAATGCCGTCTGTCCAGGATTACTCAAAACATCGGCATCAGCAGGAATCCCTGGATATGTCGACAGCTATTTATTTGCAGAAAAGGCAACACTTCGTAAAGAAGCCGTGCAAACAAAGGAAGTAGCCGATACCATTGCATTCTTAATGAGCCCGCGTTCCTCAGGCATTACATCCCAGGGAATTGTCATTGATGCAGGAATGGGCACAAATTATTTTGATAGAGAAATCGTAGCGGAAGATACCTAGTATTGCAGAAAAAAGCCGACTGAATCAGATTCAGTCGGCTTTTTTGTTCACATCACTGAGCTACCAATGTAACCAAAGTAATGTTTCAGTGACCTGTCATCACTCTCAATTTTTCTTGTTTTTTCTTCCTGCTTTTCCTTTCGCTCTATTACCGGCTGCCCCTTTAGGACGATTCTTCATCATTTCTGCTCTCGCAGCCTGCCGTTCTGATTCGTCTAGTTTTCCATCACCATTTTTATCAAACTTCTTTATGAATTGCTCTCGAGTCATTCCACCACGACGACGGCCTTGCTGATTCCCCAGAGACTTACGAGCAGCAGCCCGCTCGGCTTCACTTAACTTCCCATCACCATCTTTGTCGAATTTTTTAACCATTTCTTCACGACTCATACGTGGCCCCTTTTGGCCCATTTTTCCTCGTGCAGCTTTTGCTGCCGCACGTTCTGATTCGTCTAATTTTCCATCACCGTTCTTATCAAATTTTTTGATCATTTCTTCACGGTTAAAACCTGGTTTGCCTTTCCCCTTGCCACCAGCCCCCTTAGCTGATTTCCCTTTACCACGTGCCTCTCTCGCAGCGGTGCGTTCTTCCTCGTTTAACTTTCCATCGCCATCTTTATCAAATTTTTTGAGTATTTGTTCACGATTGGGGCGTTCTCCCTTTTTACCTTCTTCAGCTTGAGTCGCTGAAGTCCCAGTTAAAACAGCAACTCCCAAGACAAATGTTGATATCTGCATTAGTCTTACTCTCATTAAGATAACTCCTCGTTCACACTTAAGGGTCAAGGGATCATTCCCATTTCTGATTCACTTCACTAAGAGATCAAACTCACATGAAAATCATTGGTTTCGCAGTTTCTCAAAAAAAAGTGAATTTGTTGCTTAACTACATAGCAATTGGAAAGAAATTCAGGCGATTCAACTAGAAAAATGCCTATTTTTAAGCTGAAGAATTTAAAATATGGGAAACGAAATAAAAAGCTGATATTGCCTCAATTCCTATTCTCCCACTATCATGCCGCACTTGATAATAAGGTAGCCTCAAACAAAATCAAAATAGTAGCTCAATTCAAACACGATGAGTTCAAAGTATTCCATCTCGCAACTAAATAAAATTGAAGCCAAACGCATTTGCGTGATTAAGCCTAGTGCGCTGGGTGATGTTGTACAGACCCTTCCTATTTTGTCAGTACTCAGCGAACGATTTCCTGATTCAGAGATTTCATGGGTCATTCGCGACAGTTTTGCTAATCTGATCGAAGGGCATCCAAATATTGACCATGTGATTCCCTTTAGTCGGCACAGCTCCGTTCGCTACTGGTGGCGTTTTTTGAAAGAACTTAAACAACGCCAGTTTGATCTAGTACTTGATCTTCAAGGCTTATTGAGAACCGGAATTATGACAGCTTCTACATGTGCTCCATGGAGAATTGGAATCGAAGCAGCGCGCGAAGGTTCGCACTTAGCCTACAACCTGACCATCCCTGATACAGGGCGACTTGTCCCCGCTTATTTAAAATATTGGCGCGTAGCCGATGCTTTAGGATTCGGTGAAACTCAACGACAAACTGGCCTTATTCTTAGCAATGAAGATACTACCTGGGCAAAAAGTAAACTCGATCGCAAGAACAATCTGGTTCCGATCCTCGCCATTCATGCTGGTGCCCAATGGATCACAAAACGCTGGCCACCAGAGAGCTTTGCAGCCGTAGGTGCAAAAGCGATCCGTCGCTTTCGCTGCAATGTGGTTCTTGTGGGGACAGCTGATGAACGGCCACTGACCAGTCAAATTCAGCAACTTTTGCATAAGTTTGTACCCACAGGTCGTATCATCAACCTGGCAGGAGAAACTACACTTAAGCAGTTGGCCGCCGTACTCACAGAATCTGATTTTCTACTCACAAACGATTCTGGTCCCATGCACCTTGCCGCAGGACTGGGAACTCCAGTAACCGGAATCTTCACTTGCACAAGTTCGCTCCGCTCAGGACCTCCTGGTGATCAACACGAACTAGTCTCAACCAATGTGGAGTGTGCTGGCAGCTATAATAAACGTTGCCCTAAACGAGGCCCTCAAAACTTGTGCTGTATGGAAGAACTGGAAATCAGCCGAGTCTGGCAGGCTTTATTTCGATTGATTTCCAAACACACTTCTCAAAAATCAGGGAAAGCAGCTTAATTGCTTTCATCTATCTTTCTGGACGACGAAGTTCATAGTACCGGCTCAATACTCTGACACGAAAAATCTGATATGCAGTAATCGTTCCTAATATTGCCAAAACAACTGCATAAATCACAGGATATTGCCACAACTCTGTTAATTCTGATCTGAGAAATACAAGTATGGCGAAGGCAAGCATTGAAAGTGTGGTTGTGAAAAAGACTAATCTGACATAGAAAAACAGTCCTGCAGCCACGATCAACATCGGATATCCGATTAATAAGATTCCAATAGGAGAATCAACTAAAATCAATAAACCGGTTAATAAAGAAACATCTGCTGCAGCCCAGCAAAAACGGACTTTTCCCTTATTTTTCAGATGATCTAATCCCCACTGAAAGAATAGAGCTAAAATTCCCCACAGACAAAAAATTGTCATAATTTTGAAATGATAATTGAAATCGGTTCCCTGTGTTGAATATACGGTTTGAATAATTCCAGCTGACAAAACAATAGCAGACAACCGAGAAGCTAAAGCTGGTTGCCTGCGAAACCAGCGCTGAAATTTCTGCTTGAATCCAGCTGGTTGAGCCTGAATTGGTTCCCCAGCCATAAAACGCTCTAATTCATCGGCTAATTCTGAAGCGGCTTGATAACGTAATTCCGGATCTTTCTCTAAACATTTCAGACAGATCAATTCCAATTGATGAGGAATTTTGGCATTTAGAGTGTGGGGTAGAGGGGGTTCACCTTCGATGACATACACTAAAGAATCTAATGGGGTATTTTGTTTGAAAGGAGAGACGTTTGTCAAAAGTTCATAAAGTATAATGCCTAGACAAAAAATATCACTACGAGCAGAAATGTTGGCTAACTGACCCGCAGCCTGTTCTGGTGACATATAACTGGGAGTTCCTACAATCATGCCACTTTGTGTTTGGATTTCACTGGATGAGTTTTCCTGTAGGAGATCAAATACCTTTGCAAGCCCAAAATCGGTTACATATGCCGCACCGTTCTCATCAATTAATATATTTGAAGGCTTTAAATCACGATGAATGATCTCTTTGGAATGTAGATAGTGAACTGCGCTAGAAACCTGCTGCATCAATGATGCAATCTGATAAAATTGATCATGTGACGTTTCTGATTTTGGTTTTAGTTGTATGTTTGCTAATGAGCTTCCTGATATATAGTCCATTGTAAAATAATGTTGTCCCAAATATTGCCCGACTTCGTGGATGGCAACAATATTGGAATGCTGTAGTCTACCCGCTGCTTGCGCTTCCAGATAAAATCGGCGTACTTCCTCTTCCGATGCAAACTGATGACTTAAAATGGTCTTCAAGGCAACGATACGGTTTAAATCTTTCTGACGTGCTTTATAGACTACCCCCATACCACCACGACCAAGTTCTTCCAGGAGTTCATAGTTCCCGAACTCGGTGATCGGTTGAGGGACAGACGGTTTAAGATTCGGACTGGAAAATAAGAGCGTGGGGTCTTCTGGCCGTGAAGTTTGATTTTGTTGACTGGAATTTTCGCTATCGGGAGCTAAACACTCCAGTGAATCCAGGCAGGCCATTAACTTTTTTAATTCCGGATTGACTGCTTGTAGACTATGACAACTTTCCTGATCTTTGGCTTGTAAATACTCGAGATATTGATTCAATAACTCAACTACGTGTTCCGATTGATGTTCTTGCTCATTCGCCACGGGATCTAACATTCTCTCTAATTCAAAACCAGCCTGTAGCAATTCAGGTGAGTAAAAAGTTTAGACGCTTTCTAAATGTTCTTGCAACCGATTTAGTGCACGTAGCCAAAGCATTTGAACCGCTCCCGGGCTACGATTCATTCTTTCAGCGACTTGCTTAAATGAAAGTCTCTGCAAATTTCGTAACATTATTACTTCCTGATAATCTGTGGGAAGCTGTGACACTGCATCAGCCATCAAAAGTTCCTGCTCACGATTTAACAGAATTCGACTTGGAGTTTCTGTTTCGTCTTTCAACTCCCATCCATGTTGGCCTGAGTCATCAGAATTCCCACCAGCCTGATCAATCGAAACTTCTCGACTGACATTGCGTTTGGCGGCTCCCTGGTATTTTCGGGCGAAGTCCAGTGTATTGTGGTTCAAGATGCCTCTTAACCAACCCAGCCATTCGGCCTCTGTTTGCCCTTTAAAACGCGCAAGTCCCTGATGCGCTTCCAATAATGTTTGTTGCACTAAATCGGAAGCATCAAATTTTGTACGCATCCAACCTTCTATTTGAGCACGCGCGATCAAAGAAACATAAGCACGGCATTTTTGCAGCAATTCATTTTCTGCAGAGCAATCCCCTGATCTTGCTCGCTGAATCAAATCTTCTATTTGTGATTGAGCCATGCGTGATCCCTGGAGTCAATTCAATCTGCAACCCACTATCTCTTTGAGGTAGATAGAAATTTGCTGGAACAGGTCATCGTTTCTTGTACTTGCTGCTGGCCTCTTTGAGTAATGCACGCTCTTGATCGGTCAAACTTGCTTCACCTTCGCGGCTGATCTTTTCGAGAATTGCATCCACTTTTTCATCTAATCTGGCTTTTGACAAATTAGTATCAGGCTCGGAGTAGACACGTAACTTACTCTTTTTGACAGAGCGTTTCAATTTTAATTGATTCCATTTGGTATTGAAATTACTCGACAAGTTCCAGCCAAAGTATTTATAAGCAATGCCAAATGCAGCACCACCTAAGTGTGCGACATGAGCAACACCATCTCCCCCTGGATTAAGAACCCCAAAGACATCAACAAGCGCGTAAAGTACAGCTAACCAGCGCAATTCAATGGGTAAAATAAACATCAACAGCACGGTCATGCGAGGAAAATACATGGCTGTCAGAAACACAACAGCCATCACACCACCAGAGGCTCCAATAACGGGTGCGCCGCTGATGGCAATATGACAAATACCACTGATCACAACGCCAATCAAATAAAACACCAAGAACTCACGTGATCCCAAGATGGGTTCAATTGAGCGTCCAAACATCCAGAGCACAAACATATTAAAGAAAATATGCCCCAAACCACTCAGAGAGTGACAGAAGCCATAAGTTACAAATCGCCAGATTTGGAAGGAAGCAAAAATAGACTCTCGGTCTAAAGCCAGAAATTCTATAACACGAGGAGAATTCCATTCTACAAGAAACACAACGACATTAGCGATAATCAAATACTTGATGGCCCAGCCACCAGAAGCCATTCTGAAAGAATTGAAACTTCCCCCACCGCTTTCATGCCGCAGATAATCCCGGCTCTCAATCCCCATTGTCGAATCGATCCTTGCTTGACATCACTTAATTTACAGCGTTCCGAGAGCAAACGCCCACCTTCCATGCTATTGAGGAGCAGCCATTCAGGCAACTCACAGGATGATTATCATTTTTTAGTCGGTAACTGCTTGGTAAGCTCAGTGACTTCTTTTATCAAATCCTGCTGTGTTGTATAGACTCTTAATAGATCGCGTCTCAGCTTATCGGTTTCCTGAAATTCCTGGTTTCGAATTTGTTCTTCTTCTTCTAATCCTGCAACCAATCCTATTCTTAATTCGATTGGAAGAGCCTGCTCCTGAGGTGCGTTCTCAGAACCAATCAGCTCACTAACTCTGGCATCCAGTCGTTCTTTTGCAGCCGCTAATAATCGATTCAAATCCTGAATGCGATCTTGTTTTCTTTTGAGTTGTTGCTCGCGTTCGACTAAATCATCTCGCAAAGTTACCAATGTAGAAATATAATTGGGAGGTACGAGTGCCCGTAATCGCCAACCACCATTCTTCCAAGTCGCTACTTCACCAGACTGAGGAGGAGCGATAGGAATAAGTTGCGCCCTGTTGGCTTCCAGAGCACTCACTCGAAATGCTCCCACATAGGCAACTCCATTGGGCTTACTTTGATCTGGTTGGAACGCAAAAATGATGGGTTGTGCAGCCGGATTATCACCCTGTTGGGCGCCACCTAATCCCTGATTTCCACCAATATTGACCTGAATCGCACCTGACGCATCAACAGTCACGTTGGCATCCCAGTAGCGATCCCAGCCTAGCATCAAACGAGTTAATTCACCTCGAAGTGCTTTGCTTTCTGCTTCTTTAGCTTCAATTTCTGCTTCATTCTTTTGAATTTGCTCTGCGTTTTTTTCAACCGCTTTCAACCAACTGCCGCGGACATCCAGCATCTTTGATGTCAACAACACAGCTCCTACAGCCGCGGCAGCAACGAGCCAAACAAACACTACTCCAGATTTATGCATTTTCTTGAAACCTTGTTGAAAGCACACGAGTGACTAATGCCTCGTAGTACTATCTTGCGAATGGAACTTTTTTAATTTTTTTGTGTCTTCTCTGTTTCAACACAAGACTATCTAAAGAATAGAATACGAAAGCCATCTTATTGTTACATCGACCTGATGTAACAATAAGAACGAAAATAAATCTAATAGAATTAGTGATTCTCTTGATCTAAGTTCAGAAAAAACACAGCAAAAAGAAGTCTAAAAGTCTATCATACTATTATTTAATGATAAGTCCCTCTACAAATCAGGGTCAAGGAGAAACCGGGATTATACACCCTATCCTTACTGGATAATCGGCAAAATCGATAAATATGAATCATAAAACTGGTCCTGATACAGACTCTGAACAGTATCCCATTGATAACATCACCTGAAATCGATTATTGATTCTCATTGAAAAGCCAGATTTTCTGTACTTCGATTGAGTGCAATTTCTGGTGAAATTTCCTATAAAATACCCAGATTCTGCTCAGGTTTGGTTGAGATCAGGCCATTAGTTTTTAATTCATCAAGGATACGAGAATGTCAACGGTCAAAGTAAAACGATCTGACCTCAAACCCGGAGAAGTTTTATGCAGCTATTGTACAGCGCGCTGTTGTCGCTATTTTGCTTTACCGATCGAAACTCCTGAAAACTGGGAAGATTTTGATCACATGCGTTGGTATATCATGCATGGTCACTGTGCAATTTTTGTCGATGAGGATTCCTGGTTCTTAATGGTCTATGGAGATTGTAAATACCTTCTACCCGATCATCGATGTGGGAACTACGAAGACCGACCAAAGATCTGTCGCTCTTACACGACAGATGACTGTGAATATGACAATGACGGAACTTATGATCGTTTATTTGAAACTCCAGAGCAAATTTGGGAATATGCCCACGCAGTGCTGCCTCCGCGTAAGAAGAAACGAAAAAAATCTCAAGAACGTGTGCACTCTCAAAAGCTTCCCGTTGTCAATGTTTAGTAATTGTTCCACAAAGTTTCCTGATGCACGAAGTAACAACGATCAAAGTCTGTAGAAAACTGTGAAAAAAGATCTAATCGAACCACGGACACTCAACGGATTTCGGGATTATCTTCCCGCTGCCATGATTCCGAGAGAGCAACTGATTGAAACGGCAAAGTCAGTATATCGAAGTTATGGCTTTAGCCCGATTGATACACCTGCGCTGGAATATAAAGAAATTCTCGCGGGAAAGGGCGGAGCAGAATCAGACAAACAGATGTTCCAATTTCAACAGGGAAAGCGCGATGTTGCGATGCGTTTTGACCTGACGGTCCCTTTCGCCCGCTTTGCCGCACAAAATATCAATGAATTAGGGATCCCCTTTAAACGCTATCATGTCGGAACAGTCTGGCGGGGCGAGCGACCGCAAAAAGGACGTTATCGTGAATTTGTGCAATGTGACTTCGATACGATCGGGACAACTTCTAACTCTGCTGACATTGAAACCTTATTCATTATCCATGATCTGATGGTTCGAATCGGTTTTTCGGATTTCACGATCCGTATTAACAACCGTATGATTTTAAATGGCCTGCTTGAAACTCTGAAGCTTGAATCACAATCGACAGAAATCCTAAGAGCCCTCGACAAGCTTCCAAAAATCGGTTCTGACGCTGTTATGGTTGAAATGAGAGAGCAGGGTAATCTCACTCAAGAACAAGCTGAAAAAATAATTTCCCTCACCACAGTTCAGGGTTCGACTGCCGAAATCCTGAATACTCTGGAACAGCAACTTTCGGGAAACGCCTGTGGAGAGCAGGGAGTGCAATATCTTCGCGAATTATTTCAATCGGTAGAACGCGCAGGTATTTCTAATGAACGAGTTATCTTAGACCCTTCGATTGCTCGAGGCCTGGATTATTACACAGGCACAATTTATGAGACATTTCTGAATCAATTACCGGAAATCGGAAGTGTTTGCTCCGGCGGACGCTATGATAATCTCGCTGAGCGTTTCACAACGCAAGAGTTACCTGGTGTCGGAGCCAGCTTGGGTCTAGACCGTTTATTGGCTGCAATGCAGGAACTAAAACTGTTAGACGAGATTTCCACTCCCGCTCCGATTTTATTCACGCAAATGGACCAGAAATATACTTCTGAGTACTTGCGGCTGGCACGTGAACTACGACTGAATGGTTTGAATGTTGAAGTCTATCCCGACACGAAAGCAATCAAAAAACAGTTCAAGTATGCGAATCGCCATGGATTCAAAATCGTAATTACCGCGGGAGCGAATGAATTCGATAATCAAGAATGGCAAGTGAAAGAGATGCTGACAGGAACTCAAACCGCTGTGAAAGAAGACGATCTCTTAGAATTCGTCACCCAACTTCTGTCATAAATAAAAGCTCTCATTTTTAAAGAAGCCGAACTCTTAATTCCCAGGCCACTATAGACCTTTACACCATCCCTCTATACAATAATCATACGATCAGATACCTAGCTTCATATAGAGGAGATCTGAGTTACATGGTACTACGCAGAAACCACTATGACGCCGCTTTTGAAGAATACTTACGTGCATCAAAGACTCCTTATGTAGCCGTTGACGAAAAACGCAGAGCATTAGTTCAAGACTCATCGATTAAGTCTCTAGATTTTATTGTTTATGCGAACCAGGGGCCAAATTTATTAATCGACGTCAAAGGGAGAACCGAAATTTTTGCAGATCAGCACAAAAAACGCCGCTGGGAAAACTGGGCCACAATTGAAGACATTCGGGGGCTTCAACAATGGCAGCAACTTTTTGGTGAGGGTTTTCGTTCTGGTTTTGTTTTTGCTTATGAGCTCCCTATTGATTCTTTTTCCAATAATCTGGAAAGACTTTTTGCTTTTAAAGAACGTCTTTATGCCTTCTATCTTGTTATGATAGATGAATATTGCCTAAAAATGAGACCGCGATCACGTAGTTGGCAGACTGTTTTTCTTCATCAACAGGACTTTCACGAAATGCGACAACCTGTAGATGCGCTCATTCGAGTCTGAAAATCTTACCATTTCTCAGGATAATGCTTTAAGATTCATGAAACAGTCTGAATCAGCTTTGCCAGCTTATAAAGATGCATCAGTTTTCACTGCGGATTCTTACAAGAAGGGTCTTTTCCTAATGCAGTTCTCATGAAAGACTGATATAATTACTAAGCTGAAAAGTATTCATCCTAACTTTGACTTGTCGATTTCAACTTTCATGCTGAGATTTCATAACATGATGAAATTATTGCCTGTTGTGTGCTCTGGAACATTCTTATTTTCCGTAACCACAGCCCTTGCGCAAGAAGAAGAGCGAAAAAGTGGTGTCGTTCAACAATCTCAGACATCTATCTTTGAGTATCTTCTCATTGCGGTCTTATTTGGGTTAGCTTTATTTGCCATCTGTCGAACCAGCCATCGTTCCTGATTACATCCTATCCCTTTATCAACAACATGTTGTTTCAGTTCTAATGCGACCAAAGTTATCGGATATTGAGCGTTCTCCCCGCAAGGTCGTGATTACAGGTATCGGTTTGATTACTCCTTATGGAGTTGATCGGGAGTCATCCTGGCAAAAACTCCTCACAGGCCACTCCACAACACGTCTGTTAGACGATTTATCAAAACAGCTTGATCACCCCATCGTCGGTAGTGTCATCCCGGAACATCCACTTTCGTCCACTTCATTTTCAAGTAAGCATCCTTTTCTGAAAGAACCTTCTATTACCTTAGCACTGAGGGCAACAGAAGAAGCAATCCTGGATGCCGGCTTGAATCTGGATCAGATGCCTAAAGAATCAATCGGATGTGTAATCGGCTCCAGCAAAGGGGGGATGGCCAGTTTTGCACAAATTTCTCATTTACCACGTATGGATCCGGAAAATGCACTACAAGTTCCGGATTCATTCTGGTTGCAGTGCTTTCCCAATGCAGCCAGTCAATCTGTGGCAGCACACTTTGATTTAAGAGGGGCTGCCTTATCACCTGTTTCCGCATGTGCTACCGGATTTTCGAGCGTAATGAGAGCAGCAGAATTAATACGTGATGGCGTCTGTGATACAGTATTTGCCGGAAGCACAGATGCTTCCTTGGTACCAACAGTCCTAAGTTCGTTTCAGCGCATGGGAACTTTAGCTAAAGATTTTCAATGCCCCCAAAAAGCCTGTAAGCCCTATGATCGCAGGCGAAATGGATTTGTCGTCGGTGAAGGCGCGGGAATTCTCGTACTAGAATCGCTGGAACATGCGTTAAATCGAAACGCGATGCCCTATGCCGAATGGTTAGCAGGAGCTTGTGGTTCTGACTCGACACATTTGATGCAATTCGATCCTACTGCAGAAAGCCTCGCAAAACTGATTTCTGGACTGCTGCACCGAACCAACATATCTCCATCTGAAATCGATTACGTCAACTTGCATGGTACAGGAACTCAGATCAACGATCTCTATGAAACACGTGCGATTCACACTGCGATGGGTTCTTTCTCTAAGAAGATCAGCTGTTCCAGCTTAAAAGGCGGAATGGGACATTTACTGGGGGCTGCCGGAAGTGTGGAATTAGGATTCACATTGCTGGCAATGCGGGACAGTCTCGTCCCCCCGACAATTAATCTAGAAGAACCTGATCCACAGTGTGACCTGAATTATACGCCATTCACAGCCGAGTCCAAAGAAATTAAGACCGCACTGAAACTCTCCTTCGGTTTCGGTGGGCATCTTGTTGCAGGAATCGTACGAAAGTGGGAGCGTTCCTGATCATGCAGTCTATGGTGTAAATCGAGCTGATTTCACAAAATCTCGAAACTCTTTCTCAACTTTCATTAATTGGTCACGCGGACCTGTTAATTTGAGATAAAAGTCTCTGGGACTTCGAGGAATCGCAACTCCAATCATTCTCATTCCCGATTCACTTGAAGACTCAACACCGATTCCGGAATCATACGTACCTCTTAAATCCAGCCAGATGACGTCCGTATTGTCTACTCGAATCGTTTCCTGTGTCGGAGTTTCTCCTGGAGGCAACTGAAACTGACCTCGCCACCTCTGTAAATTGGCATCAATGCCCCCGCCAACAGACGAAAGAGTTAATTTGACTTTGTCTCCCGCCTTTGGAATTCTAAAACTGGCTGATATTAAGCCTTGTTGCGCAGGAGATAAGGGAACTTCTTCCCATCCTTCAGGTATGTGAAATTGAATTCCGTCATATTCTTTCTTTCCAGCCACTTGAGTCTTAGCCATGCTCGGTTTTGGTTGTTCCAGATGAAGCGGTTCAGCTTCGGGGACTGGCAAATCAGAATTTGATTCAGAAGAATCGGAATGGCAACCGTAAAAAAACAATATCACCGATAGCTGAAAAAAAACAACTAATAGAAACTGTCGAGAACTCATCTTCACTTTAAACTCCCAATGCTGTACGGAGAACACAATTTTTGAATTCCGTTAATTGGAGTTTAGTCTATCAATTGAGGCACAGTTCATCCAGACTTGAAGTATCATCGTTATACTTTTGTGAAAGGTAGATGATTTCATCCCGAATCTCAAAGTAAGCATCAATTACATCTGGGTCCCATTGGAATCCTTTGCCTTCTTTGAATATCGACTCGAGTTTTTCCAGAGGCATTCCGTTTCGGTAAGGACGGTCACTACCCATTGCATCATAAGCATCTGCTACAGCAATGATACGCGCCATCAGCGGAATATCTTTTCCTTTAAGCTTGTCTGGGTATCCAAGTCCATTGATTTGCTCATGATGATTTCGAACACCAGGCAGAATATTCTGCAATTTTTTAATCCCTGATAATATTTTATAACCAATCATGGGATGTTCTTGAATTTGAGCAAACTCTTTGTCTGTCAGTTTCCCTTCCTTGCGAAGAATTCCATCATCAACTCCAATTTTGCCAATATCATGCAATAGACCAGAGAGATAGATATCCTGCAAAAAATCACCAGAGTATCCTAACCGTTTGGCTAATTGCTGAGCAATTAAAGCAACTCGCTCACTATGACCCCTCGTGTAAGGATCTTTGGCATCCAGAGTCGAAATAAAGGATTTGACAAAACTCAATGTCAACTCTTCCTGTTGAGCAAAGAGATCAACGTTTCTCAAGTGAGTTCCTAAAAACGAAGCAATCGAATTTAAAAGGCTGGCCTGGATCGTTCCATATTCTTCACTATTGAGCAAATTACAACTTAAAATCCAACCATATGAGTTAGTACCATCTGAAATGGGAACTAATACCAAGTTTTTGAGTTCCGGAAACTCAAGTGAAAGCAATGAACTTTCTACCTGATTGATCACCAATGGTTGATTCCAATTATGACCGTCAAACTGAGCAACAAGGCGCGCTAAATTTAACTCATCAAAATCGACTTTACTGTCTGCCATAAATTGAGACGTGCACTCTTGCCCTTCAAACCAGATCACGTTGGTCTCTGCTTCGATCAAATTTCCGATTCGATCCAAACATAGTGTTCCCAGTTGTTCTGGACTTTCAGATATTTTTAAATGCTGTGCTACTTCGTGTAATAGGCTGATTTCCTCGAATGTCTCATCCAGACATTCTGACAGATTATCGACTTCCTCATTCAAATCACCAAGCTGTTGTTCCTCTTCAATATGAAGGATCGCAAGGCTTAGCAGAGCATGTAACGATTTAATGTCCAAGACCCTTTGCAATTCGATCCAGGAATCTAATTCTTCGATAGCCCATTCTCTTTCAACAGCCGCTAATACCATTTCAGTTAGCTTGCGTTTTTCTTTAGAAAAGACAAAACCAGCGGCTGTAATTTTATGAAAATCATCTTTAATCAATGGAAATATAAAATGGGAAACTCCATTCGTACTTTCAGTCAGCGTTAACCCATCCACATTTTTGATTTCGTTCAAAACATCTTTAGGAAAGAAAGGGAGAGCCTGGGTGCTTGTTTTGTCCAAAATCATCCCCGTTTTTGAATCAAAACAGAACATCGTCAGACCGGTTAGTTCTGAAATTCGCTTCATATTGCTGATAGCAAGCTCAATCTTTGCGTCGATTTGCAAGTCGAGCTCGCACACACCACTATGTTTGCTGAAGTTAGATAACTTCTTTAATGAATCAGTCGTTCCTAAAACCATGAGGCTACTCTCTACTTTCTAAAGGAATTTTCCCAATAAAAAGTTAGTTCGTAGTCTTGAGTTCGCAAACAAGATTTCTCAATCTGCACTTAAATAACTCATTCTTAACTCAAATTAGCCATTTTTTTGCCCCAAACACATTGAATTTGCCCACAAGTTCATAGAAAAAACATAGTGAACATCGAGCTAAGTATCTGAATTAAAATAAAGATAATAACATAGTCGTGATTAGCTGTTTTATTCATCCCAAGCATAGATATGCACATAAGGCTTTTTTATAAAAATACTTAAAGCATAACGATCAGAAAAATCAAGTATATGAATTGCTTAGTTGGGATCGGTGCTCTGTTCACTACGAATTTAGCACTCAAAATGAGAGGCAGACGTATGAGAGTCAGTCTGTATGGATTATTAGAGATAATCCGAATTAACAGCCAGAAGTGTAATAGATTTCGCAAACCTCAAAATAAGATAGGGTGAGCGTGCTGAACTATCCAATTCGATAACAGGAAATCAATACCCGTCGGCAGATCAGAGATACTGGGGGTTCTGATTTTAAGGATCAGAATCAGTCTTACGATATCGAGCACTCACTTGATTTAACTGTTGTCTCTCTTTTGGAGTCAATGATTCCAATCCAAATTCATGTACTTTATGCAGCAATAAATCAAGTTGTTTTTCAGCATTTAAGTTTTTTTCTCGTTCACGTTGTTCTTTCTGAAGCTTTCTTTTTTTCCGCCACTGCTGAAAAAATCCTACCTTTTTCTCACTCATATGACTGCTTGATCGCTCTAAACTTGTATAACCCTGTGAAAAATCATAACCGAAGGTAGAATCATCATATGCATCCTGACTGGAAGCCGTTGAAAACTCTAACAAGTTAAGCATCAATAATAATGCGCTAAAAAAGACGACCCACACAGCCAAGCTACAAAGGCCTATGACCATTCCAAGCCCGCCAATCCAGAAGCTCACATTAAGCAAAACCATATGTACCACTGTTTCATCAAAGCGGCGTGATAGAATGATCTGTAAAATTTTTCCTCCATCCAGAGGAAGCACGGGGATCAAATTGATCAATAAAAGAAGCCAATTAATACTAAACATCATCAACAATACTGCTTGTCCAAGATTCTTATCCAGATTGATGTTAGGCAATTTAAATGGATTCAAAGATTGTGATAATTCACCAGACCAGATTACTGCTGGAATTGTAATGGCGCAGAGTAGCAAATTAACGATTGGGCCACCCAAAATTGTCATAACCTGGGCAGTAGTGGCATGAGCGGGATTACAGGAAACAAGCCCACCTAATGGCCATAATACAATCTGATCGGCTTCTCCGCCGGTCATTCGACAGGCCACAACATGCCCCATCTCATGTAGAAAGACACTCAAAAAAAGGATGCTAAATAAAGCAAAGCCTAAACCCAACGAATAATGAGCCCAAAAAACCAGTAGTAAAACAGGTAAAAAAATACTGACACGAACCTGGGCTAGAAACCAAGTCCCCATCGGAAATGACCAGTGTAATGGGTTCGAACGACTCATCTTACAAAAACCTGAGGAATGTGAACCATATATCGCACATATTACGGAAAGCAGAGCCCGTGTTACAACTACAGTATTCCCGGCTCATACCAGTATGATACACAGCAAGTCAACTCTTGAGAATTCCACTCTTTTTCTTTAGTAAATCATAAACAATTTAGTAGGTTAAAACATCCCTAAATATTTTTTCTCACCAATTCCTTCAGCAATTTTCTTTAGACTCTCCCACTCGATATCTCCAATCTGATGAGCGCAAGTAGTTGAAATTGCTAAGACTCCAACCACTTGATCGTTTTCAAAAATTGGTACAGCATATGATTGTTGTGCACCAAACTTTTTAAGCCATTCAGAAGACCCTTGGAGTCCGGGGCTCTGTAGTGTCCCAATTGCAGGTTTTCTCTCAACAACGGCTTTTACAATTCCTAAGCCAGTATTTTCCAACGAAACCTGTTTTGTAAAAGAACTAAATTGTTTACGTACTTGTTCATCCATCTCAGCTACTGCTCGAAACCCTATTTGAATTAGCTGCCCCTGATTATCACAGTGCCATAGACCTATGGCCCTACCTTTTAAAAGGTCCATGATTCGATCCAAAACAGGTGCGAACGTTTTTTCTTGAAATGCTTGCTCAATCTGTGTCAGTATCTCATCAATCTGTTCTTGCATCTACATTTTACTCCTTCGAAACATTTGATTTCGCACTGACAACACTCTGTTTTCGTATCGCAATATATCTGCTTTAACCAAAGAAGCTAGCCAGCTCCTGGATAATCCTTGAACAAAAGGCTATATAGCGTATACAATATATCTAGCAGTCTTAATTTAAGTACTTATTAATACATTTCTCGGTGTAATCATATAAAGAAACGTTCAACGTCCCAATCTACTGATTTCTCACTGTTTAACATATTCTATACTCTGAAAATTTCAACATATCGGACTACTTGATTATGGATCTTCCTACTTGTCCCTCTTGTGGTGCATCAGTTCTTGATGAAGACGCGGCAGATTGCCCTTTTTGTGGTGCCGCCATGTCTACGTCTTCTGCTTCAGGAAAGCCGAGTGGAACTAAGCAGCCATCCCAAGAACCTTCCAATAAGAAAGCTCCAGCAAACAAACGGACAAAACGTGAAACAGTCGTCGACGATGATCCTTTCGACTTGGAACGACAACAACAAACAACAAAAGTGATTCCCTTATTGCGAAAGCCTGTTAAAGGTAAAATGTTTCGTGTAGTGTGCCCAATGTGCGACACGCCTGGATTTGCATCTTCCAAAGTCGTTGGAAAAGAAGTCAAGTGTCGTAACTCAGAATGCTTAGCTCCTGTATTCCAGGTTCCTAATCCAGACACGAAAGATCAAAAGTCAACTGAGCAGGAAAAACCCAAGGAAAAGAAAAAGTCTAAACTACCTCTCGTCGCTGTTGTGTTAGTGGCTGTTGTGTTATTGGGCGGTGGATATTACTACTTAACTCGTGTTCCCGATGGTTCAGAATTGAGTAAGCCTTTTGATCACTCAGCTCTTAAAGATGCATCCAGGAAATCATTCAGCACTCCCACCAATAACAAAACGAATTCTCCTGATACCGATTCTAGTCTTAAAATTGGATCGAGCAAAACGTCTCCAAAGCCTCAGAAATCTACACAAGCAGTTCAAAAAGAAGCGTTGGAGATGATTATTGAGCTTTCTCGTGCTAGAAAAAATCGAAGTAAGCCATATAGTAGGCGATTAGCGGCTGAAGCTTATGCACTCTCTGGCGATATTAAATCTTCTCAGGAACAGATCGACTACATTGATCGGGTTAGTCCACCGCTGCCTTTTTATAAAATTTTCCCTCTGATCGAAATTGGCTGGCTTCAGTTAAAAGAAAAAGATAGCTCTGGCTTGAAAACAACGCTGGATCAAACAGAGCAGCTTTCAAAACGAATTCCCGAATATGGAGGGAGAGACACTCTTGACCTTGTTGCACGACTTGCGGCATTCTGGATTGCTGCAGGCAAAGAAGATCTGGCTGAGACCTTAATAAAAAAATATCAAAAAAAGGATAGCCTGGCGCAACTGTCAGCTTATCTGCAGGTCGCTCATGAAACGAACCGATATAATTTTGAGTCTTTGATCGACCTGTACCAAGAATGGAATTCTCCACAATGGGTAGCAGTCACCTTAATTCTCATCACCAAAGGTTATCCACAAGAAGCTTTAAACTGGGCTGCACTTGCACCTGAACCTATCGCTCGAACAGAAGCGGTGACAGAATGGGCTTTATCTCAAGTAACAAGGGCTGTCAGTCAAAAGCAGAAACCAGAGACATCTCTTATTCAACCTGCTGAAACGAAGCTATCTTCAACTGGAAGCGCGTTTATGTACGCGATATGCGCACAAAAATTAATCTCATTGAACTTACCCAAACCAGCTGAGATTTATTTGGAAAAATCAAAATCATTTCTTACGAGTACACCAGTACCTGCCCCCATAGAATTGGGAAATATCAAAGCTGTAAACGATCTAGTTCTCCCTCTGGCAGCCCCTTTAAAAATGTTGGCTGAGACAAATTTGCAAATCGCCAGTGTCGAATCTAAATTAGGACAAAAGGTAGAAGCAACAAAATTCCTTAACAATGCTGTACAATCAATTCGTGCGATTGCACCAAGTGTTGAAGCTGTTCAAAGTAAGATAAATGAAACATCGAACTTTAATTTTAAAGATCAAATCAAAGAAGCTCTTAATCTAAGTAGTAATGATCGGGTCAGAAGAGGGATCAACGAGTACCGTAAACAATTGCGAAATTTAAAATCTGCTGCAGAAAACAGGCTCGCTCTTTTAGTTCAACTTCTTTCGCAAGCATCTCGATCCCAATTAGCATCGGATGCCTGGAAAATTGCTTTGGAAAGCCATGAGGCAACAAACTTAAATCTCAAAGACGCACTTTTGCAGTCCAGCTTGCCTGCTGTCATGATCCAGTCTGTGGATCAGAGTAACAATGAGTTAGTTGCACAGATCAAAAAGACTTTAAATGACAGTGTTCCTGGATTATCCAAAGAGGATTTGCTGATTCAACAGGTTAGCTCTCTGGTAAAAAATGGGAGACCAGAGCAAGCGGCACATGAAATTAATCAGTCAGATTTGAAAAAGGCATGGAAAGCACAGCTATCTCTGCAGTTATTATCGATTTTGATGAATGAAAGCCAATTCGAACAAGCAATTCAGTTTATTACTGCTCTTAAAGATCCGATCTTGCGCGAAGACATGTTGAATACGCTTAGTGCCGTTGCCGTCATTGAGGGGCATATCTCTGTTATTGAAAAACTTCTAGGGAGTAACCTTTATAGCCCAACTGAAAAGATCTCGGGATATCTCGGGCTAATCTGCGGTATTCGAGCTCTTCCAAATGAGCAGACAAGTACATCAACACCAAAGGTACAACCGAAAAACTTGTAAACTTTTATGTAAATCAATTGTCCTGTAAATTATGCCTTAGTTCTGTTTTTTCCTTACTAGTTGGCAAACATCAGTAACTATTCCAAAGAACCCCCGCCGAACTTTATATCTAGGCATTTCAAAGTTCCAAAGCAGATCATGTGAACATAAGAACCCATCCCTGAATTTACCAAACATACTGAATTTTGATTTCAACGATTTCAGACTTTAGCTATTTCTTCAACCAGAGTTCCCTATTCAACATTTTCATTATAAACTAACATCTTCAAATTGTAGTTTTTGAATTATAAACTGGTTTAAATTCAAGTTGATTCAAACCCAAAACACTAATCTCAGATCCCAATGATCCCCAGAAATACATCATGGAGGAAATGTATGAGCCGCATTGCTCATTTTGCTTTTATCCTGTCAATTGGATTCCTGATCCCCAAAGCAGTGATAGCTGAAAACGCTTCTGCCCCTAACATCTCTCTTGTTCAAATCAATGCAGATGGCATGATTGCAGACCTTAAATATCTGGTTCTGGATTTAGCTAAAGACAAGAAAGGGTGGAACAATCTTGATGAAATCCTTCCGACTTTCCTTGATGGAATCGACAAAAAACGCCCTATGAGAATCGACATCTTGCTTGGGGAAAACCAACAGGAACGTTATCGATTAATTCTTCCTATCAGTAATTTAAAACACTTTCGTAATAACCTTGAAGTTTTTGAGATCACGTCAAAAAAACAAAGAAATGGTCCTTACAAATTGGGTAATCTTTTTCAAGGATTTATGAAGTACTTGCAAGATATCAAGTATGTTGTAATTTCTGAAAAACTTTCAGAAGTGCAAGAGATCACGGATCCGCTCAAAAGAGTTCAAGAGCTCTTGAACAAAAAATATGACTTCAGTGCTTTAATCACAAATGAAAAAGAAGGAGTCGATGCGCGTAAAAAAACGATGGATAATACGCGTAAGCAGTTACTTGCTGCCATCAAGAAAAAACGAGACGAAACAGAAAGTGCATATGAACTAAGAAAGTTAGCCTTCACTCACCAGATGGATGAAGTCGAGAGGCTGTTTGCAGAATCAGAGAAAATGGTCATTGGCTGGACGACTGATTCGACAAAGAATGAAGGGCGCCTTGATTTTTCATTAAAGGCCATTGAAGGCACTTCTCTGAACGACAGCATCCAACAGTTTGCCAAAAAGCCCAGCTATTTTGCCAATGTTCCGGTGAAGCAAGACGGAATTCTCAATGGCAGAATCAATCATCCACTGGATGAAATGAGAAAAGAAAACATTACTGCTTTTTATAAATTGCTTCTTCCCACTCTGAAAGAACGTATTACAAAAAACGAAAAGCTGTCAAAAGAACAAAAGACCGCTGCTACTAAAGTTTCTGAACTCGTCATTCAGATGCTTGATGCAGGCAAAGAAACATCACTCATCGATGGATTCATTGATACTAATCCTGTAACAGACGGAAAAAACGAACTTCTGGGAGGAATTCGATCGAAAGATGGAGCTAAACTCAGAGAGATTGTTGAACTTCTTCCTAAAGTACTCACTGATCAAACGGTTGAACTCGATGTTGTCAAGGAAGACTCTCTGAGCGTTCACAAAATCAATATCAAAGAACAATACCAAGATGGATTTGATGAACTGTTTGGGGCAGGGGAGGCTTTATATGTGGGAAGTACTCCCGATGCACTCTGGATGGCCGCCGGACCTAATGCAATCGAACGCATCAAAGCAGCTACCAAGCTAGTGAGTGAAGCTCCTCCAGAATCGATTAATCCCAATGTCATTGAACTGAATGTGAAAACACTTCCCTGGTTAAAAATGATCAACAAACTCCGGGGCAAGAAAGGGAATCAAGAGATGCGTGAGATTGCGTTAAAATCTCTGATGGACACTGATGACACTTTCACCTTTGTCATGAAAAAAGAAGAGGATTCTATTGATGGCAAAGCGAAATTGGATAAAGGAATTCTAAGATTCATCGGCAATCTCATTGCCAAGTTCTCAAAAGAAACCCTGTAATAGCTATTTTTCAGAAACGAACGTAGATTAATTCAAGCTTAATATGCTAATTGGGATATGTGTTAGTGAGTATGCAAATTTAATTTCATACTCACTAACATTTAGATTCAATTCAGAAGTTCTTTTTGTGATCCCCAAGAAACGAAGAACTAGTCCCAATCTTCCATAATTTCTTGCAGTTGTTCTTCTTCGATTTGATCAATAGAAAGATCTGCTAATTGGTCTTCAACCGAATTAGGATTCATGTTTACTGCACGGCGCTCAATTGGTTGTTCTTCAGTTTTTTGCTTAGTCGCAGTTATTGGTGCCAGGCTCGGTCTCTTAGATGAATGAGGAGAATTCGCCCCCTGAAAACCATCAGGTTGAGTGAATTTTCGTACCTTCTCCAGAAACTCTGTCTTGGAAAAACTGGTTTTGATGATGTAATCGTTTGCTCCACCATGAATAGCAGCAATCACTGTTTCCTTACTTGCATCGGATGTCAGCATGATAATTTTTGTCTGACTAAGCGTTGGATGTGAACGAAAAGCCTTCAGCGTTTGAAGTCCATCCCAAACGGCCATTTGCACGTCAACAATCGCAACATCCGGAGGGTATTCTAAAGCTTTATAAAATCCCTCAGAACCATCGCTGGCTACAGAAACAATGTACTCTCTACGTAAAAATGAAACCATCAAATTTCGAAAGAGAGGATCATCATCAATGACCAAAACACGCGGTGTTGATTTTTCAGAAGCCTGTAGCATGAGAGGAGCCTACTTCCAAACAAAACATTTCAATTTAAGACTTAGCAGAAGGAGCAATAGAATCAAAAACTTCGTTTAGAACAACCAGCATCTCTTGAGAACGATGATCCAATTCAACATGATCAGGAATCATATCATGATCATCAGTTTCTGATACTTCCAAATCTGGTTCTACGAGTATTTCTGTATTGCTCATAAATATTCTCTCAGTTATTCTGACCATCCCAAACTAGAAGAGGTCAAATCACAAATGTATCCAAGTGATGTCCGTTGATTAAAAATAGGTCAGCTTTAAACAGATGACCTGTCTTTCTAGCAAAAATTGCCTGGTAAGGGGTTTCTTAATAGAGCCATTCCCCACAAACAATAAAACCGGAACAGCAAGACCAATTAAACAAATCCTGAATTTCTAAATGACTTGACCACCCTATTTGCTGTCAAACCTGATAGTGCCATCCCAATCAGCCGGAGCGATTCTATTATTTCGAGTAATCTGCTGTGCGAGAAAATCCTGTGCACGGTCAGAGGGAGGAATTTCGTGCAGTAATCGAAACGATTCTTCCCAGTTCCCTTGAATAAAAGAATTTACAGCTGTTTCGTAACATGCAATTTGTTCATCACTGAGTGAGTCTAAATTTGCTTCTGATGGAAGAAGCTCACTAACGATGACAGGCTTTTCCATCCCATAAGGTAAAATTTTAGCCAGTTTTCGAACCCGACCTTCCTGCCGATCCAGCTTGGTCCTTACAATTTGTGCCGTTGTCTCATCCATTAAAACCGGAACATGCAAGTGTTTCGTCAAACCTTCCAGACGGCTGGCCAGATTAACTACAGGCCCAAAAACCGTCACCTTCACCTGATCGCTCGTACCAATCTTCCCAGCGACTGCCTTTCCATGGGCGATTCCAATTCCCATACGAAAATCAGCAAGTGGGTGATCGACTTGCAAATTGATCTGCTCAAAGGCAGCTCGAATCGCCAATGCAGCGCGGCAGGCATCAAGCGGCGCCAGTTCTGAAGAGAAGGGCCACCCCCAGAATCCTAATGCAGCATCACCTTGAAAATCGCCAGTTACTCCCCCAAAGTCCAAAATATGTGAGGTCATAATCCCCAAAGCTTGACTGACCCTGTCTAGCAAACCAATTAAATCTCCCGAGGAATCTTCCGCATGTTGGCTGAAACCTCTTAAGTCACAAAACAAAACCGTCACATCACATTCCCTGGGTTCAAGGATGTCAGTATCAAGATTATCTCCGATGGCAGAGAGAATCGGTGGTGCAAAGAATTGTCTTAAACCTGCCTGCTGTCGTTCCAATTGATTAAGCCTGCGTACAGACTTAATGATCGAAGCAACAAGCTCTGTAAATTTCACATCCGCCTGGAGGTCAATTCCACTGGCTCCCTGAGGAACGGCAACTTGATAAGGGTGATTTAATTCTCCGGCAACATAGAGCCCCCAGTTTCCAGACTCACCTTCTTCAATCGGAGTACAAAAAGCCCAGTCAAATTCTGCGACGGCTGTATAATCTTCTTGTTGCTCCACTTCATCTCTGGCTGCCCAGACATGTAAAACAGTCCGTTTACTTCTTTTCACAGCTTCCAGTACTAGTCTCCCGCTCGGCCGAAAACTCCCCTGCGTTTGGCGTCGTCTTTCCCAAAAAGGTACTTCAACTCGATTTTCATCATTTAACCGCACCACGGCTACAGCCTCCGCGTGTTTTACTCCAGATAATAACATGGTCACTAAACGATGAAATAAGTCCGCATCATTTCTCGCGTCCATAATTAACTCGGGTAAATGAGCCAAAACATCGATTCTTTGATCGGCATCACGATACTTGACTTTAAGCAGTTCGTTTGGTTTGAATGTGACCTCTTCCAATGGCGATTCGCGCGGTGATGAAAAGCTGGAAGCAGAATCAACCAATTGAAAAGTTGTGGAACCAATTACGAAAGAGTTGCCAGGCTCAAGAAGAAACTCATCAGATTCTTCTCCAAATGAGTAAATATGATTCTCAGCTGTCGCTATTTTTTTTACGAAAATCTGCTTTTGCTGCACTGTCAAAAGCGCATGTTTACGGGAAATTCGGTCATCCCAGAGCACTTGAATATCGGCATCACCCGATCGGCCCAACACAAGCTCTTGGCCGATCTCGAGACTGAACTTATTAGACTGCAGATAATTCGATCCATATACCATTAATTCCAACAAAAAAGTCTCCCAATGTTAACGACAGCCTACTCTTTCTTATTCACGATGCTGATTAGGCCAACTGGATGACGAAGTGGAACCCTGATCTGTTCGTTTCCCAGACTGTTGACGCGCCCAATCCCAGGCACGCCGTTCAGTTAAAACTCTCATCACAAAATACCAGACAGTAAATACTAAAAGACAACTGGTTGCCAGTACAATCAAACCATATTGGATCAACCAACTTCTCATTTCTGCCACAGGACGCAGCGCCATACTACGACGCTCCTGAACGACTGCGGTCCAACCCGTCATTCCAATTGGTGAGAATGCTGCCAACCAGACGTTATCTTGATCATCAGTTGAAAGCACTGCTTCTACGGGATCATGATAGTCACTGATCATTGCCGATAATGGATCAGTTTGATCCTTTTCCTGTACCGATTTAAATGATTGTAATTTATTAAAATGATTCTCTTTGAGGACTAAACGGTCCACCTGGTCACGACTCATTTTTCGCAAATTATTTGTAGTCATTCTCGGGTGAGCTAACATTTTTCCGTCTCGATTGTCTATCAACGCGATTTTTCGATCCCCACTATTTTCTGAATCCCCCCGTATACTTTCATCATAGCTTGACAATAATTGGTCGAGATGTGTAGTTCTAGCTAAGACTCCCAACACTTTATTTTTTTGCAAATTCCAAATCGGAACGGCTATAGCCACCATCCATTGATTTGTCGCCTCGCTCTTGAAAACTTGACAAATATACGGTTCAGTGATTGGTTGAATTGATTTAGGAGCGTTTCCTTTTTCATACTCTTTACCATGCCCGTGAAAATAATCTCGATAGGAAAAGTTCTTGCCAATGGTAGGTCCCAGCGGATCTCGCCAGATTTGCTTTCCTTCGGCGTTCGTAAGAAACCAACTGGTATCTTTTTCAAGTTCTAGCTCCGACCGTTTCTCATCAACAATTGCTTTAGCATCCTTAAGATAATCTCCCACCACCGAATATGTTTTTTCATTTTCCAAATTAGAACGCAACAATGTTTTACGAGATAGCTCTTCAAGTTCGTCTTGACGGTCCTGAAGATCCCGCGCTACGTTTTGTGACAATAAACTCGCCGCAATGGAATCACTTTTTAAAGCTCGTTCTGTCAGATTTTCTCGAAATCTATTTTCCATTTGACTTACCGCTGCACCTGCAACGGGTATGAGTCCCAGTATTAATAATAAAGGGCCAATTACGCCTAACGCAATGAGTGGCCTTCTCGCGCGATGTTGTTCTCTTTGCAGCATATTTGTCAGCACTGCCTGTGCGTTGGGATACCGCTTTTTGGGATCGGTCTCAAGACACCGGTCGACGATCTCAATTAAACGTCGATCGACACCAGAAACCTTTCGATGCTCAGCAGGACGAGAAGAAGTTCGTATTAATTCTCGATATGCTTCCAGTTTTGCTTCGAGTGAATCCAACTTCCGAATTGACAGTTCATTCTCAGAGGTACGGTAGGGAGCCTTTCCACATAACATATGATATAGCAAAGCCCCCAAAGCATACACATCCCAGCGAGAATCGGGTATTGCCTCTAAGTCGGCTTGTTCGGGTGCCATGTAAAATAGTGTTCCGAGAGAGGGGCTTTGCTCATCTGAAAGACGAGATTGCCCGAAATCACATAATCTTGGTTCAAAATTCGCATCAAGAAGAACATTGGCTGGTTTGAGATCACAATGCAAAATGCCACGACCATGTGCGTGCACCAGCGCAAGCAAAACGGTTTTCGCAATACGAACCGCTTCAGAGACAGGAATCGGACCAGAATCTAAAAAAGATGATAGAGAACCATTTTCAAGGTATTCCATCATGTAATACGGGGGATCACTGTTCCAACCAACTCCCTGAAGGCTGATGATATGTCGGGATGTATATAACTCAGCAAGTTTTTCTACTTCGCGATTCAAGAGCGACCAGTCTAGACCGCGTCGATTGGTATAAAACTTAATTGCAACATACTTACCCGTGTTTTCCTCCTGAGCAAGCCAGACCGACCCATAAGATCCTTCTCCCAAAGAGCGAATGATTATATAGCCTGGTATTTTTGCTGGTAAGGAAAGCCCATCTTTACTTAAATTCGCAGCATGTGATCTTTCTTCAAGAGATTGTTTCAAAGTTTTACTGTTAGAATCTACTTTACTTGGCTCAACCCCCTGTTCATTAACCTCCACAGGTTGTTGATCCTCAGCGAGTGGCATATCCTCTTGAGATTCTGATTGATTCATAGAAAAGTATCTTTATTGCAATGCTGCCAATCAGAGGAATTCCCATCTCTGATGTCACTTGTTAGTACGACTCTGTACTAGCTCTATTCTATGCAAAGCACGAACGAGCCTCAACAATTAAAATCAGAACGTAACTTATTGATTTTCAAGGTATTTCTCCCTGTAAACCTGGTAAAATTCAGCCCCTGAGTTAGTTGTGAATTTATTGAAATTTCGATACAATTTTGTGAAGGTTTTGAGACTTAAATTCTGTCGTAATTTATGAGATTTTCAGTCTCTGTTTTGCCGAAATCAGCTTGCTCTCAAGAGAGTATTATCAATTAAACAGTAAGGAAACCGGAATTCATTTAACAAAAACCGAATCGTTTCCTCATCATCGGAACTGGCTCATTATATATCTTTTCTGACTACCAACCGTATTGGCAGTTCAAGTCACGAGTCAAATTCAAATACACAGATTATCAGTAGTTATATTCCTTAAGGAGAACAAGGATTGGCTAGCGACAACGGCGAAGAATCAAATACTTCAGAGAACATCAAATACCTAGACATTCAAGATGAGATGCGTGACAGCTATCTCACTTACGCTATGAGTGTGATTATCAGTCGCGCGCTGCCTGACGCACGCGACGGTCTGAAACCATCACAGCGTCGTATTCTTGTAGCGATGAACGATTTAAATTTGGGATCCAATTCATCTCGGGTAAAATGCGCAAAGATTTCTGGTGATACCAGTGGTAACTACCACCCACATGGTGATGGTTCTATCTACCCAACCCTTGTCCGTCTAGGACAAGAGTGGGTCATGCGAAACGTCTTGATTGATAAACAAGGAAACTTCGGCTCACTCGCAGGTTTGCCTCCTGCTGCGATGCGTTACACTGAAGCCAGGCTTGCCCCAGTTGCTGCTGAAATGCTGGACGACATTAATCGCAACACGGTCGATTTCGTGCCTACATATGACCAACGAAACAATGAACCCGTCGTGCTGCCTGCTAAATTTCCCAATCTACTGGTCAATGGATCCAGCGGAATCGCCGTCGGAATGGCGACAAGTATTCCCCCACAGAACATGGGAGAAGTCTGTGATGCCGTTACTCTATTGATTGATAATCCTGATGCGACCGTCGACGATATTCTGCAAGTCATGCCAGGTCCCGACTTCCCCACTGGTGGCGTTATTTGTGGACGTTACGGAATTCGGAAAGGTTATGCCACTGGCCGATCTACAATTACGCTTCGTGCTCGAACACATTTCGAAACGGAAAAACAATCTGACGTGATCGTTGTTACTGAAATTCCCTATATGGAAACTCGTGACCGGATCAGGGAAAAACTCGAAACGTTAGTCCGAGATGACCGAGTCAAAGGGATCTCACGGATTGTCGATTTGACAGATCGAAATGTTCCTCCCTGGAAAGTTCATCTTCAGATCATTCTCAAACGGGATGCCGACAAGGAAGTTGTGCTGGCTCAACTCTTTAAGTTTTCTCCTCTTCAAAGCACATTCAGCATTATTTTATTGGCGCTGGTAGGAAACCGTCCTGAAACACTGTCCGTCAAAGAATTACTACAACAATTTATCATACACCGGATAGACGTCATTCGGCGGCGTACCGAATTCCTGCTTGCAGAAGCCCGTAAGCGAAAGCACACCGTCGAGGGGTTAATGATAGCCCAAATTGATATCGACGAAGTGATCAAGACCATTCGAAATTCTCCCAGCAGAGCCGAAGCCAAAATCAGTCTGCAGGGGATGCAGGTTGATGGCAAACTGATTGAACGGGCTCTTGGCGAAGAAGGGTTTAAAGAATATCAAAATGAACAGGGAGTTCATGAATATTATTCTCTTTCCGCCAATCAGGCTGAAGCAATTGTGTCGATGCAACTAGGTTCTTTGGCAAATCTGGAGCGAGAAAAACTAAGTGATGAGCATAAAGAGTTGCTGAAAGCCATTTCAGGATACTTATATCTTCTCTCTGACGAAGATCACATCCGAGCGGTGATTCATGATGACATGCTCCAACTCAAGCAGAAGTACGCCGACAAACGCCGGACTGATATTTCTGATGAAGAGCTGACAGACGTCAATCGTGACGATCTGATTGCAGAAGAACCTATGGTTGTGACGCTCTCACAGCGAGGCTACATCAAACGAACTCAATTGAATACCTACCAGGCGCAAAATCGAGGCGGGAAAGGAGTCAAAGGTGCCAAAACCGATGATGAAGATCCGATTCAGCATCTGTTTGTTGCCAGTACACATTCCTATCTTTTGTTTATCACAAATCGAGGCCGTGTCTATTGGCAAAAAGTATATGATTTACCATTGCAAGGTCGCACAGCCAAGGGAAGAGCATTGGTAAACTTGCTCACTCTCCAGGAAGATGAGACAGTCTCAAATTGTGTTGCGGTACGTGAGTTTGATGAAGAACGCTTCCTGGTTATGGCAACTCGAAATGGAATTATCAAAAAATCACCACTTTCCGCTTATAGCCGTCCCCAACGTGGGGGCATCATTGCAATCAAACTCGATGAAGAAGACGAACTCGTTGAAGCACTAATTGTTTCCCCCGGAGAGGATTTGTTACTCGCCACTTCTGACGGTATGTCGATTCGATTCGCTCAATCTGATGCGCGGAGTATGGGACGCAACACTCGCGGTGTTAAAGGAATCAAGCTCTCCAAAACAGGGCACGTCATTGGAATGGTGATTGCGGACCCGGATGCTTGCCTATTAACAGTTTGTGAAAACGGCTTCGGCAAGCGGACTCCATTTGGCTTCATTCCCGATAATTCAGACTCGGAAGAGGAATCGACAGAACCGATTGAAGATGATATCACTGAAATGGAGGGAGACGTCTCTGAATCCGATATAGAAGAAGGCTCTGAGGATGAAACTGAAACTCGAAGTGGTATGCAATACCGCCGACAAAAGCGAGGAGGTAAAGGTGTCCGAGACATTCGCACCTCTAAGCGAAATGGACAAGCTGTTGACATTATTCCTGTTGCCGAAGACGATGAAGTCCTTATGGTAACCAGTAGTGGAAAAATCCAGCGAGTTCGAGGACGCGAAATAAGCCAGGTGGGTCGAAATACACAAGGGGTACGTGTCATCAAACTTGACGACAATGACAAGCTCGTTTCTTTAGCCCGAATTCCAGCAGAAATCGTCGACGCTCCTGAAAACGGTGCACCAGCCAATTCAGAATCACCAACTGAAATTCCTGAGGCTGACCAGAATCCCGAGAATGATTCTAAATCTAGCCAGTGATCGCTTCGGAGTAGAAACAAATCTGGTTAATCAGATATGAGAGAGTTTTAAATGAACCAAATATTAGTCACTGGCGGGTGTGGATTTATCGGATCAAATTTTATTCGATACCAACTCTCAGAGTATCCTGATATTTCAATTACAAATCTCGATAAGTTAACTTATGCCGGTAATTTAGAGAACTTGAAAGAGTTTGAGTCTGACTCTCGCTACAACTTTACAAGGGGAGATATAGCAGATCGTGATTTTGTGAACTCTCTTTTGAGCTCAACGCATTTTGATGCGGTAGTTAATTTTGCAGCAGAATCACATGTAGACCGTAGCATTCTTGATTCAGGCCCCTTTATTCAAACCAACATTGTAGGAACTCAGGTTCTGCTAGATGCATTTCGCAGACAAGACATCAATCGATTCATCCAGGTTTCTACTGATGAAGTTTATGGCAGCTTGGGAGCAGAGGGATTCTTTACTGAGGAGACTCCCATAGCCCCTAATAGCCCTTATTCTGCTTCCAAAGCTGCAGCAGATTTACTGGTTCGGAGTTATATCAAAACATTTCAAATTCCAGCGATCATCACTCGTTGCTCAAATAATTATGGCCCTTATCAATTTCCAGAAAAGCTGATTCCGCTCTTCATTTCCAACGCGATGGAAGACAAATCAGTGCCTGTATATGGGGAAGGCACAAATGTTCGTGACTGGATTCATGTACTTGACCATTGTCGTGGGATTGATGCTGCCTTAAGAAGAGGATCTGTTGGCGAAGTTTACAATTTCGGCGGAAATTCAGAGATGCAGAATATCAAAATCACGAAATTGTTACTCGGTTTACTGGAAAAGTCTGAAACTTTGATCAAATACGTCACAGACCGTCCAGGCCATGATCTACGTTACGCGATCGATTGTCGTAAAGCGGAATCAGAATTAGGCTGGAAACCAGAGATAGAATTTCAATCTGGCTTAGCAGCCACGATTAAATGGTATCAAAATAATCAGGAATGGGTTAATCGAATTCGTTCTGGTGACTATCTGAAATTTTACGATCAACAATACGGAAATCGTTTAGATACCTAGTCATTTTGTGTCATAAAATATTTGACCTAAGTTATTCAGGTCCCTATCAAACCGACTTACTTTAAACAAACTTGAATGCAACACTCCGAAATTATCAAAGAGTCTAACACACATCGATAGTGAATCTATCTCTAAACCTCGAGAGCATTATGAAAATTGCAGTCATTGGCACAGGATATGTAGGCTTAGTGACGGGAACATGTTTTTCTGAGAGTGGAAACCATGTTACTTGTATTGACATCAACGAAAAAAAAATTCAGCAGCTCAAATCGGGTATAATTCCGATCTATGAACCAGGGCTGGAAGAAATGGTCAAGCGTAATATCAAAGCGCGGCGTTTGTTTTTTACGACAAGTTATGAAGAATCAATCCCTGATGCAAAATGTATATTCATCGCAGTCGGAACTCCTCAAGGTTCAGATGGCTCTGCAAATCTGGAGAGTCTCTGGAAGGTGGCTGAAGCATTAGCTCTTCATTTGTCTGAAGAAGCGATCGTCGTGATTAAAAGCACGGTCCCTGTCGGTACTAATCGTAAATTAGCAGAACTACTCGAATCTTTGACGGGAAGAGTCGTTGATGTAGCTTCCAACCCTGAATTTCTAAAAGAAGGAACTGCCATTGATGATTTTTCCAAGCCTGACCGAGTGGTCGTTGGTGTTTCTCGCCCGGAAGTCTCAGCAACATTACATGAGCTCTATCAACCGTTTTTGCGCACAGAGCACCCATTCCTCTCAATGGAACTAGAAAGTGCAGAAATGACCAAATACGTCGCAAACTGTATGCTGGCGACGAAAATCAGCTTCATTAATGAGATGGCTAATCTGTGTGAGCGTGTTGGCGCAGATATCAATCAGGTACGGAGGGGAATAGGACATGACCAGAGAATTGGGTTTTCGTTTCTGTTTCCAGGTGTCGGTTATGGTGGGTCCTGTTTCCCAAAAGACGTCTCAGCTCTGATTTCGGTCGCTCAAAACCAGAATATGGAGCCAACAATACTAAATGCTGTAGATCAGGTAAATGTCGCACAGAAAAAAGTGTTGTTTAAAAAAATCAGCGATTATTTTAAAGGAGATTTGGAAGGAAAGACCGTTGCACTCTGGGGACTCGCTTTCAAACCCAAAACAGATGACATCAGAGAAGCTCCCTCTTTGGTCCTGATTGACGAATTATTGCAAGCAGGTGTTAAGCTGAAAGTACATGACCCAGTTGCTATGGAGAATGTCAAAGCTCAATATGGAAATAAACTTTCTTATTTTGATCATCATTACGATACTCTGGAGGGAGCCGATGCGTTAGCCATCGTCACTGAATGGAATGAGTTCCGACATGCTGATTTTGATTACGTCCTTCACAGGTTATCAACTCCCGTTATTTTTGATGGTCGAAATCTTTACGATCCGCAAAAAATGAAACAAAAAGGAATTGATTACTTTGGAATTGGGCTCAGTTCTGTAAAGTAAGCGCGTTCCTTGATCTCAGTCAACAGGTTGCTGGCAGATAGAATCATAAAACTTTATAATCTGTCTTGGCTTAACCAATCAAAAAATTAATTTCTTATACCAAATCAAATTGCAATATACTGAAAGTACCAAGTTATGGACCATGAACTCAAAGATAAATGTAATGGAATTATTGATCGCATTGTAAAACTACGAGACTCTCTTTGACTATGAAGCGAAAAAGAAACACGCATCCGAGATTAACGAACTCATGGGGGCAGCCGGTTTTTGGGATAATCAGGAGAAAGCTCAAGCATTAGTAAACGAAATGCAACAACTTCAACTACTGGTCAAGCCATTGACAGAACTGGTTACTGGCGCTGGTGATCTTGAGGTCCTATTGGAATTTATTGAAGAAGAAGGTAGTGAAGAGAGTATCCCAGAACTCTCTGCCACAGCAGACAAATTATCTAATTTACTAGATCAACTTGAACTTCAAGCAATGATGTCGGCACCGGAAGATGGTTCTGCCACTTATCTCAGTATCCAAGCAGGAGAAGGGGGAACCGATTCTTCGGACTGGGCAGAGATGTTATTGCGGATGTACTTGCGTTGGTGTGAACGAAGGGGGTTCAAGGTAGAGCTACTCGATCGATCTGATGCAGAAGAAGCAGGCATTCGAAGTGCAACGATCCGTATCGAAGGGGATTACGCATATGGCTACCTGAAAGGAGAAACAGGAAACCACCGTTTAATTCGAATCAGCCCTTTTGATTCAGCAGGAAGGCGTCATACTTCTTTTGCAGCCGTTGATGTCTCTCCTGATATGGGTGAAATCGCGGAAGTTGAAATCAACTGGGACCAAGATGTCAGAGAAGACACGTATCGTGCCAGCGGAGCAGGGGGACAACATATTAATAAAACAGATTCAGCTATCCGCTTAACCCATCTGGCAACAGGCGTTGTTGTGCAATGCCAGAACAATCGGAGCCAACATAAAAATCGAGCTGAAGCACGTAAAATGTTAAAAGCGAAATTATTCAAGATCGAAGAAGAAAAGCGGGATGCTGAACTTGCTGCTAAACGGGGAGGAAAATCCAAAATCGGATTTGGAGGCCAAACTGTTCGCAATTATGTTTTACATCCGGAACAATATGTAAAGGACGCTCGAACCGGATACAAAGCTGGCAACCCTGGGCCCATTCTGGATGGTGATCTGGACGGATTTCTGGAATCATTCCTTCGGTGGGGAATGTCAGGGGACTAAAATCAAAATCAGAAGTATCCCCATTTTCATTGTCAAATACTGGGAGCACATCATGCCACGGCATACGATCAAATTCGTAGTTTTCATTGCCTTAGTTCCATTTATATTGGCAGGTTGCCTGAAATTAGAATCGCCTTCTCCTCCTGCAAAATCAAACGCAGAACCACAGGCTGGCGAAGTTCCTATTTCTCAGAAATCAGAAAAAACGACTGAACCTGCCAGTGATGAGATCCCTGAAACAGGACTCACAGCTGAAGAAATTGAAGCGGGCTGGATTGCACTATTTGATGGACACAGTTTATTTGGCTGGAAAGCGAATAATGATGTTAACTGGCGAGTTGAAAAAGGGATCATTAAGGCAGATACAGGAAAACCAGGATTATTACTGACAACCACGCCTTTCGCCGACTATGAATTGAGATTCGATTTTCGATTAACCCCCGAAACAAATAGCGGTGTCTTCCTTAGAACGATATTTGATCCTAAAGATCCTGGCAAAGATTGCTACGAACTCAATCTTTGTGATCAATTAACAGAATATCCTACCGGTAGTCTGGTCGGACGTAGTAAGATTAAGAAGCCAGTACTTCCTAGTGTGGAATGGCAATCTTTTGTCGTACGTTTGGAAGGTCCAAAAATTCAAGCTTCACTTAATGGGAAAGAAATTCTTAATTTTAAAGATACTTCAGAGCAGCAGCGTAAGATCGGTTTCATCGGTCTACAAAAAAATGAAGGCCCCATTGAGTTTCGAAATATCTATTTAAAGCCACTTCGCATGTCAACAATCTTTAATGGTGTCGATCTCGCAGGCTGGCGTGTTGTTCCGGGATCGAAAAGTAAGTTTGAAGTCGTCGATAGTACCATTCACGTTACTGCCGAAAAACAAGGATATTTAGAAACAGAGGAAACCTGGGATAACTTTCTCTTTCAAGCAACCGCCAAGTCAAATGGTACATCGTTGAATAGTGGCTACTTTTTTCGAGCAATCAAAGGCTCTGAAAGTGGCATGGCAAATGGATACGAGGTTCAGATCCATAATGGAATTAAAGATAAAGACCGAACCAAACCAGAAAATGCTGGGACGGGAGCAATTTTTAGAAGAACAGAGGCCCGGCGCGTTGTCTCAAATGATCATGAGTGGTTTACCACAACTCTTGCCGCTTATGGCTCTCATATCGCCGTTTGGGTAGATGGATATCAAGTAACGGATTGGGAAGATACGAGAAAGCCAGACGAAAATCCCCGAAAGGGACTTCGCTTAAAAGCGGGACATATCAGCCTGCAAGGCCATGATCCTACCACAGACTTAAACTTTAAAAATCTTAAAGTCAGTTCACTGCCTGCGGAGTCGTCTTAATCTTCAATACGCGCGTGATTGCCTGAAACAGTGACTGCTCAGGTCCTACTTTACATACAACCATTTTAATACCGTGTTGATTGGCAGCCATAACGGTCTCAGGATGGGCCAGCCCCATTACGCCTATCATTTTGGGTAGGGAGTCTTGCACAATCAACTCATCCATGACTAATTCCCATGGATCTAAATCAATAATCAACAATTCCACATTGTCATTCTGATCCTCTTTCGCAATTTTTCCTCCCCAGGAAACGATTAACTCCTCCAACATCGCTTTATAGTAACAGTCACCCGAATTCAATTTGATCAATGGAGAAACTCCATCGATATCTAATCTGAACTGTTCAAAAAAAGTCTCCGATTGAAAAACTTCATCACGTCCTGCTGTTAGAGGTAGTACGATTGCCTTTCCATGGACAATATCCCACTCTTGCCGAATCCGTACGTGAGCGCTGCGCGCGGGAACACGAACACTGAGAGGCCATTCTGTTCTAGTTCTTCCATCTGATTCACACCAGACTCCATAACAACAAATAAAACGACTGATTGGAAAACGGCTGATGAGCCCTCCCAATTCATCCGAATCGAACTCATCTGGCCAGTTTTGACAGATAATGATTAATGCAGGAGCTTCTAATTCCTCAGAGATGGTGTTTATCTTCTTACTATGAAAAAGTCGTGCTTCAGAACAAATTTCATTAAGAGAATCTAAAACAGCCCTCATTTCGAGAGTCTGATAGTCACCAACGATCAGCACACTCTCCTGTTCAGAATAATTCATGAGTCAAAACTTCTTGTTTAATTCACTAGAGAGAGGATAATTGCAGCTTACCTTATACCCCAGATTACCAGTTTTAGAAAAGATCTCTCTGTTATTTTCACGTTGCTAGCCACAGATAGATCGCTCTTGCGAAATTTACTATTTTTTGTCATAAATAGGCCCGATTTCACCTTAATAATGTGTAATCAGATCGACGACAGAAAATAATGAATTGCCTGTCATTGCTTCTTTAGAATTTTTATGTGAAAAAGGACTCATTCACATTGTTGGAACCTCCTTCCAAAGAGTTAATACAGCGATTAACAAAGCTAAAGCTCTGCACGCCCACTGATTTGAAGCGTTGTCGACGTAGAGTAAAAAAACTAGCAAGAGGTATTCCTGCTTTTGATTCTGTCTGGATTGATGCACTTGTCCAGGCACAGAAAATCACTCCTTTCCAGGCACGCACTTTAGAGTCTGGGAATCCGGAACAACTGGCAATTGGGCCTTATCTGCTCATCTCTGAATTAGGTCATAGCCACAAATCCAGTACTTATATTGCTAATGTTCCAGAGAGTACAGAGCGCTGCGTCTTAAAAATCACCAGACCACAGTCAGATAATCTTGATCTCCTCCAACAAAATGCTCAGAAATTATTACAAAGCTTGAAAGGCTTAGATCATCCTTCTCTGGTATATCCTCGCATCATAAAACAGCTCCAAGACAAAATTGTCATTGTGAGCCGATATGTCCCATCCGCAACTGTATCTGAACTACTCATTCGAAGAGGGCGGTTTCCTGTACCTGTCGTGCTCGCGATCGGAGCCCAGCTACTGGATGCTTTAGTATCATTAGAAAAACGAAAAGTTGTTCACAGTGACATTCGCCCTTGGAATGTGCGATTGAGCTCAAATGGAATTGCCACCTTAGTTGATACAGGTATTGAATCAATTCTTTCTCCTGAACTCACTATCCATGCCTCATTACCCCCTCGTTGTTACGATGGTATCGCCCCTGAATTAATTGGCACCGGCCACTTCCCGAATTACCAAAGTGATATTTATGCGCTTGGATGTCTGCTCTGGGAACTATTGGCTGGCCGCCCCCCATTTACCACCGGTGATCCACTAGCGAAACTTGCCTGTCATCAAACGAAAACGATACCAGATATTCGCTCCTGGGCTCCCGAGACTCCAGATTCACTAGCTGAAGCCTTACTGAAATTGACTGCTTCCAACCCAGAACAACGACCTTCGAGCATACAGGAAGCACAAAAAAACTGGCCTACTCAATCAACAGCGAGTCATAAAATATTAACGAGTTTTCACTCTTCATTTGATGCTCAAGCGGTCCCATCATCAGCGAATTCCAAACTACATAAAACAGCACCTCTGTCAATCGTAGCTGCTTTAATTTTCGTGCTCTCAGGACTGTCATTGACACTTTTGAATGAAGGGGCACGTAACCAGTTCCTCAAAATCACTTCACACGTTTCGCTCAAGAAACAAGACACGATTGAACCTCAAAAATCAATGGCTACAAAGAATCAAAATCAGCTAACAAGATCTGTAGCTTCCCAACTCCGATTGATCCCTCCTCCTAACGAACAGGGAATCATTCTACTTGATTCTTCCACTCCCTATGAACCGACAAAAATTACAACTGTAGGATCTCTGATAATTAGAGGCCCCGCAAAAAAACCTGCCATCATAAACATCAGTGAAGAAGCATTGACTATTGTTGCAGAACAATTGATGCTGGAAAATGTAATTCTCATTGATCTATCAGAAAATTCCTCTTCAAAAAAGCAAGTGACAAAAGATGCCCCTCATCCTTCACTTTTAAACGTCACAGTTCAAAGCCTGACTCTGAAATCTTGTTTTTTTACACAATTGAATCATGAACAGATAAAAGGTCGCAAAATTGAACGTGATGCCCTTTATTGGAAGCTCATAGATCCTCAGCAACAAAATGGAAGTCAGTTGGAAATTCAAAATTCTATGTTTGCTGTTCCGGGACATGCCATTCATTTGACACAGACACCACAAAACCTTTCTCTGATAAATTGTCTGAATATCACGTCGAGATCAACTTTTTACTTGGAACACCCACCAGAAATCGATCATCAGCTCAATTTAAACTTACGACAGCTTACTCTGAGAGATACCGGGCCACTCATTCTCTTTAATTGGAATGATGCCAAGATCATTCCGGGAGCAATACAGATAGAAGCTAAAGATTGTGTCTTTGATTTAGCACAGGCTGCATTATTTCAGGTAGTCGGATTTAAGCCACCTGAAAACTGGCTTTCTTCAATAAGCTTAATTGGGGAAGGTTCTGTTGCTTCCTCAGAAATTCGGATTGCGGGCTGGAAGAAAGCAAAAGATCTGGCTTTAGAGGAATTTGATGCTTCAAAAATGCAAATTGATGGGCTCTCTACAGGGAAATTTCAATATCTTGCCCCTCTCAGCCTTAACCCTGAAAACTCGATGATTACCGAAGCACAAGTCCCACGGAAATCTGCATTGCCTCCAGGTATTCAGGTGGAAAAGTTTCCAGATTTCATTTCTCCATTACAAACTCTTAAAAACTAAGAGTCTGTCTGAAATATCTCTGAGTGAACTCCTTGAAGGGAGCAGGGGGGATTGGTAATATTTGTTCCAACCCTGAGTAAACGACACGATCGGAGTGCGTCAATTTTATTTGTCTACGGCCCGATTTGGAAACGCACACACTCAAACCTGATGTGACTATGAATATCGATCATGAGTACCGAACAGACATTTCAAACGGCTGGACCCGTAAGCATATTTTAGGATTGCAGGACCTTTCTAAAGACGAACTCAATATTATCCTTAATCAGGCATCAGAGTTTAAACGTTTAGCCGCGATTGGTGAAACCAAACTCACTCCCTTATCAGGTACTGTTGTAGCTAACTTATTCTTTGAACCCTCAACGAGAACTCGGGTGAGTTTTGGGCTCGCGGCTAAACGACTGAGCGCAGATACTGTCGACTTTTCCTCTTCAGGAAGCAGTCTGTCTAAAGGGGAAAGCTTCGTCGACACTGCCAAAACAATCGAAGCAATGGGCGTCTCTTATGTTGTCGTCAGACATAAAACCCCCGGTGCCCCGCAACTGCTGGCTCAACACCTCGATGCAAATATTCTAAATGCAGGAGATGGTACTCACGAACATCCGACTCAAGCATTGCTTGATATTTTCACAATTCGGGAGCATTTCGGCAAAATTGAAGGACTTACAGTGACTCTGGTCGGCGATATTCTTCACAGTAGAGTCGCACGTTCAAACATTTGGGGACTTAAAAAACTAGGCGCGCATGTCATTGTTTGCGGACCAACAACTCTCATTCCCAGTGACATCTCTAATCTGGGTGTTGAAGTTTCAAATAATCTTGATGATGTCATCAGTAGAACTGACTGCCTGAATTTACTAAGGATCCAGTTTGAGCGACAGCGAGGACATTATTTCCCATCCATACGTGAATATGCACATCTATTCGGCATGAATAAACAAAGAATCAACAAAGCAAAAGAGGATGTCCTCATCCTGGCACCAGGCCCTATTAACCGAGGTGTTGAAATCACTCCTGATGTAGCCGATGGCCCCCATTCAGTCATTTTGGGACAAGTCAGTAATGGCTTAATCATCCGCATGGCTTGTCTTTATCTTCTTCATTTACAGCGGACTGCTTCCATGGGAATACCAGGATGAAATCAATTCTCATCAAAAATGGCCATATCATCGATCCATCGCAAAAGCTTGATCAACAGGGAAATTTGCTGATTGAAGACGGCAAAATCAAAGGTCTTTGTGATGAAACAACAACTGCCGATGAAGTCATCGATGCTTCTGGTCTTATTGTAAGTCCAGGTTTCATTGATATTCATGTTTCATTGTGTGAACCTGGTTTTGAAGAAGATGAGACAATCGAAAGCGGCACTGCAGCCGCTTTAGTTGGAGGCGTCACTTCACTGGGTTGTATGCCCAATACCTCTCCCGTTGTGGATGATCGTTCTTCTGCCGAATTCATTCTCCTTCAAGCTGCCCGCGCTGCCAATTGTCATGTCTTTCCCCTGGGTGCTGTCACCAAAAATCACGAAGGGAAAGAACTCGCCGAAATCGGTCAACTTGTAGCCGGCAAAGCGGTTGGATTCACAGATGCAGATAGACCAATTGAAAATGCAGAGATCATGCGATGTGCTTTGCAATATACACGCATGTTTGATCGCCCGATTCTCAATCGTGCCCAGGTCCCTGAATTGGCCGAGAAAGGACAAATGCATGAAGGGTTCCATTCAACTGTGCTGGGATTGAAAGGAATTCCCGCGGCTGCAGAAGAAATTATGGTGAATCGCGATATTGCCCTCGCTGAACTGACTCGCGGGCGTATTCATCTGATGTGCATTTCCACAGAAAACAGCGTGTCACAAATTCGACGAGCCAAACAAAAAGGTATTCATGTAACCTCAGATGTAACCCCTCATCATTTGGCCCTAACAGATCAGATGCTGGAGACATATGACCCCAATTATAAAGTTCTGCCTCCACTTCGTTCACAGGAACACATTGATGCCCTGATTGAAGGATTAAAAGATGGTACCATCGATGCCATCTGTTCAGACCACACTCCCCATGCTTCTGAGAAAAAGACCGATGAAATTATAGGAGCAGACTTTGGAATCATCGGCTTGGAAACCTTACTTCCAGTTTGTTTACAGAGTCTCATTACACCGGGACATTTAACGTGGTCAGAATTGATCAGTAAATTGACTTGCGGCCCAGCAAAAATCTTAGGACTCTCAAAGGGTACACTCGCAGAGAGCGCTGATGCGGATATCACGTTGATCAACCCTAATATCAAATATCAGTTAGACGCTGCAAGACTCAGATCATCCAGTCAGAATTCCCCATTTCTGGGGAAAGAGCTACAAGGCAGGGCAGAAATGGTCCTTGTTGCCGGTGAAATCCGGTACTGTGCTGAAAAATAATAATCTTCGCCACACAAAATGATCGAAGTTGACGTTCCTCTCTATATGTCCGACAATATAAATAGATTAATCTAAACCATTCTGACAGCTCTCTTTACTTTCTTTGGCCTAAATAAGTCAGCATTTAACTATTTATTAAAAGATTCCATTTTTGCGTCGAGTGAGAGATACAATAGTGAAAGATGCAATACACAAATTTGCTTATGATTTGAATTGATAAAGCTTGAACTAAAACCAGATAATAAAGGATCCCATACCTTTTTTCATGACGGGACGAAAAAATTGACTATGCCAAACAGATCATTGAATTATTATATTCAACTCAAAAACAGTAGTGCCCCCATCATATTGTTATCAATCACAATCTTGTTACTAAATGGCTGTGGATCTGAAACATATGAGCAAAGACTAAAGGAAACAGCCAAGTATTTTGAATATGTTGACATGCGGAATCAGGCATTATCTGGAAACTGGTCTTCGCCAACGGTTAAAATGAGGACACCAATTGAGTTCATTCAGCTTGAAGCACCTATGAACGCACCTGCGACTGCTTCTGAAGAAACTACTCCAGAAGAAAGTCAACCAGACCCAATAGAAATTGTCGACACCAGACAACCGGATTATATTGATCTTGAATTACCTGGTCTGGAAGGTGCGTGGCATGTCGAAGTTCCTGTTGATTTGGATAGTGAAAGTGTTGACAGTCCCGCCTATCTTTATGTTCTTAGCAATCATTATCTGATAAGTGAAAAGCTCATGGATGAAGCATCTAACTTTCACAATGATGTATTAGGGGCAGTCGCCGGTACATTTAACCAATTCATAAATCCAGAGGAATTTACCTCTGAACGATTTCCTCAAGGAAAGGGTTATACCGAAGCCAAAAGCTTTCTAGTGAGTACGTTCGAACCAGAAACACAAATTGAAGGCGTCGATTACCAGATTCGGATTTATTTGGCCGAATCTGGAAAAAATCAAGTTGTGATCCTGCTTGTCATACCTAAAAATATATCGCGTGGATCAAAATTGAATGAGCATATGGACTACAGCCTTGAAACCGTCGATATCACATCACTTCAAAACCGAAGGGGTGGACAGAATTCATCATCAGGGCGGTCTAGTTTTTAACCTGAGTCACGAATTTCGCTCACTGTAACCGGAATAAAGTATATTTCTGATCTGAAGATTGAATTAACTGGATAGATGTCATTAATTCACCCTGGTTTATTATTTGGAATCGCTCTCGCAATCATCCCGGTCATTTTGCATTTCCTGCTTCGCTCTAAACCTAAGAAAATCATTTTTCCTGCTTTAGCTTTACTCCAACGCCGTAAAATCCAAAACTCGCGTAGACTGAAATTACGGCACTTGTGGTTATTGTTACTAAGAATACTGATCATTATCGCAATTGTGATTGCACTGGCCAGACCTTCACTTCCACCTGCCAACTATAGTTTTTCAACATACGAATTGGTGATGCTGATAACCATCATCGTTATCGCACTACTGTCATATGCTGGCCTAATCCGATATTTTCAACAACACTCTGTCTCTCAACAAACTATGAATACTCATCGGACTTATTTGCGAGGTGGAGTCGGATTAGCGACCTTTTTGTTGTTGTTATTATTTGTTTTATGGCCATATCAGCGTCGAATTTTTGCAGAAATATCAGAGCCGTTACCTGCTGTTTCAGAGAACATTCCTGTCACAGCCATCTTTCTGTTTGATACCAGTCTCAGTATGGATTACCGACAGGAAAATCAATCTCGCCTGGATCAAGCAAAAGAAATTGCTGGCCAACACCTAAGCAATTTGCCAGCACAAAGTAGAGTTTCAGTGCTAAGCAGCAGCAGCGAAGATATCTCACCCTACCAATCAGACTTATCAGCAGTTCAATCCAGAATCAAAGCCCTCAAAACATCTGCCTATTCATTATTCCTGGACAATCGTTTGCGCACAGCAATCAACCGCCAGGAAGATGATTTAAAACGTAGCCAAAATGAGCAGACAGGGTCACAAACAGAATCGTCTGGGTCAAGTCAATATGTACGAGAAATTTATCTATATACAGATCTAGCACGATCTGCTTGGAGCAGTCAGCCTTCTCAATTAATGAAACAGCAACTGGAAAAACTGAAGTGGCTGGGTATTTATATCATTGATGTCGGTGTCACCAACCCACAGAACATTGGCATTTCACAAATTCGGCTCTCCCGCGAGTCAATTACACTCGGAAATTCTGTAACTTTAAAAACAGAAATTGTTTCTTCCGGAATCACCTCAGAGAATACGATCCTCGAATTATTCACTCAAAATGAAAAAGGACAATTGATCAAACGCGATCAACGACCACTCTCAACAATCTCTTCTTCTGCAGAGAATAGAGAAAATGCTAATAACCCTGGCTTAAATCGAGGATCTCAACTGGAAATGAGCCTTTCGAACATTGATCAGCCAGTGACTCAGGGGGAATTACGCATCACATCGTCAGACCCATATCTGCCAGATGACGTTCGTTTTTTTACGATCGTAGCAGAACCACCACCTCATATTTTGATTGTCAGTCCAGATCAAAACTCTGCACGTTTATGGAGTGACGTACTGGCACCTGAAAAACTCGTTGCTTTGAAAAAAAATCGATACCTCTGCAAAGTTGCTTCTCTTAATGAAGTCGAATCTATTCCACTTGAGGATTTTGCAGCTGTCTATTTAATCAATGTATCGAGTTTATCAGCAACAAGCTGGCAACAGTTGACAAAATATGCTCAAAAAGGAGGTGGCGTTTGCTTTATCTTAGGAAGTGACGGAAATTCGCCAGAGTCTATGATCGTCTCCTTCAATTCAGAAGCAGCTCAGAAATTACTTCCCATGGAATTACTGGGATCTCTGAAATTCATTCCACCTGAATTTTTAGATCTGGAAAACAATCAACATTCACTATTCTCTTATTTCCAAAATCTGGGTGGGACGGGAGAACTTGCTTCCATGGAAGTCTCTCGGTTCTGGCGTGTCAATCCGACTAAGCGAGGACAGGTAATTGCACACTATACTGACTCCCGACATTCCCCAGCACTTGTTGAACAGTCTCTGGGAAGAGGAAAAGTAGTCGTATTAACAACCGGCATTGACGCAAAAGGCTGGAGTCAGTTTTTGTTTGCACGCTGGTCTTATCTGGCTTTCGCCGATCAACTGACCCGATATCTGTTACACACAAGATCCAATCGCACAAACTACCTTGCCGGTGAAGTAGCCAGTTATCAATGGCCTGTATCTGCGAATCCCCCGGTTTCATTTTTACTAAGAACTCCCGATTTAAAGCAACTTCCAATTACAGTCGAACAAGGAAAGTCATCAGTGTTAATTCCTAACACAACGGCTGTGGGTCATTATCAACTTATTAACAACTCCAATAATCAAACTCGTCTAGCAACCGGATTCAGTGTCAATGTGTCTGCCAGAGAAAGTAATTTTCAACCGATCTCCGTTGAAGAACTCAACCAGTTTTTGGGAGTCGAACGTTATAGCCTCTCACGTGATATGGAAGGGCTTAAACGAACCATTCGTAGTGAACGTCTAGGTGTGGAAATTTTTCCTATGTTGGCGGCGTTACTTCTGATCATTTTCTGTCTGGAACATTTTACTGCAAACTATTTTTATGCTATTGACCAATCTACAGAAGCTTCTTCCTGAAATATAAAAAGTATAATTTCTATAAATTTATCATTCACTTCAAAAATGCTATGAAACCAATCTTTGAACCAATCTGGTCCTGGCCGACGATGATTCTGATCATCATCGCGTTGATCTTACTGGTTCTCCAAACATATCCCAAACGAGTCAAACACTTATCTCCCGTACTTCGTCGATCATTGATAGCGATGCGGTTACTTACAGTATTGATGCTCGTATTTATGTTGTTGCGTCCCGCAATCGAGTTGACAGATAAATCAAAAAAACAGTCATGGCTTTATATCCTGGCAGATGCCAGCCGTAGCATGCAGACTGCCGATGGTCCAGGCAGCACAACACGACGAAACGAATTAGTAAAAACTCTGAATTCTGTAAATAAACTATTTGAAAACATGGACCCCAATATTGGCATCAAGAGATTTAACTTTTCCAAAGAGCTTATGCCAGTTGAAGAATTTACTGAAGAGTCTAACGGAGAACAAACCGCCATTGGTTATTCACTGGAAACCATTGCGACTCAGTTACAACAGGAACATCTTGTCGGACTCCTGTTGCTTTCAGATGGAGCAGAGCGGGCACTCCCTCCATACGACATTGATGTGAGATCGCGAGCCAGTTTTTTTGGTGATTCAGGGATTCCGATTTATACAATTGGCTTTGGATCATCAAGCCTGCAAGATACGACATTGGATTTGGTTTTGGAAAGTCTGGTTATCGATCCACTCGTTTTCGAAAAAAAAACTACACCAATCAGCGTGAAAGTTCGTAGTCTGGGCGCTGCCAATCGTGATCTGACAGTTCGGCTTTTGGTGGAAGATCGCACTGGCAAGAAAATTGGTGAAGCTGGCAAAATGATACCTGCTCCCGCCTACAGCAATTCCCGTGTCGCAACACAAATTCACCCTACCCAGAATAATGAACTCAGTACAGTTGAACTTTTTTGGACGCCTGAAATTCCAGGAGAATATAAAATTGCTGTTGAAGTCGTCCCTTTGGAAGGAGAAATCAAGCAAACAAATAACCGCCTGGAAACCATTGTTACCGTTCAAAAGGGCGGCATACAAGTTGTCTACTTTGATTCACTCCGCCCGGAACAAAAATTCATTCGCTCCTTAAACGACCCCAAAATTCAACTCGATTATATTCCTCTCGGAAGCGGCTTTTCTGATAATCAAAAAAAATTGCGTTCAGAGCTAGTAGATTTGTCAAAGTACGATGTCTTTATCATCGGAGATGTTCCAGCCGATCTGTTAGGGGCTGATGTCATCAAACAGATTGCTGACCGACTCGATAAAGGAGCGGGGCTGCTGACAACCGGTGGTTACCATAGTTTCGGACCAGGTGGTTATGCGAATACACCGTTAGACAATTTTATTCCTGTGGAAATGCGCCCCAGTGAAAAGCAAGCTGGCAACGATATTGCAAAAGATCTACATTATTTCCAGGATCTAAAAATGGTACCGACAGCTCTTGGGCTCAGACGTTATGTGATGCAACTGGATAGTTCTGATGCCAATAATCAGCAAAAATGGAATTCATTGGCTCCATTGAAAGGAGCCAATCGACTAAGGAAAAAGCATGATCTGGTTGAAGTTCTGGCACAATCGGCAGGAAACGAAGCGGTACCACTTCTATTTGCTTATGAAGTCGGACAGACGCGAATCATGGCTTTTGCCGGCGATACTACATTTCAATGGTTTCTCTCAGGCAATCGGACTGAGCATGAACGATTCTGGCGTCAGATGATACTTTGGTTAGCACATAAAGAAAATGATTCTGGTCAGACCGTTTGGGCACGTGTCTCTCCCAGAAACTTCTCACCGGGAGCCAACGTCCCCATCCAATTTGGAGCGCGAGATACCGAAGGGAATCCCATTTCTGATGTCAACTTCACAGTTCAAGTGAAGAATCCCTCAGACAAATTCAGCAAAGTAGAATCAACTAGTACGGGAGACTCGACAGTTACCACTTTTTCTCTCACTGAAGAGCCAGGCGACTATTGGGTCACGGTGCATGCAGAAAAAAATGGGGTCTCACTCGGATTTGATGCGACAACACGATTCATCGTTGATCCACGTGATCTCGAAATGGATAATCCAGCAGCCGATTATTCATTATTGGAAACAATCTCTTCGCTTTCCGGAGGGAGTTCGCTTCCCCCCGAAGAACTGGCAAGTTTCTTGACCCGAATGAATAAAGAGAAATCATGGAATAACAGTCTGGTAAGATACAGGCGGATATCACTTTGGGACAATTGGTTCTTCTTGGCTTTATTTGTGGTACTTCTTACCACAGAGTGGTTTTTAAGAAAAAATAAAGGTTTGGTTTAAGCTATTTTTGTAGATTTGTCTATAAATCACCCCGAAAAATCAGGAAAAGCGATTCCAGATAAAAAAACAGGAACATTAATTCCATTGCCCGCGTCGATCATCCTATAATAGTTATGGGAGAACACAAAGCAGTATTTACAAATCAGCAGGCTTTCCATGTCAACGGCATCCAAATCACCTCAATCGACGGAACATCGTACAGAGCACTATGCAAAGTTCGATGAGTATGTGGATTACCAGATTTCAAAAACCAGTTCCAATATCAAAGCCAATGACCTGCTCACAACTGCTGTTGGAATTTCCACAATCCTACTGGGCTATTTGCTGGTGTTTGTTGTATTCGACCATTGGTTTATTAAAGGAGGGTTTGGATATCTCCCTCGATTATTAATGCTTTCAGGTGTTGTACTGGCCTGTCTCGGCTGGGCAGTTTGGAAACTCGTCCTTCCGTATTTCAAAAAAGTCACCCAGCTCTATTCTGCACATTCTCTGGAACAGACTTCTGATGAAATGGAAGGCTCACTGCTGAGTTTGGTTGATCTAAAAAAATCGGAACGCCCTGTTAATCCAGCAATTATCAATTCTTTAGAGAAAAAAGCGGCACTGACACTTTCCAAAACTGATACTGACCAAGCTATCGACCGTCGTCCCTTAATGAGACTCTCTTATGCTCTCTTAGGCGTTGTAACACTATTATGCTTCTACGCCTTGTTTTCACCCAAAGAAATCTGGCCCTCACTTTCAGCGGCAATGTCGTTTTCTACTCAACGAGAATTTGCCACTCAAACTCAAATCAATTCTGTAACGCCAGGTAATACAGAGGTCCTCTCTGGTAGCCAGTTAGAAGTAATTGTTGATCTACGTGGCGAAGTTCCTGAAAAGGTGACGCTCTTCTACACATCAAACGATCAAGGCAGTGTCGATGAGCCGGTTACATTGCGTTCGATGGATGATACCTTAAAACGTTATCAAGGAGTAATTGTTGGTGTAAACGGGCGAGGTATCAGACAGGAATTAACCTATCACATCGAAGCTGGTGATGCCGTTTCTGAAGATTTTCAGGTAAAAGTCATTCAGCCTCCTTCTGCTACCGTTCATTCTGTTCGCTATGAATATCCTAAATACATGGAGCTTTCCTCAGTTGAACAACCGGGAGGCGCCATTGATGCCTGGGAAGGCACAAAAGTTACAGTTGATGCAACAACGAATATGCCAATCAGTTCCTTTGAAGTTCTTTTCTCAGATGAAGAAAACTCGAAGTCTCTACTGGAAGAATTCAAAATAGAAAAAACAATCAAGGACAATAGAATTACGGCGTCCTGGAAACTAAAATTACGTGCTGACGGTAGCTTTCCTAACTTTTACCAGATTAAATGTCGCAATGAGGCAGGCCAAACCACGCTTTCACCTACTGTTTATCCACTGGTAATACGTCCTGATTTACCCCCCGAAATCTCGTTGCTATCTCCAAAACGGGATTTAAAGATGCCAGCAAACGGCACGATTCCAATCTCAGTCATCGCCGAGGATCCCGATTTTAAAATCAGGTATCTCAATCTACGTGTAGATAAGGAACAAATTCGTGTACTCGATAAAACATTATTTGAAGGAGCCGAAAAGCGCGTCGACCTGGCTCATGACTTTGCGTTAAAACCTTTGAGACTTACTCCTGGAAAAACAGTCTTTTTATGGGTTGAAGCCCGCGATAATAAACAACCTTCAGGCAATCGTAAAAATACGCCGAAAATAAAAGTTGAAATCCTGGAACCTGTTTCAAAAGAAGAAGCGCAAAAGCAGCTGCAGGAACAAAAACAAGAGGCATCTCAAGAAAATAAAAAACAGAGTCCGAATCAAAAAAATCAAACGGAAAAGGGAAAAGGTGGAGACCCTCAATCGGGCAAAGGTTCTTCCTCTAAGATGAAGTCAGGGCAATCCGAAGGAAGCAAATCGAAAAAGGGCACTGAAGAAGGAAACAAATCCAAACAAGGAACTGACCAGGACAACCAAGATAAAAAAGAAAAGCAACAGTCAGATTCTGAAAATCCACAAAAATCAAATGAGCCATCAACAAAACAAAACAATCAAAAATCGGAAGATAAAAAAGGATTAGACAGTACTGGTAAAGACGATCAGGAAGCGATCAAAAAGATTCTGGAACAATTGAAGAAAGAAGGAAAACAACCTGATTCAGATTCAAAACCAGAACAACCTGATTCAGAAAAAAAAGATTCAAAGAATCCATCTTCTGACCCAAATACACAGGATCAAAATTCGTCAAAACAAACTCAAACACCAAATCAATCGCCTTCAAAGTCTTCTGATCACTCTAAAGGAACGCCCGACGCCAAAGGTTCCGAAAATAAGAACTCCAGTGCACAACCTTCATCAAAAGGTAATGAGCCTGATAATGACCCCAAAACTAAACCGAATCAAAAGCAATCTGACCAGCCTCTGAAAGGGAAAAAAGAACCGGCTCCCCCCTCTGACAATGCAATGAAAAGTAAATCGGATGGCAACACGAAAGGGAAAGCCACTCCGAACCATGACCCCGATGCCAAACCGGAAAAAAGCAGCAACGATATTCAACGTGACCCGAAAGAGAAGCCTGCTCTTCGTCCTGGTAAAAAAGATAATCCTGATTCCCCAAAAAACAAACGGGATTCGCAGACTCCCAAAGATAATACATCACCAGGAAAAGCGTCTCCCTCTTCTGAAAATAAACCTCAGAAGGGAATGAGGAAGCCTGAGAATTCGAATCAAAATCCATCTCCTTCCAAGGAGCAAAAACAATCGAACGGGACTGATAATAAGAAAAAACAAGATCAAGTCGATGGTGCTAATACCCCACCCAAAGGCAAGAACAAACCCACGGAACAAAAATCAAAACGTCCTCAGGACGGAGAAAATGGAAATAGCTCTCAAAATGATCAGGGACAAAAAGGGAGCAAACAACCAGGTAAAGGCGACTCTACAGGACAAAAGGGGAATCAAGAACAAGGAGCTCAAAAAAATTCATCTGATTCTAAACAGTCAATGAACAATCAAAAAAATTCTCAAGGAAAGGGCTCATCCCAGAAAAACAATAAATCAGGTTCTGGTAAGAAAGGCGCAGACTCGAAAGGCAAGGGAGGGGCATCACAGGGAAAAGGCCAATCGAAGCCAGGTGCAAAACCAGGGCAAGGATCCAGTGTAGGTTCTAAAACAGATAATCCTCAAGGTAGCAGTGCCACCAGTGGAGGACAAGCATCTGGCGATGGCAATGAAAAAACAGGGTCAGGTAACGATTCCAGTCTCCCTGAGGCTGAAGATGCCAATTTGGAGTATGGTAAAGAAGCAGCCAACTTAGTCTTAAAACGTATTAAAGATGAACTAAAGCGGAAAGAAGTCAACCAGGAATTACTAGACGAATTAGGTTGGTCGAAAGAAGAAATGAAGCGTTTTTCTGAACGCTTACAAAAACAACTTCAAAGTCCGGACACAAAACAACAGACTCCAGAATCTCTCGCTCGAAAACGCCAATTTGAAGAGATGTTAAAATCACTGAAACCAGCATCACGTGCCGCACAGCGAAATCGCACAAGTACTCGAAAGCAAACCAACGATAGTCTTGGCCCCCGCAGACTACCAGTGCCTGAGGAATACCGCGAAGCGTACGAAGCATTTACACGAGGGCTGTCCGAAAAACAATCGTCTGGTAAGTAACGTTAGCATTAAGACAAGAGCAGCTCGAGATCATCACTCGACAGATTCTTAAGTACACTCTGATTTTCTTCGAGTATCGCATCTGCCAATTCACGTTTCTGTTGCTGCAATTCCGTAATTTTTTCTTCAACCGTATTACGGCAAATCAGCTTATAAGCAAAGACACGTTTCGTTTGCCCCACACGATGTGCACGGTCTATGGCCTGTGTTTCTACAGCTGGGTTCCACCAGGGGTCTAGAATGAAAACATAATCCGCGGCAGTCAAATTCAATCCAAGGCCACCCGCCTTCAGACTGATCAGAAATATGCCACATTCTTTATCAGTCTGGAATCGCTCAACTCGTTCTTTACGATCACGGGTTTGACCGTCTAAATACTCATAAACGATCTCTTTCTGATCTAAATGTTCCTGCACAATGGAAAGCATGCTGGTAAATTGAGAAAACACAAGGGCCTTATGTCCCTCTTCAATCAATTCTTCCAGATGTGGTATTAAAACATCCATTTTTGCTGAAGCATCCATGGCTTCACCACGTTCAAGCAGGGCTGGGTGACAAGCCGCTTGTCTCAAACGCAATAATGCTTCGAGAACGTGTATTTTGGTCTTGCCAAGCCCCTTTGATTCGACCATCCCTAAAATTGAGTCACGATAGTGTTGTCTCAACTCGTCATAAAGTCGAGATTGCTCTTCGCCCATATCACAATACAGGGTTTGTTCAACCTTCTCAGGTAGTTCGTTGGCAACTTGTTCCTTCGTCCGCCGTAATATGAAGGGGCGTAATGCATTCCCCAACATGACTCGCGAATTCTTGTCCTCAATATCACTCGTGTAGGTTTTGAAGACGGAACTACGTCCTAACATCCCCGGATTGAGAAACTCAAAGATCGACCAAAGATCACCTAAATGATTTTCAACAGGAGTACCACTTAATGCAAGCCTATGTTTTGCTTTCAGCAGGCGCGATGCTTTCGCGACTTGTGATCCTGAGTTTTTAATCATTTGAGCTTCATCAAGGACAGCATAATCAAATTGAATATCCTTGATGAGTGTTACATCTCGACGCATCGTACCATAAGTCGTTAATACTAAATCATAATCAGGTAATTGCTCGATGATTTTACTACGATCACCGCCCGAATATTCAATGACTTTAAGAGAAGGTGTAAATTTACCCGCTTCCTGTAGCCAGTTGAACATCAGAGATTTTGGTACAACAGCCAAAGATGGTAAATGTTCTTCGCGAGTCTCTTTACGTCTCAGCAGCAATGCAAGTAATTGAACCGTTTTCCCCAGGCCCATATCATCAGCCAAGCAGCCACCAAAATGAAAATCCTGTAAAAACTGTAACCATCCTAAACCTTCAAGTTGATATTTTCTTAAATCACCTTTAAATCCATCAGGCTCGTCTTCGATCAAAATTCCTGAAAATGAGCGAATCTTTTCCCGGAACTCATCGAAAACTTCATCTGTTTCTACAAACTCTTGTGCATTCAGAAGGGCATCCAGTAAAGCGACCTGATTAGGTGCAAAACGGAGGTGATCTTCATCGGTAACAGCGAGTCCAGCCAGAATTCCATATTGCTCAATCCACTCTTCAGGAAGAATTCCAAGTGATCCATCATCAAGTCGAATAGAAGTATCGCCGCGGGCCAATGCAGAAAGTAATTCAGGAAAGAGAACGGTCTGGCCTTCAAAATCAATGTCAGCATGTAATTCAAACCAATCTATTCCAGACTGTACTTTGAATTGCATGGCTGAGGGTTGATGAACCTGCTTACCATCAGCACGAACCGCCCAACCTTCTTTAATTAATTCACGAACCGCATTCCCCAAGTCCCGCGCCGCAATTTCGACATCACGGCCTTGAATACGACGATCCAAGAGCCTGCGAAAACCACTGTCTTGCAATAAAGTCCAGGCCTTCGATTCCAATTCTCGATTACGTAGTATGCATCGTTTTTCTTCCCTATCAACGATGGCCCATTGTGTACTGGCTCCTGAAACCAAATGTTCCAGATAATTAAAGTGAATTTCGCCATAAAGGCGGTCCTGTTGCCAACGTTTTTTTTGCGGAGAATGAATTAATAACTCTGGTAATGGTTCACAGGTAATCTCTTCAAGATGTAATTCTTCAGGTAACTGCAACCGAGGTAAAACGGGCATATCTAATAAGCGATCTACCAGTTCCTGCTGTTCTCCATCCTCCACTTCAATAGTCTCGTTTAACTGGATCATTTTGATCCATGGAAACGCATCGTAATCTTCCAACGGAGTAATTCGATCGTGTGTTAATACCAAACCACCTGGAACAATCAATCTTGCTGCAGAAATCTTTAAAATTTCCTCTTCACGTTTTAAGTGGCCTTGCAGCCTCCAGGTTGACTCTTTTCGGTTCCGTTCGACCCCCATACAAAATTCCCAGGAATTTTCTGCGTCCCAGATCAGAGAATCAACATCATCAGGCTGACGGTCCAGATATCGAACGTGACCAGTTCCACACATGAGAGGTAAAATCAATTCACATAATTCATAGGGAACCCGATATCGAAATGCTGCAATCTGGGTTTCTGTTTGCTGAGCCCGCCAATTTGTCCTTTCGGGGGTTCCTCCAGATAGGTAAGCAAGAATCCGACGGTCGTCTTCATGTTCGACTTCCTGCAACTGACCAGCCTTCAGCTTGAGTGGCTTCAGCTTACCCCATTGACCATTTGCACGCCGCTGTCGCTGTGAAGTTTGGACTACAAGTTGCCCTGACTCCAGACTTTCTTCCACATCAATCTCATAAAAGATTTCGCGTTCCTGTTGAGTTGTTTTCGAAAGTACGGGTGCCAGCGCAAATTCGTTTTTGAGATCGACGAGGCGGGTTTCCCATTCGCGCAGCCGGGGCTTAGCAGAAACTGCTGTTGATTGACTGTCGCCTGATTTGGTCTTTCTGGAACGAGGGCTCCCCAATTCAAACTCAGCAGGCATGGAGAAATCGAAATCTTCGTCTCCCTCATCAAATGAGAGTGGAGCATTTTCGATAATGAAAGGAGGTATGTATCCAGGTTTGACAGTACCTGTCAAATATCCCGCATCATCCACAGCAAGAATCGATGCCCAAAGATGTTTGCAGACATTAAACTTTTGAAACTGGTCGCAAGTACAATACGTTTTCAAATTACCATCGTCACGTGATAATTGCGTCTGATATTCGACACCATCACGAACAACAGCAAATATATGATCGGCAGTAATTCGAGTTAACTCAACTCGTTCTGCTTCGATATATGCTGCTCCTCGAAAACGTATATCTGCGCGAAATTGATTTTCCAGCAGTTCTGCTAACGTCATGGACGGCCTCCTGCCTGATCCCAAAACGCAACTCGCATAATGGAAACACTCCCATTTATTTGCATAAGTCAGTCCTGAGTATATTCTGGACCAACGAATTTATCGGTCTGAACACAATGATTTTGATCTCTCGACTTCAACAAAAAAGCCAAAATGGCTCAGTTTAGAAATGAGAGCGTAAGCTCTCAAATCATATCTACAGCGCATCCTACGAGGTTACTAGATCGACGCTACTTTTGACCAGTCTATCTGGTAAGTTTTCTTATGAATTTTTGACTTCCATCAAAAAAGTGATGTGAACATTCTATTTCAATCAAGAGTCTCGCAAGTTCATTCCCATGAGACTGGTTTAACCACAGTCAGTGTGATATTACGACTTTCCTGGAACGAGGGGGAGCACGATTCACTTTTTACAAAAAATATTTATATAATAGTTTTCGTTGTCCCACCAGAATATGAAGAACAAATGACCTTAAATAGACTCGTCTGAAAGTAATTTTCTTAATGAAAAACGTCCATAATACTCTTACACAACAGGAAGTGATTCAATGGTTCGAGTCCCATATTCCTGTTGAAGATTATAGAAATAAAAGCATTCTGCTTATTGTTCCCGATGCGACCCGAACCGCGCCGTTGCCTCTTTTGTTTTCTACCTTCCATCGAATTCTCAGCCCGGTTGCAAAACAGATCGACGTTTTGGTTGCACTCGGTACTCACCCTCCGATGCCAGAGGAAGACATTTGCCAGTTATTGGGAATTTCTGAAAACGAGCGGGAATCAAAATACAAGAATGTAGGGCTTTTCAATCATGAGTGGGACCAACCTGATAAACTCACCCAGATCGGAACGCTCACAAAAGAACAAACGTCTGCTATTTCTGAGGGACTTCTGGAAATGGATGTCCCTGTCACCATTAATTCTCGTATTAAGGATTATGATATCCTACAAATTATGGGGCCAGTATTCCCTCATGAAGTAGTCGGATTCTCTGGGGGAAGCAAATATTTCTTCCCGGGCATTTCCGGTCCCGATCTGCTGAATTTCTTCCATTGGTTGGGAGCCTTGATCACGAATGTGGGAATTATTGGAGTCAAGCAGACTCCTGTTCGACAGGTCGTAAACCTCTCTGCTGCAATGATTCCAAATGACAAGCGTTGTATTACATTTGTAGTAGCACCGGATAGCTCCCTTTATGGTCTGTTTTATGGTACCCCTGAATCTGCCTGGGAATCTGCTGCAGATTTATCTGGTCAGATTCATATCAAACGCAAGCCCCAGCCTTTCAAACAAGTTCTTTCCTGTGCGCCACTGATGTATGATGAATTATGGGTTGCCGGAAAGTG